>CAZUCY010000090.1:0-15744 GCA_964618785.1 uncultured Ignavibacteriaceae bacterium | reverse complement strand
GATAAGACCGAAAGTTGTTCCGCCAGTTCTTAAAAAAGAACCCTCCACAGAAGAAGTTGAGGTACAAGGTTGAGTACACTTTAAAATACTATAGGTTTTTAGACGTGCTATAAACTTACTATCTATTTAAATACAAAATAGTTATGGGATTATTAGATAAACAATTTGCTAAAGAAGGTATTGTAATATCATCATTAGAAGATTTGCTTAATTGGTCTCGTTTATCTTCTTTATGGCAGGTAGGTTTTGGTTTAGCCTGCTGTGCTATAGAAATGATGGCAACTTCCGCTTCACACTATGATTTTGATCGATTTGGAGTTATTCCGCGAAATTCACCGCGTCAGGCTGATATTATAATTATTTCAGGAACAGTTACATTAAAAATGGCTACACGTATAAAAAGAATTTATGAACAAATGGCTGATCCTAAATATGTTATATCTATGGGCAGTTGTTCAAACTGCGGCGGACCATACTGGGAACACGGATATCATGTTCTGAAAGGTGTAGACAGAGTTATACCCGTTGATGTTTATGTACCCGGATGCCCTCCCAGACCGGAAGCTTTGTTGGAAGGGCTGTTAAAACTCCAGGAAAAAATCAGAAATGAATCTTTGGTTAAGAAAACAGTATGAAAAATATTCAAGAGATATTTACTATTCTAAAAGAAAAATTGGGCGATTTTGTTTTTGAATTAATTTCATCCCCGCCTTTTGATCCTTTTATTACAATATCGCCTTTGAAAATTAATGAAGTTTGTTTGTTTTTACGTGATAATGAAAATTTAAAATTTGACAGCTTAATCTGTCTTTCAGGTGTCGATGATGCAAATGGGAAAATATTAAAAGATGAAAACGGCAATAATAAAATTGAAGGCGGAACATTAAGCGTTTATTATCATCTTGAATCTACTAAATTCAGACATAAAGTTGTACTGAAAGTTTCTGCCGTAAGAGAAAATCCTGAAGTTTCTTCCGTCGCATTAATCTGGCATCATGCAGATTGGCACGAACGTGAAGCTTATGATTTGGTTGGGATCAAATTTCTTAATCATCCTGATTTAAGAAGAATATTAATGCCTTATGATTGGGAAGCCGGTTATCCTTTAAGAAAAGATTATAAAAATCCTGAATTTTATCAGGGAATGAAAGTACCTTATTAATTAATTTGAGGTTGTACATATAGTAATTTTAAGACTTAAAAAAAATTATTTCCCTGATTTTTATCAAATACTGGAACATAATAAGAGTCAACTTGGCAAGTCGACCTAAATTTTAGTCAGCTTCATATATAAAATATCTATAAAATATGGCTCTAAAAACCGAACATATGATCCTTAATATGGGCCCGCAGCACCCATCAACTCACGGCGTGTTAAGGTTGGAATTAGAAATTGAAGGCGAAATTATTAAAGCTGTAAAACCTCATATAGGCTATTTACACAGATGTTTTGAGAAACATGCCGAGTCAATGACTTATCCGCAGGTAATTCCTTATACGGATAGGATGGATTATCTTTCTGCGATGTATAATGAATTTGGTTATGCTATTGCGGTTGAAAAATTACTTGGTATTCAGGTGCCCGAAAGAGTTGAATATATAAGAGTAATTATGGGCGAATTTCAGCGGATAGCATCCCATTTAGTTGCTATTGGTACTTATGGACTTGATATAGGTGCATTTACTCCTTTCTTGTTTTGTTTTATAGACAGAGAAAAAATATTAAGCCTTTTTGAAATGACCTGCGGTGCAAGAATGCTCTATAATTATATATGGGTTGGCGGCCTTTCACATGATTTGCATCCCGACTTTGTGAGAACAGCCAAAGAATTCGTAACTTATTTCAGACCTAAAGTTAAAGACCTAAATAACCTTCTAACATATAATAAGATTTTTATAGATAGAACTGCAAACGTAGGTATTCTTCCATTAGAGACTGCAATTAACTATGGAATAAGCGGTCCAAATCTTAGAGGAAGCGGTTTTAAATGGGATATCCGAAAAGATGACACTTATTCTGTTTATAATAAATTTAATTTTGATATTCCTGTTGGTAAGGGTTTACAGGGAACTGTTGGTGATTGCTGGGACAGATACTATATACGTATTCAAGAATTGGAAGAAAGCCTTAAAATAATAGAACAGGCATTAGATCAATTGCCGGAAGGCGATGTAACCTCTGCAATCCCTAAAAGAATAAAGCCGCCTGTTGGACAGGTTTATTCACGCGTAGAAAATCCGAAGGGTGAACTTGGTTATTTTATTATAAGCAACGGTTCGGTCAATCCATTCAGGGTAAAAGTAAAAGGACCCTCATTTGTACATCTGGGCATAATGAATGAGCTTTGCAAGGGGCACATGGTAGCCGACGTTATCGCAATTCTCGGCAGCATTGATATTGTATTGGGAGAAGTAGACAGATGATATACATTTTTTTTTATAAACTATTCGGAAGCGATATAATTGCAGCTCTGATTCAAAGCTTACTCCCACTTTTCATATTCATATTACCCTACGCTTTATTTGCAGTATGGTGGGAAAGAAAAATTTCCGCACACATGCAGGACCGCTTAGGTCCTATGAGAGTAGGATGGCACGGTGCACTACAGCCGATTGCAGATATTTTTAAACTTTTTCAAAAGGAAGATATTATTGCCTCAAATACTGATAAGGTTTTTTTTAATATAGCGCCCGTCCTTGTATTTGTTGGCAGTTATGCTGCATTTGCCGCCATTCCTTTCTCAAGCGTATTCATTGGTTCAAACTTAGACCTTGGCGTATTATTCATTGTTGCAGTAAGTGGATTTTCCGTTGCAGGAATATTAATGGCAGGCTGGTCATCAAACAATAAATATTCACTTCTTGGAGCTGTTAGGTCTGTTGCACAGATTATCAGCTATGAAATTCCAACAGTTCTTATAATTATAACAATTGTTATGGTTACAGGCACGCTAAATCTAAGTTCTTTAAGCGAAATGCAGACAGGTCATTTCTGGAACTGGATGATTTTTGGGGGGCCTGGCACGGGCAGTACTAAACTTTTATTAATTCCTTTTATGATACTTGGATTTGGAATAATATATATAAGTACTCTTGCAGAAGTTAACAGAACCCCGTTTGATATTCCCGAAGCCGAATCGGAACTAGTTGCCGGATACCATACAGAATATTCAGGTATGAAGTTCGCCATGTTCTTCCTGGCTGAATATGCAAATATGTTTGTAGTTTCTTCTTTGGTAGCGGCTCTTTTTTTTGGGGGTTATCAATCACCTTGCGGTTACCTTGGAAATCTTTTGGGATTAAAATGGTTTATTCCCATTGAACAATTATTCTGGTTCACGGCAAAAGGATTATTTTTTGTTTTTGTTCAAATGTGGTTAAGATGGACTTTGCCAAGATTGCGTGTGGATCAATTGATGAATACCTGCTGGAAATATTTAATCCCGCTGGCTTTTGTCAATTTAATCATTATTGGTGTAATAACTTTGCTATAACAATATGATTCAATATTTTAAAAATATATGGACTGCGGTTACTACAATTCTTATCGGTATGGGAATTACTTTTAAACATTTATTTGTTCACGCCGTTACAATTCAATACCCCGATGTAAAGCCAAAGCTGCCGGATAGAGAAAGAAACCGCCTATATGTAAACTTTGATGATTGTATTGGATGCGACCAATGTTCCCGCGCCTGCCCCGTCGATTGCATATCTATTGAAACAGTTAAAGCGGTTCCTAACGAAGACTTAGGAAAAACTTCTCAAGGTAAAAAGAAAGCATTATGGGTCACTGAATTTACTATAGATTTTGCTAAATGCTGCTACTGCCAGCTATGTGTTTTCCCCTGTCCTACTGAATGTATTTATATGACGGATACTTATGAATTTTCGGAGTATGAAAGATCAAATTTAATATATAACTTCTCAATATTAACACCTGAAGAATCTGAAGAGAAAAAAGTTAATTTTAAACGTTTTGAAGCCGGGAAAGCTAAAGAAAAAGAAGCAAAAGCTGCATCGGCTCCCGGCCCGGTTAATGCACCAAAGGAACAATAAATTATGCCAATTTATTCTATCATATTTTATTTATTTGCAGCAATAACGGTCCTATCCGCATTCTTTGTAGTAACTACCAGAAACATAATTCACTCTGCTTACTATTTACTTTTTACTTTTTTCGGAGTTGCCGGCATTTATGTACTGCTCGGGGCAGATTTTATTGCTATAGTTCAGCTTATCGTTTATATCGGAGGCATTCTTATATTGCTGCTGTTCGGAGTAATGTTAACAAATAAAATTACAAATGTCCAAATAAAAACCGGAACACTTAAAATTGTTCCTGCAACACTCGCAGTCGCTTTGTTTGCCGGAATTATTGCCACGGCGCTTTTGAACACAAAATGGAAGACCATTAACAGCGAATTACCTCTTTCTACTACTCATTCCATAGGACTTTTACTGTTACAGCAATATGCAGTTGTTTTTGAATTGCTTGGAATACTATTACTAATTGCGCTTATCGGAGCCGCTTCCATGGCGCGCAAATAAAATTATTATGGAAATAACATTAAATCATTTTCTTTTTGTAAGTATAGCCCTTTTCTGCCTTGGTATTTTCGGCATTGTTACAAGGAAGAATGCCATTATGGTTCTTATGGGAATTGAACTTATCCTCAATTCGGCTAATATAAATTTTATAGCATTTGCAAAGTTTGGAAACTTCGGATACCAGGGACAAATTATGGCTCTTTTTGTTATCATACTGGCTGCGGCAGAAGCTGCAATTGCACTTGCTATCGTATTGAATATTTATAAGAATTTCTCAACGGTTAATGTTGATGAAATTGATACTTTAAAGGATTAGAATTTATGACAGAGAACTTGATGATTCAAATAGCGTTAGCAATCCTATTCCTGCCTTTATTGGGTTTTGTAGTAACGCTTTTCCTCGGTAAAAAGCTTAAATTCCTTTATCTTTTCGAAACTGCTGTTTTAGTTATAGCTTTTGTTCTTTCGGTTATTCTTGCTTATTCCCAACTTAATTATTTTCCGGGTGCAAGTATTGTTAGCGAAATGCATTGGATTGATTTAACCAATGTTCCCATTTTAGGGCGAATTACTGTTGATCTGGGAATTCTTATAGACAACATTTCAGTATTGATGATAGTTGTTGTCTCCTTAATAAGTATGTTGGTTCATATCTTCTCAATTGCTTATATGAAGGGCGATAAAAGATATAACCGGTATTTTGCTTATCTCGGTATTTTCGTTTTCTCAATGAATGGGATAGTATTTTCACACAATTTGTTAATGATGTATATATTCTGGGATCTTGTAGGTATATCATCATACTTATTGATAGGTTTTTGGTACGAAAAAGACTCTGCGTCAAATGCCGCTAAAAAAGCATTTATTACTAACAGGATAGGTGATATCGGTATGTTTTTAGGAATATTAATGCTTTTTATAACATACCATACATTTACATTTGATAAAATATTTGCTCAAATCTCAACTGGAGTTCTTCCGTTTAATAGCGGATTTTGGCTTACAGTAACCGGCATCCTTATTTTTTGCGGCGCTATTGGAAAGTCCGCACAATTCCCGCTTCATGTCTGGCTGCCGGATGCAATGGAAGGACCTACGCCTGTAAGCGCTTTAATTCATGCTGCGACAATGGTTGCTGCGGGCGTTTACCTTATTGTAAGAGTATTCCCTCTTTTATCCGCCGGAGCATTAGAGTTTATTGCTGTAATCGGAGCTATATCTGCCTTAATTCCTGCTACGATAGCATTAACACAAAACGACATTAAAAAAGTTCTAGCATATTCCACCATAAGTCAACTTGGTTATATGGTTATGGGGCTTGGAGTAGGCGCTTATTCATTTGCTTTCTTCCATCTCATTACTCATGCATTTTTTAAAGCATTACTTTTCTTATGTTCCGGTTCGGTTATTTACGCTATGCACCATGAACAGGATATCAGAAATATGGGCGGATTAAGAAGGAAATTACCCATAACTTATTGCACTTTTCTGATTGCTTCATTATCAATTTCTGGCATTCCCCTTACTTCAGGTTTTCTCAGTAAAGATGGAATTTTAGCGGGTACATTTGCATTCAGCTCGCTTACCGGGCAGTGGTTCTTCCCCGCTGTTGGGTTTTTTGTTGCACTTCTAACTGCATTTTACATGTTCAGATTGGTTATTTTAACTTTCCACGGCGAACCAAAGAACAAAGAGAAATACGATCACGCCCATGAATCTCCATTTGTAATGGCTATGCCCCTTGTAGTATTAGCTGCGCTTTCAGTATTTATTTGGTACACGCCAAATCCGTTTAACCCCGAACAAGGTGCGTTGTTATCAACTTGGGTAAAAACTCCCGAACTTTGTACTCCTCAAAATACCCGTTATTCATTCATGAGAAATAATTTAAAACCCGGCGGTGAAAACAATTTACCGGGCAAAGTAATTAGGCAAAAGAATGATGAAATAACATATTCGGAAGTTTACACCCAGGCAATGCACAAGGCGCATATTCCCGCAATGTTTCTTTCACTGTTAGTTGCCGGACTTGGAATCCTAACCGCATTTTTGTTTTATCAGTGGAAGAAATTAAATCCGGATAAACTTGCCGATTCAATTAAGCCCCTGTATAAACTCTCATTTAACAAATGGTATTTTGATGAAATTTATGATTCAACATTCATTGCGTTTACTCTTGGGTTAAGTAAAATTTTGTTCTGGATAGATACTTATATAATTGACGGACTTGTAGATGGTTCGGCTTCATTTACAAGACTTATTTCAAGCTTCGGCGGCCAGTTTGATCATTATGTGGTTGACGGGCTTGTAAATTTCATGGGTTATCTTAGCGGTTTTATAGGATTAATATTCAGAAGATTTCAAACAGGTAAAGTTCAGACATACATTGTATTATTTGTGTTCTCATTAGTAATTATTTTATTCTTATTTAAGTCTTTTTAGTTTGAAAATTTAGGTAAATAGAAAATGCAATACTTTCCCATTTTATCGTTTATAACCTTCCTTCCAATAATAGGAATGGTTATTATTTTATTCATTCCTAAGAAATTAGATGTGGTAATTAAAAGCTTTACGCTCGTTATCACTTTGGTGCAGGTTATTGCTGCAGTTTTTTTACTGCGCAGTTACAATTATGCGCTTGGCGGAATAAATGATCCGGCTTCTTTCCAATTCATAGAGAAATTCAGATGGATTGATATAAGCGGGTTCTCATGGATCGGCAAGATCAAAGTAGATTATTTTCTTGGAATAGACGGGTTAAGTATTCCTCTGGTATTGTTAACTGCTTTAATTTCTTTTATCGCTTCACTGTCTTCGTGGACGATAAACAAATCTGTTAAGGGATATTTTGCTTTGTTCCTTTTACTTGATACCGGCATGATGGGTGTTTTTGTTTCTCTTGATTTCTTCCTCTTCTACATTTTCTGGGAATTAATGCTTTTACCCATGTACTTCTTAATAGGAATTTGGGGCGGACCGCGAAGAGAATACGCCGCTATTAAATTCTTTTTATATACTTTGTTCGGAAGCGTTCTTATACTTCTAGTAATGATTGGATTATATTTCAGTTCTTCAGAAGTTCTTGCAGACGGTTCAAAAGTGTTTACATTCAACATGCTTTCCATGATGAACCATCAAAATTATAATTTAACCGGAATACTATCACCCTTTAATCCCTCTAATTTAAGATTTATAGCATATATAGCTTTATTTATAGGGTTCGCAATAAAAATTCCGATGTTCCCGTTCCACACCTGGCTGCCCGATGCGCACGTAGAAGCTCCTACAGCCATAAGCGTTATTCTTGCCGGTGTCCTGCTGAAAATGGGAACTTACGGAATATTAAGAATCTGTTATCCTGTATTCCCCGAAATTACACGGCAGTTAATCTGGTACATTGCTTTATTCGGAATGATTAACATTATATACGGAGCTTTATGCGCTATGGCTCAAAAAGATTTTAAGAAACTTATAGCCTATTCATCTATCTCACATATGGGATTCGTTTTGCTTGGTATGGCTTCTCTGAATACTCTTGGAATTTCGGGTGCTGTATTACAAATGTTCAATCACGGCACTATAACAGCTATGCTCTTTTTAATTGTCGGCGTTATATATGATAGAGCCCATACTAGAGGTATAGAAGATTTCGGCGGACTTGCTACTCAGATGCCTATTTATGCGGGTTTTACAACTCTAGCTTTTTTTGCAGCAATCGGACTACCTGGGTTAAGCGGTTTTGTCTCCGAATCTTTTATCTTCCTTGGCGCTTTTGGTTTTCAAACAATCAGAATAATTACTGTTATCTCGACCCTCGGGATACTACTTGGCGCAGGCTATATGCTCTGGACACTGCAAAGAGTTTTTCTCGGAAGTTTAAAAGAAAAATGGTCTGCTCTTAGTGATCTAACATTAAGAGAATATGCAATGCTCGTTCCTTTAAGTGTCATTATTATTTTTATCGGAGTTTATCCTTCTTCAATGTTGAACTTGATGAATTCTTCGGTAAATGCTATGGTCAAACTTATGACCGATGCACAAGTTATTTACAGCTCATTGGTTCATTAATAATATTGTAAAACTTAATGTCTGATTAAAGTGAATACTAATAATTTAAATTATCTTGTAAATAGTCTCTATCTAATTAAACCTGAATTGGTAATTGCGGCAGTTATTGTTCTGCTTGTTGTTGTAGATTTAATATGGATAAAGAATAAGAATCTGCTCCCTTGTATTTCAATAATAGGATTGTTGACAGCCGGTTATTTTTTGATCGACCAGTTCGGGACAAACGCATTTGCTTTTTCCACAAACAGCAGTGTGGGATGGTTTATAGTAGACCCTTTCGGAAGTTTCTTTAAATTACTGATCATTTTTGCTTCAATTCTTGTAGTACTGTTTTCAATTTTTTCCACCGAAATAAAGAACAGCTTAGACAGGCATGGTGAATATTACACTCTAATATTCGGTATGATTATCGGAATGATGTTTATGGTTTCCGCTTCCGATCTAATAGTTATATACATTTCACTTGAACTTGTTTCTCTATCATCTTATATACTGGTGGGATTTACAAAACAATCTTTACGCAATAGCGAATCTTCATTAAAATACGTTATATATGGCGGAGTTTCTTCTGGAATAATGCTATTCGGAATTTCAATTATATACGGAATAACAGGGAGCACTAATCTTTACGAGATTAATTCCTTAATACAAGCACCGCAAATGCAAAGTTTAGCATTTCTGCTAGCCGGTATATTGATTTTTGTGGGAATTGGTTTTAAAATTTCCGCTGCTCCATTTCATTTTTGGACGCCTGATGTTTATGAAGGCGCACCTATTCCGATTACTGCTTTCCTCTCGATTGCAAGTAAAGCGGCTGGATTTGCTCTCTTAATCAGATTTATAAAAGTAACATTTATTCAGTCAATAGATCCGAATGGATTCTGGCATCTGTTGGGAATTATTGATTGGAAATCTTTCATTATCATTATTTCGGTTCTAACAATGACGCTCGGCAATTTTACCGCGCTCTGGCAGACGAATATGAAAAGACTTCTTGCTTACTCTAGTATTGCGCATGCCGGTTATCTGCTTTTAGGCTTAGCAGTTATGTCAAACGAAGGTATAACAGCTATTTTAATTTACTTTATGGCATACGCCGTAATGAACCTTGGAGCTTTTTTCGTGGTTGTGCTTATTGCAAATAAAATCGGAAGCGAAGAATTGGATGATTATAAAGGGCTTGGTTCTTCAACTCCTTTCCTTGCCGTATCACTTGCAATATTTATGATTTCCCTTACGGGTCTACCTCCGACTGTGGGATTCATCGGCAAGCTTTATTTGTTTATCGCTCTTGTAGATGCAAAGATGATTGTAGTTGCCGTAATTGCACTGCTTAATACAGTAGTGTCCCTTTACTACTATATAAAAGTTTTAAAGTGCCTGTTTCTTGATAAATCTGAAAAAGAGACCCCTGCATTTTCAGCTTCTTACGGTGCGCTTATCCTTGTGTTTTTACTTGCTGCCCCGGTTATAATTTTTGGTATTTACTTTACTCCCTTAGTTGAATTTGCCAAAAATTCTATTACACTTTTAGGATTATAATGGATTTTTAAAAATAAATTTTAATATAACCTGTTGCTTATGGTTCCAAAGTGGGAAAAATTATTTTACCAAAATCAGGTTGAACAGTAATTCCCGGTAGATTTATACCTAAAATAAAAACTAATATAAATGATGATTTCATCATCTCTTTGGCGCAAATAAGTTGGATCTGAACTTACCGCAGATAGAGAATTTACATAATTTGGGAAACTACTTTTTGAGTTAAAATATTTTCTCTACTTGCAATTAAACACATTTATTACAAAAAACTGAAATACTTATATATATTTATTATGCTCTTTGAATATTGTTTTTAGACGATATTAACATTTTTCCAATGCTTCTTTAATTTTTTTTTGTATTTTAGGACAGTAATAAAATAATTGAAATGAAACCTGTAATCCCCTTATTTCCTTTAAAGCTTGTTGTATTCCCTCTTTCAAGGTACCCGCTTCATATTTTTGAAAAAAGATATAGAAGAATGGTTAATATGTGCTTAGATGAAAACAATGGATTCGGAATCATAGCTTCTTTCAACGGGGAGTTCTCTAAGGTGGGGACTTACGTGGTCATTACAAAAGTTCTAAAAAAATATCTTACGGGTGAAATGGATATTATTATTGAAGGGAAAGAACGATTTTTAATGACTAGTTTTGTGATGCAATCAGACGGTTATTATCAAGCAAATGTTGAGGAGTATAATGATATTACTTCTTCAGTTGATTGCGGGCTTTTGAACGAAGTTAAGACAAAATTTGTAAATATTATTGACCGTGTAAATTATAAACTTGAGGAGTCATTCTGGGATAATTATAATAAATCATACATGAAATCATATAAAATTGCAGAAAAATCAGGTTTATCAATTCAGCAGCAGCAGACTTTATTAACTATTCAGGATGAAAGTGAAAGAATAAAATTTCTTATTGAATATTTTGAAAAGTTAGTTGAGAATCTTAATGATAACCCGGCTTTGAAAAATATTATTTTGGGAGACGGGTATATTAATTGAATTGCAGCGACAAGTTTCAATAGGGGTAAGCGCGATCTGTCGTTATATGAAATAGTTACGGTTGGTACTCGAAATATTTTTCATATATTTTAATTCTGTTATTTGCCCTTGCTAAAGAAGATTTTGCACGGTCAACATCAATTCTCTCAACTGTTTTTTTCGCAAGCCTTTCTTCAGCGCGTTTTAAAGCATCCTTTGCCCTGGCAAGGTCGATTTCATGCACTAATTCCAGAGAATCTGCCAATATTTTAACTTTATTATTAAGTACTTCCACCGTACCACCGCTAGTAGAAAAAAATAAAGTGCTATTATCATCAATTTTAACTTTAATAGCGCCGAGCTCAAAAGTACTTATTAAAAGAGCATGATTATGAAGAATCTGGAAGCTGCCGACCGTACCCGGTATAGTTACTGCTTTTACAATAGCAGCAGAATACGCTAATTTAGACGGAGTAAATATATCCAAACTTAATTCTGCCATATTACTTCATCGCTTTAGCTTTTTCAACAGCTTCTTCGATTGAACCAACAAACAAAAAAGCTGATTCAGGTAGATTATCGTATTCGCCGTTTATAATTCCTTTGAATCCCCTTATTGTATCTTCCAGCTTAACATATTTTCCTTTGTAACCTGTAAACTGCTCGGCAACATGGAAAGGCTGACTGAAAAATCTCTGAATCCTTCTTGCTCTTTTAACTACAATTTTATCCTCATCCGAAAGTTCATCCATTCCAAGAATATTAATAATATCCTGTAAGTCTTTATACTGCTGTAAAATTTCTTTGCAATTTTTTGCAACTTCGTAATGTTCGTTGCCGATAATTCCCGGTTCAAGAATTCTTGATGTAGAATCGAGTGGATCAACAGCGGGATAAATTCCAAGTTCGGAAATTTGACGGCTTAATACTGTTGTAGCATCAAGGTGAGCAAAAACTGCTGCAGGAGCCGGATCTGTCAAGTCATCTGCAGGTACATAAATAGCCTGAACTGAAGTGATTGATCCCTTATCTGTAGAAGTAATTCTTTCCTGTAAAGCTCCCATCTCTGTAGCCAGGTTGGGCTGATAACCCACTGCCGAAGGCATACGTCCTAAAAGTGCGCTCACTTCAGAACCTGCTTGAGTGAAACGGAAAATATTATCGATAAATAAAAGTACGTCTTTTCCCTCATCGTCTCTGAAATATTCGGAAACAGTTAAAGCAGTAAGACCTACTCTTAATCTTGCACCGGGCGGTTCGTTCATTTGTCCGAAAACCAATGCGGTTTTTGGCAAAACGCCTGATTCTTTCATTTCAAGCCAAAGGTCATTTCCTTCACGTGTTCTTTCACCGACACCGGCAAAAACTGAAAAACCTCCGTGTTCCTGTGCAATATTATGAATCAATTCCTGTATAATAACCGTTTTTCCAACACCTGCACCGCCGAACAAACCGGTTTTCCCGCCTTTGGAATACGGCTCAATCAAATCAATAACTTTTATACCGGTTTCAAAAATATCTGTCTTTGGGGAAAGGTTTTTAAATAAAGGAGCCGGTCTGTGAATTGGATATTTCTTTTCTGATTTTATTTCACCTAATCCATCAATTCCTTGTCCAATTACGTTAATTAATCTTCCAAGTGTAGCCGGACCTACCGGAACCATTATTGGCCCGCCTGTATCATAAGCATCCAATCCTCTTGTCAAACCGTCGGTTGAATCCATAGCAACAGCACGTACTCTGTCTTCACCTAAATGCTGTTGAACTTCAACAATTAAATCTTCCTGAACACCCTCGGTGCTTATTCTTGGAATTTTAATTGCATTGTATATACTCGGTAGATGTCCTTCTTCAAATTCTATATCGATAACCGGACCAATTATCTGTATGATTTTACCTTTATGCTCAATCATTATCTTTCCATCAAGAATTAAAAATTTATCTGGTAAATTTAGGAATAACTGCAGGATTTTACAAATATTCCTATTATAAAATTATTACTTACATTACACAAAATTTTGGGAAGTCGCTATTTTTTGCGCAATATGAGTTATAAATTAAAATATTGCTTTTGCCTGCTGATCTGCATGATATGAGCTTCTTACGAGCGGAGAAGATTCAACAATTTTAAATCCCATTTTCAATCCTTCTACCCGGAACATTTTAAATTCATCTGGAGTAACGAATCTGTCAACTGGAAGATGCATTTTAGTCGGCTGGAGATACTGACCAATTGTAAGAATATTGCATCCATGTTTAACAAGTTCAAGCATAGTTTCAAGAACTTCTTCAGGACGCTCACCAATCCCAACCATCAAACCGCTTTTAGTTCTCAGACGCCTGTTTTTAAACCATCGTATAAGCTCAAGACTTCTTTCATATTTTGCCTGCGGTCTTACTACATGATATAACCGTGGAACTGTTTCAAGATTATGGTTTAAAATATCCGGCGGATTTTTCATAATAATTTCAAACGATTCAACTGCACCTTTGAAATCAGGAATCAATATTTCTATAGTTGTACCCGGCATTTCTTCATTTATAAGCCTTACCGTTTCACTGAATATTGATGCGCCGCCGTCCTTTAATTCATCACGGTTAACTGAAGTAATAACCACATGAGCAAGTTTTAATTCTTTTACCGATTGCATTACCCTTTTTGGCTCATCAAGATCAAGCTTTGCAGGTATACCTGTTTTAATATTGCAGAAGCCGCAGCTTCTTGTGCATGTATCGCCTAGTATCATAAATGTTGCAGTGCGGTGATTCCAGCATTCTGCAATATTAGGGCACCGCGCTTCTTCACATACGGTGTGAAGGTGCTGACTTCTCATTAAATTTTTTACATCGCTGAAATTTTCGCCGGCAGGCAGCTTTACTTTAAGCCATTCAGGTCTTTTGCCAAGCGGAATTTTTACTTTTTCAACCTGTTCTTTATATTCTCTTTGATGCTGATTTATTATCATTTTTAATTAACTTCCAATATTACGCTAAATACTGCATCGGCAGGACAGTTAGGAACAAAATATTTGTAGAAATAGTTAATCACGGTAAAATTATTAAAATCCCGCAAAGATGATATATTGTTTTTTAATTACTAAATGAATAATTAGAATATTTCTGACAAAAACAACTAACTAATTCTAAAATAGTTCAATATTTAATAACTGATCAACATCAGTTATAGAATCAATTTTAACAATTAAATTGAATTAACATTAAAGTTTTCCAGAGTATCTTTAATTGATTTTAAAAATCTTCCGCCAAGCATACCGTCTACAAGCCGGTGATCGTGCGTAAGAGAAAGCGCCATTACCGGCTTGATTGCAATTGTATCTGATCCTTCAATCTCAATAACAACAGGCTTCTTGACTACAGTGCCCACACCCAGAATTGCAACTTCCGGCTGATTTATTATCGGCGTACCAAATATAGTTCCGAATATACCGTAATTTGTTATTGTAAATGTTCCATCCATGATATCATCCGGCACAAGTTTTTTTGTTCTTGCTCTCTCTGCAATGCCGTTTATAGAGTTTGCCAGACCAAAAATATTTTGCTCATCTGCATTTTTAATATTCGGAACAATCAATCCTCCCGGATCAACCGCTACTGCAATTCCAAGATTTATATATTTCTTTTTTATAATCGTATATCCATCAAGCGCAGCATTTACAAGCGGAAATTCCTTCAAAGCCTTTATACAAGCATGAGCAATAAAAGGCATATATGTTAATTTAACGCCTTCTTTCTTTTGAATACTATCCCGGTTATTTTTCAGAAAATTGTATATCCTGCTGACATCCGCCTCTAACATAGCAGTAACATGCACGGAAGTATCCCGGCTGTTTATCATATGCTGCATTATTTTCTGACGAATATTATCCATCGGTATCCGCTCAATTTCATTAGAAGGGTATAAAGTCTGAATTTTAGCGGAATGTTGAGAAGATGCGCCTATTGTTTCATAATTTGTTTCCGCCAAATTCCCTTTTACTGATTTATCAGCCTTCCGTTCAACCTGTTCATTTTCTTTATTTTTTTTATTTTCCACGTAATTAATAATATCTTTTTTAGTAACCCTGCCATTCAAACCTGTTCCGTCAATATTGTCAAGCTCATCAAGGGCAATATTTTCTGCTCGCAAGATATTTAATGCGAGTGGAGATAAAAATTTTGAGCTCTGGTTTAGAGATTCTGTTTTTTTATCTTCGCCTGCAAGTACTGCATGATCAACGGCTTTTGATAATAATTCTGCTTTGCTTTTTATCTCCTCTATTTCGGGAAGCTCAATGCTTTTATTTAGTTTTGCAACTACAGTTCCCACTTCAACTGTTTCCTGTTCGCCAACCAAAATTTCCGCAATTGTTCCATCCGCCGGCGCCGGGACTTCGGTGTCCACTTTATCGGTACTGATTTCAAATATAGTTTCATCTTTCTTTACCTGCTCACCAACTTTCTTGTGCCATTTTATTATTGTCCCTTCCATTATTGATTCGCCCATCTTCGGCATAATTATATCCATTTAAAACTCCCGAAATTTTGTCTTTAATATTCAATTAATTCTTTAATACCTTTATATATCAACTCCC
>CAZUCY010000089.1:0-15816 GCA_964618785.1 uncultured Ignavibacteriaceae bacterium | reverse complement strand
AAACAGTGAGAGTCAAGCAGGTAATTATACCGTCCAATGGAACGGCGATAATAATATCGGACGTTCAGTTGCAAGCGGAATATATATCTATCAGGTCGTGGCAGGTCCATATGTCAAATCCTTGAAGATGATGTACCTTAAATAAGTATAATAAAAGTTGATATGTAAAGGAAAATTACAAAGCAATTAATTAAGGAAGCAGAATATCGGCAATGAAAAAAATATTGATAATATTAATACTAACCGAGACATTGCAATTATGCAAAGCCCAAACCGGTTCAATAATAATAACCAAAGGGAATAATGCCGGAACAATAACAAGACAAATAGATTCAATTGGCTTTTCAACTATATGGAACTTTACCAATACATCAACAGGCTGGACAAGTACAATAAATTATACCAAATTAGCTCCATGTCCCGGAACGCCGACAGTATATTATGCCGGTCAAACATACCATACTGTTCAAATAGGCAGTCAATGCTGGTTAGTGGAAAATCTTAATGTAGGAACGATGATAAAGGGAAGCCAGAATCAAACAAATAATGGAGAAATTGAAAAATATTGTTATGATGATAGTTCATCCAACTGTGCAGCCTACGGCGGGATGTACCAATGGGCGGAGGCAGTACAGTATCAGAATGGAGCTACCGATTCAAGTTCACCAAATCCGGCGTTTAGCGGAAACGTACAAGGCATTTGTCCGGCTGGATGGCACATACCGACCTATAATGAATTCGATACATTAGAAACAACAGTAAACGTTGATGTTGCATTGAAGGCAATAGGACAAGGAACAGGAAAAGCAGCAGGCACAAATACAAGCGGCTTTTCCGCGCTGCTGGCAGGCGGTCACAGTAACAGTGGTTACTTCGGCAATTTAGATAACTACACTTACTTTTGGAGTTCTACGGAGGGCAGTGATGCCAGCGCAGACATCTTATTGCTGTCCGGCGATGATATACCTATCAACTTACCCATCATCTTTAAGGCATACGGGTATAGCGTTCGCTGCGTGAAGGATTAAGTGTGCAAAGAAATAAAGTTAATATCCGGCGGTATAACATAAACAATTATTTTTTTACTTTAATCAATATTCCCACGATATCGATTTTAGGGATTTGAAGGTTTAAATCTATACTGTTTTGATCAAAATTTAAGGTGAAAAGTGTTTTTAAGCAACTGGAGCGCAGCAATCTGCGAAACAAACGGAATTAAGATACACTATACGAGAACCGGAGGAAGCAAAACCCCTCTAATTTTGCTACACGGGTTAGCCGCTAATGGTGTTTGCTGGACTGCTTTGGCAAATGCTTTGGAGGGAGAATATGACGTAATCATGCCGGATGCCAGAGGTCATGGAAAGTCGAGTGCACCTGATCACGGGTACCGATACGAAGATCATGCGAACGATGTGGCAGGTCTTATAAAGGCGATGAAACTTTCTTCTCCGGTTCTGCTCGGACACTCCATGGGAGGGATGACAGCGGCAGTGGTGGCAAGTCGCAGACCTAATTTACTCTGCGGCTTGATTTTGGCTGACCCGACCTTCCTGAGCCCGGAATTTCAGCGCCAAGTTTTCGAAAGTGATTCAGCCGATCAGCACCGGAAAATGCTCAATAAATCACTCCATGAGCTAATGGCAGAGACAACAATAAGACACCCCGATCGTTCACCGGAAACCATTGAGCTAATCGCCCGGGCACGGCTTCAAACCAGCATAAGCGCTTTCGAAGTTCTCACACCGCCGAACCCAGATTACATGCAGTTAGTGAGCGCCATTGACGTTCCGAGCCTATTCGTGACTGGTGATGCCGGCGTAGTTTCGCCTGCTGCGGCAGCAGAACTGCAACGCCTTAATCCAAGAATCCATGTTGAACAAATCCCGGGAGCGGGACACGGGGTCCAATATGACCAACCCGAGGGCTTTGCCGCTGTTGTCAAATCGTTTTTGCGCTCAATTCCTACAGTGATTGAGTCATGAACGCGCTTGGACCCGGAGCTTTCAGTCGATTGATCTAAAAGTGCGACAGCTTATCAATCCGCCAAACCTCGGTTAATTAAATTGACTATATACCGATAAACATTTAAGTTAAAACATCGCTTTCAGTAACAATATGCAAGTTGAAAAAGTTAGGGGAATTAAAGGATACGCATAAAACGCCACTAATTGTTTTCCATTATTAAAATCGGATTTTTATTTTGGAGATAAAAATGACTATTCTAAAAGACAAATTTCAAAAATACTTAACGGTATTAACATGTGTACTAATAATATTAAGCGGGTGCAAAAATAACCCTTTAACCCCTGTTTCAGGTTCGAGCGCTGTTTCAGGAACAGTTATGCTGAATAATTCATATACCAATACAAATACGCCTCTTCCCGGAATAAAGGTTTATCTAGTAAATATAAATTTCAAAGTAGACACGGTTAATTTTGCAAATAACCAGGCTGCATTTGTAGATTCCGCAGTTTCAGATTCAAATGGAAAATATACAATGTCCAATATAAAAGCGGGTAACTATGCAGTTGTACCGTCAGGACAATCAGGTGAATATCAATTTTCTTTGGCTGCCGGTTCGGGCTCAGATACATTAAACATAAACAGTTTACCGAAAACTTATTCCGTTAACTTTACAGCTCCGTTTCTCGCAACTGTTGCAGGCATGTTTACAATTAACTTGCATTCAGTTAATATTCCTGTACAATCTAATGTGGCTGCTTCTACTTATATGAACCCATTTCGAGAACAATTTGCAGTTTTTGTTCCTACATATACGTTTCAAATGGAATCTGATTATACAAATTCTACATTGAATTTCCCTTATGGTTGGACGTGTCTTTTCTATACTCTAACCAACAATTTTGAATTTGATTGCAGAGCCTATGAAGGTACTACTGTAGTTGCAAGTTTTTCCATTTACATCAATCTGCCTCTGACAGGTTGTCCTGCATCGTCAGACTGGCAAATTGATTGGAAGGCACAAACAGTTACACGGCTCGATTAATGCATTTTTTAATTGTTGGATGGCTGTGTAGTTAAAAATTGCATTGGTGTGCCGGGCTTCGGTTTTTCATTACACTTTTATGCAGTAATAATAATTGGGCGGGTATCGTTGTGTTATATGCTCAACCAATACAACCTACACTACCCTCCTGAACGGTTTATAATTACTCAGCTTGACAATTATTATTAAAGACATTAGCTTTACGGTTAAAAGCGATAAACGAGGAGAATATTATTATTCAGGGTTATCTCTAGAACAAAACATCGTATGAAACTGACTATGAATGTAGAAATGGAAAAATTATTAGCTGGTATAGTTTCAAATCCAATAGGTTTGTTTTTCATATTAATTAGAAATAAATTTAACAAAATTCTACCCGGAAGAAGTAAGAATTATTATACAAAAGGACAAATTCGATTAATTTAAGTTGCAAATGGAACAAGGGAGATTAAGAATTATTTAATATAACTAAGAGGTTCACTGTACTATGAAAAGCCTAATCTGTGTTGTAATTTTTATACTATTAGCTTGTACTGTTATTGAAGGTAAATCAGGTATAGAACTGGTCAAAGGTCATGTAATAATTAATGGCAGGGTAAGTAATTTCAAAGGCAATTCAAAAACATTGCGTATTGCAACTATGGGTATTGAAGATATTGATCAAACTGCAACATTGGATTCTTTGGGAAATTTTAGAACTGAATTTGAGCTATTGCATCCCCAGGATGTTGAATTAATTTATGAAAGCGGCGTTGCTTTCCTTTACTTAAAACCTGCCGATAGTTTGTATATTGAAATTGATGGAGACTTATTTAAACAGAATCAGTTTCTTAATTATAAAGTTTCGGGACCTAATTCTTTATCCTCAAAAAATATACGTGATTTTTTTCAATTTCATAATCCAAATACATTTGTTCCAAATTATGAAAAACCTGTAAAAGAATTTTTAAGTGATTTGAAAAAACAAATAGCTCTTGAAGATTCCGTACTCAATGAATTTAACAAAAATAATAAGGCAACAAAAGAGTTTATGACATGGGCAAAAAAGAATATTACTTACACTCTTGCTGAATACGTATGCCAATATTTTTTTCAACACACAAAGTACAAACCACATAAAGTTGAAATATTAGATACAGATTTATTCCCCGTCGATGATGATTCTGCAATTGTTAGCGGACTTTATTCATATTATATAAAAACTTATTCTATGATAAAATTTTTAGGGGAAGATTCCATATTCAGACAATTATATAAAAAAAATGATTTGTCAGGCGCTGATAAAAGAGTTTTAAATAATATAATTGAGAATGAAAAACCAGGACTCAGCAGAGATTTTATGATTTATGATGAAATATTTTCTATCAAAAGTACGGAC
Organism: uncultured Ignavibacteriaceae bacterium; assembly: GCA_964618785.1. Lineage (GTDB taxonomy): Bacteria > Bacteroidota > Ignavibacteria > Ignavibacteriales > Ignavibacteriaceae > FEN-1297. Next base: position 11,428 of record CAZUCY010000089.1, on the reverse strand, counting down.
AAACATTCTTTTGAAAGAATCACGGCTTTATGGAATGATTATTTAATAAATATAAGCAGTAATGTAGTACTTGATCTTCTAAAAGAGACAAAGGATAATTTCGAAAGACAGCAAAATAATAAAGAAACTGTTTTGGATTTAAAAACAAACACAAAGTCAGAAACCATAAGTAGATTTTGGGAAACACTTTCTTCTAAATACAAAAATAAAATTATTTATATTGATATATGGGCAACCTGGTGTGGTCCTTGCCGCGGCGAAATATCGCCTGCAATTGTTTTACATGATTACTTTAAAGACAAACCGGTAGCGTTTGTTAATTTGTGTTTAGCATCAGACAAAGATGATTGGGAAAAGGTGATTGATAAAAGTCACCTCACTGGAGACAATTATTTTTTTAATGAAGATGAGACAAATTTGTTCAGAAGTCAGTTGAAATTTGAAGGCTACCCCACTTTTATGATAATTGACAAGAATGGAGATTTGGTTGATAAAAATGCCCCGCGGCCCTCAACGGGAGATGAAATTAAAAATATTTTGAACAAGTTAATTGATAAATACTGATCCTGTCTGGCTGTTTCCATACATAATAGTTCGCTTTAATTTTCACATTCCCAGTTATGGAATCTCTCTAATTCCCTAACCTAACATATCCCCTTAATCTCTTTCATATATAGCTAATAAGCCACGATCAGGAAAACGCCTTTAATAAAGCAAGCCTAATATCACATAAAAATAGCAATATTTCTTTGAAAATGTGCTTGAATCAAAGCTTTTCAAAATAATTCATATTGATCACCGGAAGGGTTGGTGTTTGCAGCTAAAATTTTTGTTTTCATTGCCCGCCTCGGAAAGCTTCCGCTAAGTCTTGAGAATAGGCTGAATGAATTCATTAGTGATATCTGGCTTTTCGCTTTATTTTTTTTTAGTTTTGAAAAGTGTCCTTTAATGTATTTTACGGAAATATAACAAAACAATAAATGAGGGGATAATAATATGATGGGCGAAAATATAGAAACTATCCGGTTCTCCTTGGTAAATACCTTTCTTGTTACGGCAGACGGGGGCGTTGTTTTAATTGATATTGGATTACCCGGGCAAATAGATATTTAATTAACTGGAATAGGATTTCGTAGATTAAAAAGGATGAAAATTTATAATTTGTTAATATCCCTGCTTTTACAGCGTGATTTCTTATCATGTATATTATAGAAAAGAAAGAATCAGAAATATTTAGTAATGACAAAAGATTTAAAACGAGCCGCTCATCTTACTCTTGCTGCTAATATATTCCTTTTTATTATAAAGGTAGCAGCAGGTATAATTTCTAACTCAATTGCAGTAATTTCGGATGCAGTAAATTCGCTTTCGGATATGATCTCATCAGGGGCAATTATGTACAGCGTTCGAATATCACTTAAAAAACCCGATGATGACCATCAATTTGGGCATTATGCGGCTCAACCTCTTTCGGTTTTCGTAGTTGCATTATTTACAGCTTTAGTTAGTATTAATTTAATAGAAGAATCAATAAAAAGAATTATAAACCCTGCTCCTGTAAATATTATACCCCCGGTTTATATAATTCTTATAATTAATGTTGTTATAAAAATTATATTAAACCGTTATCAAACTGATGTAGGGAAAGCATTTAAAAGTCCGGCAATTAAAGCAAGCGCCATTGACAGCAGGAATGATATATTAGCTTCGACATTATCCATAATAGGAATATTGGGCGTTCAGTTAGGATTTCGTTATCTTGACGGGATTGCAGGCATTTTAATAGCACTGTTTATTTTCCGCTCGGCTTATTTCATGGCAAAGGAAAATATTGATTACCTTATGGGAAAATCTGCCGATGAAGGCTTGATTCTTGAAATAGTTAATGTTGCCTTAAAAGTTGAAGGGGTTCTTGGCTTAAATGATTTAAAATCGTATTATGTGGGAAATAAATTCCATATAGAAATTCATATTGATGTTGATAAAAATTTATCTACTGATATATCACATGATATTGGTAAAAAAGTCCAGACGGCAATATCAAGTTTATCCGATATAAAACAGGTATTCGTTCACATAGATCCTGTTTAGTTTTTGATATTCTCTTTTTGAAAAGCTTCATAATATCTTAAGGAACCGAAATAGCCTGATGCGGAGAAACACCCTGTTACCTCATTATTTCATAAGGGTAAGTTTTTTCGTTTGTGAAAAACTCCCCGACTGCATCCGGTAGAAATATATTCCACTTGAAAGATTACCTGCATCAAATTGAACAGAATAATTCCCAGCAATTTTTTGTTCATTAACTAAAGTTGCTACTTCTTTTCCAAGTATATCATAAACTTTTATTGTAACCAAACTTGTTTTAGGAATAGAATAGTTTATAATAGTTGCTGGGTTAAACGGATTAGGATAATTTTGGTTCAGGATAAAACTATTCGCTTCTTTAACAGGATTGTTGACGGCGCCTAATTCCTGATAATATTTGGAGTAAGCCATCCATATGTCTTCTTTTCCATTTTGATTATGTATCTAGTAAATTGCTACATACGGAATATATTGCGACATGAACAAAGAAATATGCGGTAAGTAATTATCACCATCTGCATTGGATAAATTTATAGGAGGATTGACATAGTTACTATTGACGAGTTGGATTATTTTGGAAAACATTAATATGATTCATCGAAAGCAGCATACAATACAAGTGACTGACTCCATATGATAAACTGGCTTGTAGGCCAAGATCTTGGTCATGACGGCAGCAAAGGTCACGGTGGGGAACATTGGGAGGTTATAAAAATAAAAAGGCTAATAATGATAACATTTAAGAATTTTTTTAATTGGAAAAAAATATTACTGATACTTTGTATATGATTGCAATTTATTATGATTATGAAACTAAAAAAGAATTTTTACCAAAAGAATATCATACACGCCTTGCTGGTAATGTCATAACACTTAAATTAGTAAAATTGCTCTCATCTATAATAGAAAGTAAAAATAGTCATTTTATAATTAGATTAAGAGATTCAAAATATTCATGGCAGCCAAATTTTTTAAATAATCGACCGGATGATCTTAAGCGGAAAAACTATTTGGAAAAGCAAAATTGGGAAAAAACAAAATATTTTGGAAAATTCGTTACAAAAGACATTCAAAAATTTTTAGAATTATTCGTAAAATTTCCCAAGGAATATAGCTATCAAGATATTCTTATATTAAATAAATTAAAAGATATGTTAATTGTTTTGTCATATCATGGAACTATTTGGATTATTGATGAAGACAAAAAGTATTTGAAAGAAATTTCCAAATTATTTGAAGAAATTGGTGCAATTGTTGTACCAAGCCGTAACATGTGATTAAATAATAATTATTATTTAATATTAAAGCAGAACACAAAACGGTAAGGAACTTGCGGTTTATTAAAGCGGATTTATGGAAGGCGTGTATTGTTGTGCAATGATTTGCTCGTAAGCAATTTATTGGCTCCTTCGTAGGGTTTTATTTTTCGAGAATTTCCTAAAACGCTGAGAAGCAGGTTGTTTATTTGCCACCGTTCTTTAAAAAAATAAAACGGTAAAATGGACTTGTCCCTTTTGGAGTTATTAATAGTGATTAACTAAGCGGCTAAAGAATAGTTATGGGGGGAACTTTTGAGCCTATTTCAGAAAAACTGGGGAATACTTTTGGACTTTGACATCTCTAGCCCTTAAAATGTCACTATAATTTGAAATGAATTATGAAATAGATGTAATTGATGCAATAAAAGAACTTGACATGAAAATTAAATAAACTGTTATTTATTAAAGTTCGTAATTTTTATACACTATAAAAAAATAATTAATTTAAGTCCATAAAAAAATGTTAAATTATTGAGTTATTAAAAATGTTGTAGTTTGAGAAATTTGATTTGATGCGATAAAACAATTTTGCAAATAGTATCTATTTGAACAGTCCTTTAATTAACCATTTTTTTTTGTCTCTCTTTACGACGACTATTAGTTCCATAAATGAATGCCGACACTAAACTAACAAGGGAAACACCGGAGACTGTCAACCCGGTGGCAGCCATACCTAATGAAGTTAAATAAAGACCTCCCACTATTCCTACCAAACCTATTATAAAAGCAAATATTATCCCCAATAATGAATTCCTTATATCTGATTTTATTACTCTTTTTTCTATATCAATTCGATGAGCGGTTTGACTTTCCGCTTGCTTCATTATTCTATCTGCTAATCCTGGAAGGATAGTTTCATATCTTCCTAAGACCTCTGGAGTAGGAATTGGACCTGCTGAAAATTTAGTTTGAATTAATTGTTGTTGGATAGAATTACTAGGATTAGGTATGGCTACATTGGCTTTATTTTGATTTTTTTTCGCCAATCTCAACTTCCCTATTTTCCGAAATAGCTTGTTCAATATCTTGTCCGACCATATACCAATCTAAAAAGATCGCCCTTGAATCAGCAATTTTTTCTGTAAGGCTCTCATTATAGACATTCAAAGTATTTCCTAAATCTAAAACTCTTGCCATACCTTCTAAAAATGAAGGCTGTGCAAATAGAAAATATGTATCGCTCATTTTTTTACTTTTTTATTTAAAGTTGAACTCTTTCAATTACAAATATACGAAAGAAATATTCGGAATATGTGCAATGCAGCAAGCCAATTTGATATGACTTATAAAGTTTTTCTAAAGTATATTAATAATACGAAAATTTTTATTAAACTACTATGTAATTTTTTAAGCTCAATAATAATTATTATCGAACATTATTCTAAGTGCTTTATAGTTAAATATAGAATACTAAATTTTTATCCAATATAAGTTTCAAATTTTTAGATATAAAATTAAAATTTTTTGATTATTTATCACCTCAAATTGTTCTTTTAAATGTAATTAGTGTAAGCATATTGTAGGCAATATTTATAACCCCTTATATTATAAGGAGAATTGTGGAGGTGGCGGGAGTCGAACCCGCGTCCGAAGTTCAGCACCATAGAACGTCTACACACATAGTTTGTTTTTGTTTTGACTTAAAGCTACCAGACAAACAAGGATCACTTCAAGCCTGCCCATTAAAGATTTCGCATCATCTATAAGGGCGATAGAATCAGCTATCGTACCTTAACGTCGCTCATTTGAATCCCGGTACGCGAAAATTCAATGAACGGCTACCGTTTAATTAGGCAGCTAGGGCGTAATTATATTCGCCAGTTATATTTTTGTTCCCAATTCATTAACGTGTATTCGGGGAACACGGTGCGCTGTCCTATGACTCTATAACCCCGTCGAAACCAAAATTCACCCCCAATGAAAAAAAGATTTAACAATAGATAACTAACTTATTTATTTATGTTCCATTTTACATCGGGGACATCTGATATCATGTTTTCATGCCGGGCTAAAACAAAGAATAAATCAGAAAGCCTGTTAAGAAATATAACTATATTATCGTTAACAATCTCCTTACTTTTTAATGCCACAACTTTCCTTTCGGCACGCCTGCAGATTGTTCTGCACACATGCAGAAGAGCTGCCCCTTTTGTTCCGCCGGGAAGAATAAAATTTTTCAATGGTTCCAGTTTCTCTTCAAATTTATCAATTATGCTCTCGGCGTCTTTAATAAATTCTTCCGTAACATGTGGAATTATCCCGCTGTTATCCTTTTCAATAACCGGCGCTGCAAGGTCAGAACCAACGATAAACAGCTCATTCTGTATCATTTCCAGGAGCGCCTCTACATCCGCATCCTTTACTTCAGTAACAGCTAAACCCACAAAAGAGTTCAATTCATCAATCGTTCCGTAAGCCTCAATTCTAAGCGAGCATTTAGGAACCCTTTTGCCGCCTAAAAGACCGGTATCTCCTTTATCGCCTGTTTTTGTATAAATCTTAGTCATTTGTTAATCCACCCGATTTTCCAATAATTCAAGCTTGCTTTAATGAAACGGTAAACTCTCCACAATGACTTTTACACTTTTACCGTTTGCATCTTTTGCAATTAATTCAGAGTCTTGCTGCAAAAAACCACTTTTTACATAAGCCAGACCGATAGTTTTCCTGTATTTATTCGAATAAACAATCGAAGTTACTTTACCAGCATCATTACCGGCTTTATCGTATAAATTAAAGCCGGCTGTTTCTTCAACCGGAGCGCTAAATGATACACCGGTTAAATGCCTTTGCACTTTATCATAAGTATTAAGGCGTGCAATCACCTCCTGCCCGATATAACAACCTTTTGTAAAGCTGACTAAGTCGGTTAAGTTTGCTTCCAGCGGGTTATACAAATCATTAATTTCATTTGGTGAAACCGGAATTCCTTGTGTAATACGGTACGCCTTATATGCATCTTCACCGATTATATTAAAGTCAAAAATCCCTTTGTATTTAATCATATAATCTACAAGATGAATCGCATTTACAGGATTTAACCACAGCCAGAATTTTATTTTCCCGTTCCTGTCTTTAAGCCTTGCTGTGTAAAACAATATGTTTTCGGAAATCAGGTATTTAAATTTATTAAGACTTACTTCATTAATGGCATTCCCGCAAAGAAGCGTCATAAATGAATCAGCCTGCGGGCCTAAAATTTCAAGGAGCGCATACTTGCCAGCCGTTTTATTTATTCTTACATCATCCGTAATAATATATTTTTCAATCCAGCTCCTTATTTTAGATTCATGCGCACCGCTGCAAACCAACAAACGGTGGTCGTCAAAATTTATAATAACAGCGGCATCTATTATCCGTCCCTTTTCTGTAGTAAATATTGTTTGCGCAACGGAATTTACCTGAACATCTCTTAATGAGTTAGTCGATATCCTGTGAAAAAAATCCAGCACATCCTTGCCTTCAAATTCAAATATCCCCGAACCCGATAAATCTCTTAGCCCTACACCGTCATTCAGGGAATTAATTTCAGCGTCTGTTGAATTAAAAAATTTAAATACTTTCCTGCCTTCAACAACATCCTGTTTATAGCCGCAATTTTCAAAATATTGCGCAAGGGTTTCAAACTTTAATTCAGTATCAGGCATTTCATTCCTTGATTAAAATAGAAAGGTAAAGATAAGAAAAAAATCAATAAGGACGGGTCTGGCGGTGGTTCCGGGTGTTCACATACACACTATCTTTAACATCCCATACAAATGCTATTGAATCTTTAGCAATTATTCTATCGGCATAATTAAAATAAAGATATTCATAATAATCGGGATATTTATCATTATTAACGTTAGCAATAGTTCTCTGAAAATCAATTCCTTTATATGTCATTAATAAGTGAGGAAGCTGTGTAAGACCATTTATTAGGAAATAATTATAGTCAATATTTCCAATTCCGCGGGCATAGTGAAAATTAACTTTTACATAGGGAGTTCCGTTAAAAGCCCACTTTTCCATAGCCATATTATTAAAGCCTCCGTCGTCAGGTACTACGGACTCCCAGATTTTTGTAAAGGTATTGTTCTCGCATTTAAATAATGTCAGATAAAAAAATGAAGTTCCAACCTTTGTACTATCTAAGTCGACAAAACTTTGATTATATCCTATTATATTTTTTGGTTCGATAAGCTTTTCCCCCGGCTTTGATCTGGCAATCAATGCAAAAATATAAGTTCCATCACTTTGCGGAAGATAAATTACAGCAGGTTTGGGTAAATTATATGTTAAGGTTTTATCAAACGTTATAAGGTATGAGCCCGAAGGGTAATTTGCAAGCACATAAGATATTAATGATAACGTATCATACGGATTTCTGTTCCCCGCCTGAGCCTCATTAACAGCCAGGTTATATTGCTGAATTTCAGCATCCTTATTCGGAGAAAGAGCAACATCCTCACCGGGAGCCTTCACTTCCGGGGTTGATTTTTTACCGCAGGTAAAAAACAAAAAAGAAAAAACTATTACCGCTATCAATAAAATGTATTTTTTCATTTTCTTTTTTAAATAAAGAGCTTAGATAATCTTAAAACTACGCAATAATAATGCCGCAGCATACAAACATTGGGCTAAACCGTTAAAAGGTAAAAAAAATCACAAAAGAAATATATTAAATATCTAATACCTGCTTTTAAAGATAAATAATTTTCATGTTTTAATCATCATTCTAAGAAAAGTACATAACTATAATGAAAACTCCTTCATAAAGTAAGCGGAACTAATTATACCAAGCCTGAAATGATTTAAATTAAAATGTTCATTTGGCGAATGCAGATTCTCGTTATTCAATCCTAAGCCCATCAATACAACAGGGACTTTTAATTTCTTTGAGAATACGGTTACAATTGGAACTGATCCGCCTTCTCTCATAAAGGCAATCTTTTTGCCGAATGCTTTTGCCATAGAGTTAGCCGCCGCAATAGTTGCAGGGTCGTCCAACGATGTCAAAACCGGGTACGCTCCATTTAAGTTACTGACTTTAACTTTAACCGATTTGGGCGCAATTTTTTTAATGTACTTAGTAAAAAGTCTTGATATTTTATCCGGGTCCTGGTTCGGAACGAGCCGCATACTAATTTTTGCGGCAGCTTTTGATGTAATAACGGTTTTAGCTCCCTTACCGGTAAACCCGCCCCAAATGCCGTTGCAGTCAAGCGTAGGTCTTATCCAAATTCTTTCAAGAGTGGAATATCCTTTTTCGCCTTCCAGGATTCGTACGCCTGCCTCTTGAGCAAATTTCTTCTCTGAAAATTTCAATTTTCCAAAAATTTTTTTCTCTTTGCCTTTAATTTTCAAAACATCGTCATAAAATTGCGGAATGGTAATTCTTCCATTCTTATCATGAAGTTTAGCTATCATTCCCGCTAAAATATTAATAGGATTGCCTACTGCGCCGCCGTAAGTTCCCGAATGCAAATCTGCTACAGGCCCGGAAATTTCAACTTCCATATACGAAAGCCCGCGCAAGCCGTAAGTAAGGGTTGGGATTCCCACATCAAATAATGCAGTATCCGATATTAAAACGGCATCGCACTTAAGAAGTTCCGCATTATTATTAATATACGATTGCAGGCTTTGACTGCCGGTTTCCTCTTCACCTTCAATAATAAATTTTACATTCAGGGGCAGGCTTCCGTTCACTTTAAAAAAAGATTCAACACTCTTAAAATGCATGAAGATTTGCCCCTTGTCATCGGTAGCGCCGCGTGCATAAATTTTACCATCTTTAATAACCGGTTCAAAAGGAGGCGTATCCCATAACTCAATAGGATCAACCGGCTGAACATCATAATGACCATATATAAGCACGACAGGCTTTCCCGGGGCGCCAAGCCATTCACCGTATACAAGCGGATGTCCCTCGGTTTTTAATATTTTTACCCTGCTCAAACCGGCGTTCCGTAATTTATCTGCTACATAATCGGCACAGCGATTTATATCGTCTTTATATTCCGGAAGCATACTGATGCTGGGAATCCTTAAAAATTCTTTCAATTCCTCCTGGAATGTATTTATATTATTTTGAATATAGCCAACTATTTCATCCAAGACGACTCTCCTATGAAATTATAAGTTTATTTTTCGCGGTTATATTTTTTTAATTTTTATATCCGAAATCAGGATTGATTTTATTTTATCCTTTATCGCAAACAAAAAAATATTTTTATAACACCGTTAAATAATAATAAAGATAAAGCTCAACCTGCAATAATATAATTAATAAATTTAACATAAGAAAATGATTTATGATTTGTAATATTCAAACTACATTATTTTTAATTGAAATACTTAGAGCTCAATGTGATATATAGCCTTCTATCACAAGTAATCATAACCCATACCACGCCATTAACCCACCTACTTACAGCCAGGCGATAGGATTATTAAAACCGGATCATAGGGTTTTGGATATATGTAATTTGTTAAACTTTAGCTGCTTTTATATATTGGCAGCATGATTTTATCAATGTATATACTCAGAAATCATGTAGTACCGTTTGTGTTCTCAATAATCACTTTGATGTGTATATTCCTTCTACAATTTCTGATGAAATTTGCGGACCGGCTAATTGGAAAAGGCTTGGACATTTGGGTAATAATTAAATTAATTACCTTTAACCTTGCCTGGATGGTAGTACTTGTTGTTCCAATGGCGACTTTGGTAGCCACTCTAATGGCATTCGGTAATATGTCACAAAACAATGAAGTAACTATAATGAAATCATCCGGTTCAAGCCTTTACAGAATGATGCTGGCGCCGTTCATTGCAAGCATTATTGTCGGTTACCTGCTGTTTGTGTTCAATGACGATGTACTTCCTGATGCAAATCATAACGCAAAACTTTTGATGGAAGATATTTCCCGACAAAAGCCCACCCTTTCATTAGAACCCGGCGTGTTTTCGCAGGAAGTTGCGAACTATGCAATTCTGGTTAAAGGAATAAATCAAAAAACAAACAATCTTGAGGACGTAGTAATTTATGATTATAGCGACCCTTCCCAGGTTAATATTGTAACTGCCCACAAAGGAATAATTTATTTTTCAAAAGATCAGTCTAAATTACTGATGGATTTGTGGGACGGCGAAATACATCTATCAAGTATAAGTCAAAGCGATCTTTACAGGAAACTTCTCTTTAAAAAACACCGTATTACTATGAACGGAGATCAATTTTCATTTCAACAATCCGGTCCGGGCGGTCCAAGAGGAGGTAGAGAACTTGGCACACATGCAATGTATATTATTGCCGATAGTTTAAAAAAAATAAGAGATGTATCGTTTAACAGCTTACAAAAAGAATCGTCAAAATATCTTTTAACAAACAGCATCAGCCCTTCTGCATACGAACAGGCGCCTGTATTTAAGATACATAATCCGGATATAATTTACAGCAGGGCGCTGGAAAAAATCAGCACATCAAAAAATATTGTACTCTCAAGTTTCCGGTCGGAGGAAACAATACAGGATCAAATGAATTCTTACATGGTGGAGATTCACAAAAAATATGCGCTGCCGGTTGCATGTATAGTATTTATCTTAATCGGCGCCCCCCTCGGCGTTATGGTAAGAAAAGGCGGCTTTGGAGTAGCTGCCAGTATAAGTTTATTCTTCTTTGTTATCTACTGGGCTTTTTTAATCGGCGGTGAAAAATTAGCCGATAGAAATATTATTACCCCTTTCTGGGGGATGTGGTCCGCTAATATTCTTCTTAGTATTGCAGGAATTATTTTAACAACCAAGACTATACAGGAAACCATAATATTAAATTTCAATTCCCTGAAAAAATTTATTCCAAAGCAATGGCGAAATTTATCACAGGAAAATGAGATGCTACAATAATGTCATCCCTTCGGGATTTGGAATTTTTTTTCCATGGATATTTTGCTATAATAATGTCATCCCTTCGGGATTTGAAATTTTTTTCCATGGATATTTTGCTATAATAATGTCATCCCTTCGGGATTTGGAA
>CAZUCY010000088.1:0-15870 GCA_964618785.1 uncultured Ignavibacteriaceae bacterium | reverse complement strand
TTTTGTAATAAGTGAACTAAGGGCCGGTTTTATAATAGGATTTTTCCTTTTCATTCCATTTTTAATGATAGATTTAATTGTAGCCAGCATTTTAATGTCTATGGGTATGATGATGCTTCCGCCCGCAATGATTTCATTGCCTTTTAAGATATTATTATTCATTTTAATAGATGGCTGGCATTTAATAATTGCCTCAGTTGTAAGGAGCTTTTCATAAATGACTGAAGAAATCGTTATAGAAATTCTGAAAGAAGTTTTTTATACAACATTTATTATTCTTCTCCCTATTCTTAGTGTTTCGCTTGTGGTAGGTATATCAATCTCAATCTTTCAGGCTGCGACTTCTATACAGGAGCATACCTTAACGTTTGTTCCTAAAATACTTGCTACTGCTGTTACTCTTGTTTTTATGTTTCCCTGGATTATTGATAAAGTTATGGCATTTACCGTCAAAATGCTGACTATGTTTACAACAGTATTGAAATGATAAATATCCCCATAGCCGATTTCATTATTGTTCTGCTTATCTTTTTAAGAATATTGGCTGCTTTTGTAGCCTCCCCTATTTATGGACATGAGGGAATACCCACCTTAGTCAAGATATTTCTGTCGCTTATTATTTCTTATATTGTCTTTTTAACTATAGACAAATCCAAAATAATTGTTGAATATAATATGGCATGGATTTTTACTAATGCCGTAAAAGAAATTATTAATGGTCTTGTCATAGGGTTTATGTTGAATTTCGTTTTCCACGGCATTTCTTATTCGGGCACACTAATAGGTCTTGAAATGGGACTCTCTATGTCGGAAATATTAAACCCAATGGATAATTCAAGCGAAAATGTTGTGGGCAATCTTTTTTTCTATGCATCTATAATTATTTTCTTTTTAATAAATGGGCATCATTATATTATTAGCGGGTTAGTTTACTCCTTTTCAGTTATTCAAATTGGAAAATTCACAATAAACGAGCCTGTTTATCAATTGTTAATAAATTATTCCGCTACCGTATTCATAATTGCTGTTAAAATTACTTCACCAATTATTGCTTCATTTTTTCTTATCCATATTGCCGAAGGAATAATTGGGAAAGTAATTCCTCAGATGCAGGTTTTTTTTGTGGCTCAACCGCTTATTATAGTCGTCGGGTTTATGTTGCTTATTTCTTTGGTCCCCGTATACCTTTATGTAATAAAATATTTATTAAAGGGATATGAAGATAATTTGTATTTATTAATTAAATCAATGGGACAGTAAGTATGGCTGAAACAGACGGACAAGAAAAAACCGAGCAGGCGACCGGTAAAAGACAAAATGATAGTAGAAATGAAGGGAAAGTTGCTAAAAGCGTTGAAGTGAATTCACTTGCAATTTTTACAACCGGATTGCTGATGATTTATCTTACTCAGAAATATATAAGCAGCCGACTTTCAGATTTTTCAATCGGAATTTTCAACACTCTTGATAATTTAAATGTCAATAAAGATTTTCTCCAGGACTTTATCACACACTGTCTTTACTTTTTATTTTTAACCCTAGCTCCAATTCTCGGCACCCTCTTAGTTATAGCTTTAGTAGTTAATATAGCACAAGTAGGTTTTAAAATTACTTTTAAATCTTTGGTGCCCAATTTAAGTAAATTTAATCCCGTAAATGGTCTTAAAAGAATATTTGTTTCTACACATTCGCTTATAGAAGTTGCAAAATCATTATTAAAACTTGCCATAATCGGTGGTTTTACATACAGTATTCTTGCCGGACTGATCTTAAATGCTTCAATGCTTGCAGAATTAACTATTCCTGAAGTGGTTAATTATATGATTGAAGCAGCATATACTCTTCTTTGGAAGATTGTATTGGTATATGCAATAATTGCAGCCGTTGATTTAATCTATCAGAAGTTTAAGTTTAAAAAAGAATTAATGATGACCAAACAGGAAATTAAAGAAGAAAATAAACAAATGGAAGGCGACCCTATTATCAAAGCACGTATCCGCAGGTTGCAATATCAAGCAGCTAAAAGCCGCATGATGAAAAATGTTCCCAAAGCAGATGTAGTTATAACAAATCCAACTCACTTTGCAGTTGCTTTAAGATACGACATTAAAAAAGATTCTGCGCCAAGAGTTTTAGCCAAAGGTGTGGATGAACTGGCGCTAAGAATAAAAGACGTAGCAGCCGAAAACGGCGTTCCTATTCATGAAGATCGTGAATTAGCACGGGCATTATATAAATTTTGCAATATAGGTGAGGAAATCCCTGCAAAACTATTTAAAGCTGTGGCACAGATATTGGCATATATTTATAAGTTGAAAAATAGTAAAAAGAAAAAATCTATAATTTAATTTGAAAATATTAGGAAAAAATACTGACATCCTTCTGGCATTTGCTCTTATTTTTATGCTTGGGCTAATGATAATGCCGCTTCCTGCGGGATTATTGGATTTCTTTCTATCGGTCAATATTACGTTTTCAATTTTAGTCCTCATTGTCTCGTTGTATATTCAATCTCCGCTTGATATTTCGGTGTTTCCAGGCCTACTGCTTGTATTAACTCTCTACCGCTTGACACTTAATATAAATTCAACAAGATTGATCTTATTAGACGGCTATGCAGGAAAAGTAATCGAAACTTTCGGCGCTTTTGTTGTGGGTGGAAATTATGTTGTAGGTTTTATAATCTTTATTATCCTTGTTATAATTCAATTTATTGTTATTATCAAAGGTTCTGGAAGAATTTCTGAAGTTGCTGCCCGTTTTACTTTAGATGCAATGCCCGGTAAACAAATGGCTATAGATGCCGATTTAAATACCGGATTAATAAATGAAACCGAAGCCAAAATTAGAAGAGAAAATATTTCAAGAGAAGCCGAATTTTACGGCGCAATGGACGGTGCGAGTAAGTTTGTCAAAGGTGATGCTATTGCGGGATTATTAATAAACGGAATTAATATTATTGGCGGGTTCATTATCGGTGTAGCAAGTAAAGGGATGTCATTTAATGACGCTTTACACAATTATACAATATTAACCATTGGTGATGGATTAGTATCACAAATTCCTGCTTTATTAATCTCTACTGCTGCCGGTTTGGTCGTTACAAGAAGTGCTTCAGGGACACCTTTAGATGTTCAAATGAAAAAGCAGTTGCTTTCCAATCCAAGAGTACTTGGTACAGTAGGCAGCGCTGTCACTTTGTTTGCCTTTATTCCCGGTATGCCTGCAATTCCTTTTATGCTGCTTGGGGTTTTATTGGGGGTAAGTGCTTATATTATAAGCAAAAAGAAATCTGCGATAAAATCTGCTAAAGAAACACAGGCTGTTGAACCAGTTCCAGTTGAAGAAAAAGTTGAGCAGTACCTGCAGGTAGACCCTGTTGAAATTGAAATAGGTTACGGGCTAATCAGTCTTGTTGATGAAAAACAAGGGGGTAATTTATTTCATAAAATATCTTCTACAAGAAAGTTTATAGCCCTTGAGTACGGTGTTTTAATTCCCCCGGTAAGAGTTCGTGATAATCTTCAGCTTGAGCCAAATGAATATATAATAAAAATTAAAGGCAATATTATTGCTGTTTATGAAATTTATACTGATAGATTCCTTGCAATGAATCCCGGCAGTGTTACTGAAGCTCTTAATGGAATATCAACGAAAGATCCTGCATTCAATCTGGCAAGTTATTGGATTACCCGTGACGAAAAAGATAAAGCTGAGTTATTAGGATATACTGTTGTTGACAGTATTTCGGTACTTTCGACCCATCTCCAGGAAACTTTAAAAAAGAATTTCGATAAAATTCTTACAAGACAAGCTGTTAAACAATTGTTGGAAAATTTGAAAAAAGAATATCCGGCTGTTATTGATGATATAAATGTCGATTCATTATCTCTTGGCACAATTCAGAAGGTTCTGCAGAACCTCCTAAAGGAACTAATTCCCATAAAAGATCTTGTCCAGATTTTGGAAGCATTAATTGACTATTCAAAAGTAACAAAAAATGTAGATGTCTTAACTGAATATGTACGACATTCCATCGGTGATACTTTAGCTAATTTATACAAAGATAATAATGGCGTTATTCATGCTGTTTCTTTAAGTGAAGAAATGGAAACTTTTATTACAAAAGCATTACAAAATCAAAAGGAAGCTATTCAAACACTTGGATTAAATCCGACTATTTTGAAGCAATTAAATGAAATAATAGGCAGTTACGTGGAAAAATTCAGAATACTTGGTTATATGCCTATAATAATTACTTCGGCAACAATTAGGCCGTATTTCTACAGGTTAATTAATTCATCTTTCCCGGATGTTTCTATTCTATCATATTCCGAATTGCCTTCGAGTATAGAAATAGAATTTATTGATAAATTGGAGGTATTAAATGCAAATTAAGAAATTTATTGCGCCCACATTAAAACAAGCTTCATCGCAAATGAAACAGGAATTAGGAAGTGATGCTGTAATCCTTGGTACGCGTGTGCTTTATGGAAATAATTCGTGCAGCTCCAACCGGATGTTCGAACTTACTGCTGGTATTGAGGAAAAAGAACAGGTTTTCATGTATGAAAATTCAGGAAAAACTACTAAAATTAACCGGTCAGAGAATAATTTTTCAGATGCAATAAAGGAACTTTCAAGTAAAATCTTTATTAATCCTGTTTCTAGAAATGCTTCTCTTAACCAAAGAGAACTTAATTTATCTCATCCGAAAGTGGCGGTGGAAGCCGATGTTAATATCGATAAAGAACTAAAAGAAATAGTTGATACACTTTTTAACAGAGAAGTTCAAAAACCCATTATTTCATCTATTCTAGACCAATTAAAAAAATATAAAAGTTTTCTTCATCGCACTAACATTGATAGTTACGTTCTTTCAAGTATCGCTTCAATCATTTCAACTGCAAAATTTGAGGTGAATAAAAAAGGAAGACCTAAAAAAGTAGCACTCGTTGGCCCGACTGGTGTCGGAAAAACAACTTGTATTGCAAAGCTTGCTGTTATTTCAAAAATTTTACACAACCTTGATGTCGGATTAATTTCAATTGATACTTACAGGCTTGGCGCAATTGATCAACTGCGAATATTCTCAGAGATTAGCAACATTGAAATGCTGGTAGCATATGAACTTTCTGATATACCAAAATTACTAAACTCATTTAAGAAGAAAGATATTATATTTATTGATACAGCCGGACGGAGTCAAAGAAATATTGATCAACTGGAAAAAACAAATGAATTCCTGTCTGCGGCAAAAGTCGACGATACTTACCTTGTCTTAAGCTCTACCGGAACAACTAAAAATTTGTATGATGTCGCCGATAAATTTAAGCTGTTTCAATATAATTCAATCATATTTACCAAGATAGATGAGGCAGTAACTTTTGGAAATATTCTAAATGTTGTCACAAATTTTGATACTCCGGTCTCGTTCCTTTCCAATGGACAGGTAATTCCAGACGACATAATTTCTGCAGATCCGGAGTTTATAGCAAATATGGTTTATACAGGAAAGTATAACTAATGTTAGGTCAGGCAGAAAGAGTCCTAGAATTAAATCGGTTTACTACCGGTTTAAAAAAAAGAGGTGGCGCAAAAACCTTTATCTTCACTTCAGGGAAAGGTGGAACGGGAAAAACATTTCTCTCGCTTAATATTGCCCACGCACTATCTGAACATTGCAAGATTTTATTCATTGATTTTGATCAAAACCTTTCAAATGCAAACATTATGTTTAATGAAATCCCTGAAAAAACAGTTGGTGACTTCTTTTCAGGTAAAAGTTTGCTGCATGAGACTATTGTGGAATGTGAACCAAATCTACATTTTATTTTCGGGGATTCAGGCAGGTTAAGTTATCCACGAATAAAAAATGAGTCTATTATTTATTTTTTTAACCAATTGCAAAAAATTCAACGGGGATATGATTTTATATTCATTGATTCCGGTTCTGGGGCAAGTGAAGAAATCCTTTCTATCCTCAAGCAAGCTGATGTTAATGTTATTGTTACTACACCAGAACCGACTGCAGTAATGGATGCCTACGTTATTCTTAAACTCTTAAATGCCCATAATTATAAAGGGGAAAAGACTATCTTAATAAATAAATGTTGCGATGAAGAAGAAGGTAGAACAGCTTTTAGAAATTTGACCTCGGCTGCAGGACATTTCCTTAATGAAAAATTAAACTTGATTGGAATTATTCGTTTTGATCAAGCTGTAGGGGAAGCTATTATGGCTCAAGAGCCCATTTTAAAACGATCTCCTTTATCATCAGCATGCCGCCAAATCCTTAATGTTTCTGAGAGCTTATATGAATTCGCTCATATGGCTAATATTCACCATACGTAATTCATCTAGCTTTCTTATATCTTGTAAAATTCACCATAAATCAAATTTATAATAGTACAAAAATCCTTGTGGGTTGGTACAGTATTTGGCATTTCTATAGAAAAAAAGCTTAATAAAATGAATAAAATAGTCCTACAAGTCGGTCTTCTGGCATTTTGTTTAGGTGTAATTTTTTTTAGTCGAATGGAATTGCCTGTTCAAGACGTTCTTTTCAGATCCTTCCTCATATTCATTTCAATTACGGTACTTCTAAGTATTATAGTTATAATGTTTGTTAAAGCTGTCAACAAAGTATCGTCAGATAAACATAATGAAATATTTGAAAATAATCACAGGAAATAATTAATATGAATAATGTAAACTTGTGGACAGAATTTAAATCTACTCCGACAGCAAACCTTAAAAAGCAAATTATTTTGAACTATATTAAATTAGTTCATTATGTAATTCATAATTCTAAGTTTATAAACCTGGATATTCTTGACGACCGTGATTATTTCCAGTTTGGTGTTGAAGGATTAAGTGAAGCAATAGATCGATTTAATCCGCAATACGGTACAAAGTTTGAGACCTATGCGATCCAAAGAATCAGAGGAAAAATTATTGATGAATTACGGAAACTTCAGATCAAACCCCGACCGGTTTTACCAGATAAACAAAAGAAAACATTGTATTCCAACGTTTCATTAAATAGCCCCGTTGATGATGAAGACGGCTATCTTCTATATGAAGTTATTCCTGATGATAACGAAATACCTGATGTCATTGCCGAAAAAAACGAAGCTAAGGAACTTTTATTCAAAGCAATTAAAGAGTTGGATGAAAGGGATAGGCTTATTATAAGTTTATATTACTTTGAGAATTTAAATTATAAAGAAATTTCTAAAATGTTGAATATTACGGTATCGAGAGTTTCTCAAGTACACTCGAGAATAATTGACATGCTTAAAACAAAATTGGCATACATAAATGAATAAAATTATGGTTGAAAATTTACCGAAAAAAAAGACTTTTATTAAACTGCTATCCAGCATTAGAAGTTTGCCTTCAATGCCTGTGATTATGATTGAAGTTTCAAAATTATTGAATAACCCCCTTACAAGCGCTGCGGACCTTGGAAAAGTAATAAATAAAGATCAGGGACTGGTAGCTAAAATATTAACTGTAGCAAATTCGCCCTTGTATGGAATTCCAAGACGTGTTTCTACAATTGAATTTGCAATTGTCATTTTGGGTTTTGACCATATCAAAAATATTGTGATGGCGCTTTCAATGATTGAAGCGTTTAAAAGAACCGACGGTAAGAATTGGGATAATGCTTCATACTGGACCCATTCATTAATGACTGCAAGTGCAGCAAAAAGAATAGCTGATGAACTAAGATATCAAAGAACGGGAGAGGTCTTCACTGCTGGTTTGCTGCATGATTTAGGCATTACTATTATTCAAAGATATTTTAACTCCGAGTTCAATGAAATTTGCGGACTGGCAGAATCACAGGAAATGAGATATTTAATGGCAGAAGAACAAACACTTGGTGTAACTCATCAGGAAATAGGTCAGCTTTTAGCAAACTGATGGAATTTACCCGAAAATCTTGGCGAAACGATTGCCTTCCATCACCGTCCTTCAGTTATTGAAGGTAATAAAGTACTTGCCTCAATTGTACATCTCGCGGATTATATGACTCAAAGACTCTGCATCGGATGTTTTTATTGGGATGATAACATTCAACTTGATGAAGGTATTATAGATATACTGAAATTCGGTAATGAAAGCAATTTAAACAAGTTTATAGACAATCATGAAGAATTATTTAAAAGTCAGTTAGAATCAGTAATATTTTGAGAAAAAAATATGTTAAAGTTAGCATCAAAAATTCAACAAAAAAGAGAAAAGACAGAGTTGGTTTTAACCAATATCTATAATCTTCCGCCAATTCCCAAAGCAATGACCGAGGCTATGGAATTATTAGATAATTCTTCTGCTAGCATTTCTGCACTAGCAGGTGTAATTTCCAGAGACCTGGGTCTTGTTACAAAAATACTCACAATTGCCAATTCTCCGCTTTACGGTCTGCAAAGAAAGGTTACTTCAATTGATTTCGCCGTAATGGTACTTGGCTTTACCGAACTTAAAAACATTATTTCAGTATTATCCATGGCTGAATCATTTAAAAATAAAACAGATAAATATCTAAACCAAAAAGAATTTTGGCTTCATTCTTATCTAACAGGTAGCGCTGCCAAAAGGCTTTCTGAAGACTTGGACTTTCCGAACAGCGGCGAAGCTTTTGTTGCTGGTTTTCTTCATGATATGGGAATTACAGTAATTCATAAATATTTTCATACTCACTTTATTGAAATTCATAAATTAGTTTCCGAAAAAAACATAAGCTTTATTGAGGCTGAAGATGAAGTTTTAGGTATGAATCATCAGGAAATTGGAAACTTTCTTGCCGAAAAATGGAATTTCCCGGAAATCCTTTGTGATGCTATCCTTACACATCATAATCCGAATAGATCAACATTAAATAAGGTTTTATCATCTATTGTTCATCTTGCTGACTATATGACCCAAAAATTGCAGATTGGAAACTCTTATTGGGATTCAAAAATTGAGGTGAATCTTGAAAGTGCTGAATTTTTAAGATTCAGGGACCCGGAGGAATTAGATCGTTTTATTAAAAGTTATGAAGAATTGTTCGCTTTCCAAGCAAAAGTAGTTAGGTTTTTAAATTGAGAGTAATAAAACAAAATACTTTAACTTATGAGTCTTTTCACAAATCTCTTCCTTTCTTGACTAAATCAAGCGGGCCTGGAGGTTTATGCAGATTTATTAATTCGGCGCTGGAATCTGAAGAAGATAAGCCATTCCTAAAAAGCTTAAAGTTTATTCTTGATTTTAAAGATAGTGTAGCAAAATCGAGAACAAATGCTCAAATTTTTATCTTATTTAAAGAACTCCTAAAAAATATTTTAAATATTAGTGAATTAAATATTTTTTTCCCGGATTATGATCGTAAGAGACTAGCATCTATTTTCCAAGTGTTACCGGATCGATTGTCGCTTTTCATTAACAAATCATTTAAACAAGGAATATTAAAAGAAGTAACTTCTGCAGGCAAACCGAAAATTATTTTTGATTCATTAGTTTATAATATTAATGGTTCAAGATCGTCTTATTTGCTGATACCTTTTGGAAAAGAAAAATTAGTTATCAATGGATATACTTCAAACGAAGGTATTTTAGTTATTTCATTGGCTTCAGAATATCGGGAAACTTCCGTGCAAATTCCATTAATTCAGTTAAGCTTACAGTTCGTATTTGCTCAGATATCATTTGTTAATAAACAAAAAGAATTAATAAATAAAATCGATGAGCTTCAAATATACCAGTCGAAATTAGCAAATGATTATAAACTTTCAGCTATTGGTGAAATGACTTCCGGTATTGTGGAAGAAATTCTTTCCCCCCTGCAGGTTATTACAAGCACAACCGAACTTCTCCGTACCGATAACAATCAGGTTGACGGCGAAGTGCTTGATGCAATAAACACACAGGTAAAAAAGGTCAAATCAATTATTAATAACCTTCTGAAATTTGCCGGTAATGACGATGCAAAATCAAAAGTTCAACCGTGCAGCATAAATATGTTAATAAATGAATTTTATGAACTTACTGCTTCGTCACTTAGTAATGATAAATATGAGTGTATTACCGATCTGGAAGAAAATCTTCCTCCGGTTATTACGCAGCCTAATTCTATATATCAACTGTTGACCAATGTTTTTTCCTTTATCAGAGCAGGAAAGAAAAATGAAGGCGGCATCCTGATACAAACAAAATATTGGAATGAAAAAGTTGAAATTAGATTTTTAACAACGGATTATAAAGAAAATTTAAAAAAAGAAAATCTAAAAAATATTAAAGATATAAATTTAAGAATCATCAATAATATAATGGTTAATCATGAAGGCAAAATATTTATCGATTCAAATAATACCAACGGAACTGTAATTATTTTATCATTTCCAACAAAAAGGGATATTGGCTAATGAAAAAAAATATTGTTACAATACTTTTTGTTTATTTTAGTTTTGTTGCATTTGCCGGCAGCAGTAATTATGAAATTGCCAAAGATGGTTTGTACGCTAATCTTTCCGGTGCAGTCGGGGATAGTATTGATATAAAACGGATGGTGGATGCGCAAATTGAAAGCGTAAGAAATAAACAGATTCAGGATTCAATAGCTTTTTTGAAAGACAAAAATATTCAGAGCGCATCCGTAAAAGCAGTTGTGTTATCTCATGAAGCAATCACCTTAAAACCCCAAAGCCAAAAAACACAGTGGGATACATTCTTTTCTTATATAAAACCGATTATGCAGCATGTCGGCACTCCTAATGAAATGACTATTAAGTTATCTATAATGGGGGGAGCTTCGTTTTTTGCATCCCTTTTAGTTTATGTAAGGAGAAAAAAGCTAAATACAAAAAAAATAACTAAAAGTGATTTCAAAAATGGTATAAAACTTATAAGAGAAGAAAAAGTCAAAGATAAAAAATATGACAAATTATCTCTTATTAGAAATAAATTAATTGGCAGCACTCCAGCATTCCAATTATCTAATGACTCGGTAGCAAAAAATGCTCGAGAGTTAAAGATTGCAAAAGGTGAAATTTATTTGGCTGCAAGGATTAAGCTACAAGAATTAAAAAAAGTTAGTTATTAAGAAAAATTAGAAAATACAATTATACTCGACTATTTAAATGATAAACATTCGGATAAAAAAGAAATATTAGGATTTAATAATGATTAGAGGAATTTATACCGCAGCACGGGCGCTCGATTCAAGGATGCGAAATCTTGATATTGTCGCCAACAATTTGGCAAACGTAAATACGGCAGGGTACAAAAGAGAATTGCCGTTTTCCGAAGTTATTGATCAGTACGGAAATACTCAAATCCAACAGGCGAGTGATTTTCGTCCTGGAGATTTAGCACAAACTTCAAACCCTCTTGACATGGCGGTATCTGGTAATGGTTTCTTTGTTGTACAAAACGAAAACGGGCTTGAAATAACGCGTAATGGTAAATTTAGTATTTCAAGCGATGGCTATCTTGTAAATCAACAGGGTTATAAGGTACTGGGGAAAAACGGAGCAATAAATATTGATAAACTCCAATTAAATGAACAAGGTGCAATAACGGTTTCTAATTCTGGAGAAATTAAGTGTGGAGATCAAATTATTGATAATTTATTAGTTGTCAAACCTGAAGATCCCCAAGACTCAGCTAGAACATCAGGTGAAAATTTTATTGTGGGCACAAATGGTTTTAATACGACCCCGGAAAGCGAATACCAAATTAGACAGGGCTATGTCGAAGAATCAAATGTCAATCCGATAAAAGAAATGCAGGATATGATTCTACTTAATAACCAGTATGATTCTGCCCATAAAATGATAAATTATCTAGATAAATCACTTGATGAAGCTAATCAAATTGGAAAAGTTTAATAAGAAGGAGTCAATTTATGTCGACTAGAGCATTAAGAACAGCAGCTTCCGGTATGTATGCACAAGAGTTAAATATTGAAGCAATCTCAAATAACATAGCAAATATCAGTACAACGTCATATAAAAAGAATATTGCTCAATTTCAGGATCTTATGTACCAGCAGGTCAGTGTAAGCCCTATTAATTCAAGTCAAAGTTCTATCGCTGCTACTGGCAATATACTGCAAATTGGCAACGGTGTTCAGCCAACATCAACCGAGAAAATATTCACTCAAGGAGACATGACACAGACTAATAATCAGCTTGATTTAGCAATTTCCGGCGAGGGTTTCTTTCAGGTGAAAAAACCGGATGGAACTTATGCTTATACTCGAGATGGTTCTTTTAAAGTCGATTCTCAAGGTAAAATAGTAACGAGCAGCGGATATTATTTGGATCCCAGTATAACTATTGATGAAAATACATTGAGTGTTACCATAGGTACTGATGGTTCGGTTACCGCCACTAAAGTAGGGGGTACTACAAGTGTCATAGGTAATATTGAATTAGCTAATTTTGTGAATCCCGGCGGGCTAACATCTATTGGGGACAATTTATATGATCAAAGCGAAGCCTCCGGCACACCTATGATTGGAACTCCTAACTCCAGTACATTCGGCACTATTAACCAGGGCTACCTGGAAGCTTCAAATGTAGATATTGTTCAAGAAATGGTCTCAATGATCGCTGCACAACGTGCTTATGAAGTTAATTCTAAAACTATTCAAACCGTAGAACAAATGATGCAAATGGCTAACAATCTTAAAACAAGTTAATTTAAAATGTTTTCTTTTATCTTAATTATATCTTCTCTTTTTATTCATAACGGTGATTCATTAAAAACCGATTTGGATAATTATTTGAAAAAAAACCTTTCTCAATTTGAAAGTTTTGATTACAAAGTTTTACAAATTCCTGTCGATTATATAAAAATTGAAATAATCGAGGACATAGATTTCAACCTTTGCGGAAACTTAATTTACATCCCGGTTCAAATTATTACTAAAGGCGGTAGAGCAATAAAAGAAATTGTAACTGTCCGCGTTAAGCTTTACAAGAATATTTTAATAGTTTCAAAACAAATTGAGAAAAATCAAAATTTTAATACATCGGATGTAGAACTAAAAAAGACAGATATCACACAAATTAAAGGATCGCCTTTAACTTCTACTAAAGGCATAGAAGCCTTTAGGACAAAGATATTTTTAAAACAGGGTGCTCCGGTTATACAGGAAAATATTGAACCAAGACCTATAATATTAACCGGCGATAAGATTGAAGCCAAACTTACGACTGGTAATGTGATCGTTTCATTTGATGCCTTTTCCCGTCAGGATGGAATACCCGGCAATACCATTACAATTATATCAAAAGATAAAAAACAATATAAAGCAAAAGTAATTGATTCTCTTAATGTAACTATAATAGAGTAATATCATGAAAAAATATTATATATCGGTATTCCTTTTTATGGCAATAAACCTTTATGCACAAGATATGAGGCAGAATGCATTTTCCTCGTTGTTTTCCGATCAAAAAGCAAGCAAAGTTGGAGATGCTATTACAATCATAGTCCTTGAATCATCACAGGCTTCAAATAATGCACAAACTACCACGGGAAGAATCAGTAACATTGGTCTCACTGGAACGATTCAATCTTTACAAGGGACCGCCAGTAATCCGGCTTTTAGTTTGGGAACGACAAATAATTTCAGTGGCACGGGTTCAACGCAGACACAAGGTGCTGTTAGCACTACCATTAGCGCAACGGTGGATTCTGTGCTGGCAAATGGAAATCTAGTAATTGGAGGAAGTAGACAAATTACAATAAATGGTGAAGAACAAACAGTAAATATAAAAGGAATTGTAAGATCAGCAGATATTAGCTCTGATAATTCAGTTTATTCTTACAATATTTCCGAAGCGCAAATAGTCTTTAAGGGTGATGGAAAAATTAATGATTCTCAATCCCCGGGCTGGTTAACAAAATTTTTACACTGGATATTTTAGGACTAAGCCGGAAACTTATAAAAAAATGAAAAAATTTTTTCTTTTAATATTAATACTAATACTAATAAGCAGTTCTTTTAATATATTCGCACAAAGAATAAAAGATATAGCTTACATTACCGGACAAAGCTCGGAACAAATAATCGGCTATGGTCTCGTTGTTGGTCTGGCTGGTTCGGGTGATACCCAACGTTCAACGTTTACTCTCCAATCTATTACAAGTATGTTAAAGCGGTTTGGAATTACGGTACCAATAGATAATTTGGAAACAAAAAATGTTGCGGCAGTTATGGTAACGGCTACACTGGATTCTCACCTAAAACCCGGTGCTGAATTTGATGTTACTGTATCTTCTATGGGTGATGCATCAAGCCTTTCCGGCGGTACCTTATTAATGACGCCTCTTTCAAGTATGGCGGGTAAAGTTTATGGTTATGCGCAGGGCGCTCTTGCTGTCGGTGGATATGATATTAGAACAGAATCAGGTAGCAGGGTTGCAAAAAATCATGCGCTTGCGGGCCGCGTACCTATGGGAGGTATATTACAGCAATCGCTGGATGTAGATAGTCTTTCTACTAAAGAGATCAGCGTCTATCTTAGAGAACCTGATATGAATACCGCTAGTAATATTATGGCTGCAATAAATACTAAATTCGGTAATCAAGTAGCGATGGCTAAAGATCCTGCTGAAATTAGAGTTAAAGTGCCAAATGATAAGCAAAATAATATTGTTGGTTTCTTAGCCGATCTTGAAAGTATAAATGTTCAAACTGATCAAGCTGCAAAAGTTGTACTAGATGAAAGATCTGGTACTGTTGTAGCGGGAAATAATGTCAGAATTCTTCCTGCATCCATAACACATGGTAATTTAAATATTACCATCAGATCGTATCCAATAATTTCACAACCCGGTTCGTTCTCTAATGGAACTACGCAGGTATTTAATAATTTAATCCCTTATGCTTCTCAGGATTCTACTAATACTATTGCTATTCAAGGTGCATCAACTGTTCAACAGGTTGCTGCCGCACTTAATTCACTTAAAGTTTCACCGCAGGATATAATTGCAATTTTCCAGGCGCTTAAAAAAGCCGGAGCTCTAATCGGAGAATTAGTGATTATATAATGAGTAATATGCAATTAAAAGTTACAGATACAAAGCATATCGATCAGATACAGGATATTAGTAGTCGCTATACTGATACTCAAAAAACAAAGATAGCAAATGCTGCTAAAGAATTTGAAAGTTTATTAACTTCTATGATGTTGAAAAGTATGGATAAAACTACTGACAGTATGTTCGGAAGCGAGAGTACTGGTGGAGATTACTTCGGAACTATTTTTGAAAACCAAATGGCTTCCATGATATCAAAAAATAAAAGCCTTGGTATAGCAGATATGTTATTTAAGAAAATTACCGGTGAAAATATTGATCAAAATTCGTCTGATTCGGATTTATTGCAATTACTTAACAATAATAAAATAGAGCTGAAAAAATCTGCCGGGGATAACAATTCTGTTACTCCAAGCACTAAAGCCACCGATAGATTAAACCAGTATGAAAATATTATTAATGAGGCAGCAAATATTTACGGAGTTGATAAAAATTTAATTAAATCTGTCATTTTGACAGAATCTGCAGCTAATGAAAAAGCTCAATCCAGCGCAAAAGCGAAAGGACTGATGCAATTAGTCGATTCTACAGCGTCTAATATGGGAGTTAATAATGTTTGGAACCCTAAACAGAATATTTTTGGCGGAACTAAATATTTATCCGAAATGCTTCGAAAATATAGTGGTAATATAAATCTTGCTTTAGCTTCATATAATGCTGGTCCTGAAAATGTTGAGAAATATGGCGGCATTCCGCCATTTGAAGAAACACAAAATTATATAAAAAGAGTAATCGGATATTTTAATCATCTAAACGGAGAAGATTATGGAA
>CAZUCY010000087.1:0-16065 GCA_964618785.1 uncultured Ignavibacteriaceae bacterium | reverse complement strand
ATAGAATTGTTGGTGATGTTGATTTTGAAAATGTAGCGCCGAAATCATCTTATATAACGCCTGTACCCGGTGGGGTCGGTTTAATGACGGTTGCAATGCTGTTAAAAAATACATTTAAAGCTTATTCAATGCTTGATTCACAAAATGAATAATAATGTTGTTGGAGTATAGGTATTGGGATTTATCACAACAATTAAAGATACTGAAACCATTATTGCAAACGGAGATGACGGGATTGGTACAAGCTCAGGCGTTCAAATTGTAACAACATGATTTTAGATGTTGTTTTAAATATAACGGACGACGGCTGTATTGCCGAAATACCAAGTATTAAAGGGTGCGAATGCTGGGCTCATAATGAAAACACGGCTCTGGATAAAATTTTAGAACTTGCCGCTTATTATCTAAAAACCGATACAAATAAGTTCAAATTAGACAAAGCAAGGGGGACAAGAAATAAAATTATTTATAAACTTATATTTAATAAAAGTAATTAGTGGAAGCTTTCAAAACTGAAAAAAGAATACAGAAAATTATTTCTGTCGTTCATGCCCGGCAAAAATCATTACGTATAGTATTGGAAAATATTCACGATCCGCACAATGTCAGTGCAATTTTCAGGACGTGCGATGCTGTAGGGGTTACAAAAGTTACTTTGCTTTATACGGTCGAAAAATTTCCTAAGATTGGGAAAAAATCATCTGCATCGGCATTCAAATGGGTCGAGAAAGAAAAGTTTAAGAGTATTGAAACGTGTTATAATAGCCTGCGTACGGAAGGCTTTTTAATATTAGCTTCATCAATATGCAGTGATTCAGTTCCCCTTTATGATTTGGATTTAACAAAGAAGACGGCGATTATATTAGGTAATGAGCACCGCGGAGTTTCTGAAGAAGCGGTTAGATTGGCGGATAAGAAATTTTTAATCCCGATGTGCGGGATGGTGCAAAGCCTGAATGTATCGGTGGCTTCCGCAGTGATATTGTATGAAGCATTTAGACAGCGTTTTAGGAAAAGAATGTATGAGAAAACTGAGTATTCTTCCGAAGAGATGAAAGAATTATTACAAAATTGGTATAGGAGATAAAAAATAATTGATTTAATCTTTTTTTTAGGTTGACGACGCTATGAATCGGGATTAAAAAAGATCGTATTGTTTTATTTTTTAATAAAAGTTCATACCTATATAATTAATTTCATTTTTGATAGTAATTAAAGGAAATGATTCAAGAATTTAATAAAATACAAAAAGTTGAAGGCACACTGGAACTACCCGGTGATAAGTCAATCTCTCATCGTTCGGTTATGTTCGCTTCAATGGCTGATGGGACTTCGAGAATTTCTCATCTCTCCAACGGCGAGGATGTAAAATCATCCCAAAAATGCTTTATACAATTAGGGGCTGAAGTAAGTAATAAAAATAAATTTATTGAAATAAAAGGGAAGGGTTTTAAAAAGTTCATAAAACCGAATGCTCCTTTAGATGCCGGTAATTCCGGAACTACGACCCGCCTTATCAGCGGGATATTAATTGCTCAGAATTTTGAATCTACTATTATCGGTGATGAATCTCTTTCCAAACGGCCGATGGAAAGAATTATTACACCGCTTACGGCAATGGGAGGAAAAATTTCCGTCACAGGGAAATTTACTTTACCAATTACAATTTCTCCTTCCGGCAGGATTATCCCTATAAATTATGAGCTTCCCGTTGCAAGCGCACAGGTTAAAAGCGCCGTTTTGCTGGCAGGACTCCATTGTGAAGGTATCACTTCCGTTATTGAGAAATTACCTTCAAGAGATCACACGGAAAAAATGCTCGGGTTAATGACGGAAATTACCGCTGCCGGTAAGATTAGTTATGCCTCGAGAGAGAATTATCCTGAGCCTAAAGAATATTTTGTACCTTCAGATATTTCCACTGCCGCATTTTTTATTATTCTTACATTACTTTCTAAAAATTCGGAATTGAGAATAAAAGATGTTTCTTTGAATAAAACCCGAACCGGAATTCTCACGGTTTTAAAACGAATGGGAGCGATAATTGAAAACGATAATGAAAGAATTATTTCCGGCGAAGCACTCGGGGATATAATTGTAAGAAGCAGCGCTCTCCATAATATTGAAATACCAATTGAAATAATTCCCAATATTATTGATGAAATTCCGGTTTTATCCATTGCCGGTATCTTTGCCGAAGGAGAATTTAAAATAAAAAATGCCGCCGAGTTAAGAGGAAAAGAAACGGATAGAATTAATGCTGTCTGCCATAATCTGAAAATTCTCGGGCTTGAAATTGAAGAATATGATGACGGCTTCGCATTTTCGGGAAAAATTAAAAATTATTCCCCTGTCTTTGAAAGTTTCGGAGATCACAGAATCGCAATGGCATTTGGCATTTTATCCCTTTTATTGCAAAGCGGTGGGAAAGTTGATAACTTTGAGTGTGCAGGTATTTCTAATCCTGATTTTATTTACCAATTAAAACAAGTATGTAGGTAGAATATGGCTGAAGTTCAACTTAAAAATGTATCGAAAGTTTATGAAGGGGGAAATATTGCGGTTAATGAAGTTAACATTGATGTAAAAGACAGGGAATTTGTTGTGCTTGTAGGCCCTTCCGGCTGCGGTAAATCGACCACTCTGAGAATGATTGCTGGTCTTGAAGATATCTCTAAAGGCGAGTTGTATATTGATGGAAAGCTTGTTAATGATGTGGCTCCTAAGGACAGGGATATTGCAATGGTCTTCCAGAATTATGCGCTTTACCCCCACATGACGGTTTATGAAAATATGGCATTCGGGCTAAAACTTAGAAAATTTGATAAGAAAGAAATAAAAATAAGAGTTAATGATGCTGCAAAAATTTTGGGAATTGAAGAATATCTTGAACGGAAGCCTAAAGCTCTTTCCGGAGGGCAGCGCCAGAGGGTAGCTGTTGGAAGAGCCATTGTCAGAAAACCTAAAGTATTCTTATTTGATGAGCCATTAAGTAACCTTGATGCAAAGCTTCGTGTACAGATGAGAACGCAGATTTCCAAGCTTCACCACAGTCTTAATGCAACAATGATTTATGTGACCCACGACCAAACCGAAGCCATGACTATGGGTGACAGAATTGTTATTATGAAGGACGGAGTAATACATCAGGTAGATACTCCCCTTAATCTGTATAACTTGCCGGTCAATAAATTTGTAGCTGGCTTTATAGGCAGCCCTTCCATGAATTTTATTGAAGGGAAAATTTTACAGGATAACGGTGTTGTATTCAAAAGCAGCGGTACTGATTTAACGATTAAGCTTATCGGCAAACAAGAAGATATTTTGAGAGCTTATTTAGATAAGAATATCTGGCTTGGAATACGTCCTGAGGATATTTACGACACTGCTTCAATGGATTACAAACCACAGTATTATAAAATCGAAACGCCGCTCGAGGTTGTAGAACCAATGGGGAATGAAATATTCTTATACTTCCTGATTGATAAAGTTCAATTTGTAGTCCGTATTCCCGCTAGAGAAATGCCGGAACGGGGAAAAATTAGAACGCTAATGCTTGATAGGGGAAAGCTTAACTTCTTTGATTTTGAAACAGAAGCGGCAATTAGATAAAAATTTGTGATTATCTCAAAAGGAAATATTCAGATATCTTTATATCTCGAAAATTTATGAAAACCTTCAAGGTCTCCGGATGAATTATTATTAGTATAAAACTGTCCACGTTTTACCGTCAAATTTTACAAGCCCGCCTCCGAAAGTTCCAATCCACTTATTACCGTTGCCGTCAATTAATATTGCCTGGATATCGTTATTGGGCAAAGCCGAATTTGAAGTATTATAAATTGTCCATTTAGTGCCGTCAAATTTTGCAAGTCCTTTCTCGGTTCCAATCCACTTATTACCGTTGCCATCTATAGTAATCGACCAGACATCGTTGTTAGGCAAACCGGAATTTGAAGTATTAAATAATGTCCATTTAGTGCCGTCAAATTTTGAAAGTCCTTTATATGTCCCAATCCATTTATTACCGCTGCTGTCTATTGCTATTGCCTGGATATAGTTATACGGTAATCCGGAATTTAAAGCATTATAAACTGTCCATTTAATGCCATCAAATTTTGCAAGTCCGCTGTAAGTTCCGACCCATTTACTACCGCTGCCGTCAATGACTATTGTGTAAACATAATTATTGGGCAATCCGGAATTTGAAGTATTGTAAATAGTCCATTTAGTGTTGTCAAATTTCGCAAGCCCGCCCTGACCGGTTCCAATCCACTTATTGCCGCTGTCATCTATAACTGTGGATAGAACAACACTATCAGGCAAGCCTGAATTTAAAGTATTATAAACCTTCCATTTAGTGCCGTCAAATTTTGTAAGACCGCCATAGGTCCCATGAACACCTTCGTATGTTCCAATCCACTTATTACCCTTTCCGTCTATGGCTATTGAGTTAACCCAAGTATCAGGCAAACCGGAATTTATTTTGTTATACAAAATTATATTACCGGTTGTTTTATTAAGATTAAGCAAGCCTCCTTTTGATCCTATCCAAATATAATTGCCTTCTTCCCGTATAGTCATAATCTTTTTTGTATCAGGATAATTTTTCCACTTAGGGCTTTGGGCAATTGTGATGGAAGAAATTAAGTATAATAATATTAAAAATTTTTTCATTGTATTCTCAAAAAATATTTTGAATGATTATTTCCGGAAAATTTATTTTAATATAAAACGGACGCACCCAAATATTCGATTATTAAGTGGAAATTCATAAATAGTTTCTTCCTATTTATACTAAAGTAACAATAATATTTTATGAAATAAAATTGGTAATATCAATAAAAAAAGTGGAGGAGGTATTATATTTATTATTCTACAGTACCAGTTACTGTCGAAAACGATAAATCTTTATACGTTTTTACATTAACGGCTTAACAAAGATGTGACTTTGTAAAATTAATTCAAAGATTTATTATCTGATGCTCAAATTTGTTAATTGAAAGTTCATCAAATAAACGTATTAGAATATTCATGCTGTACTTATTTACAAAATAAATAAAATTAATTTCTCTTTCCTGAAGAACCGAATTAGGAAGGATTGAATTTGTAACTTTGTCAATCTGCCGCAGTGTAGTCTCGAACTTTCTGTTTTGTGCTTCTAATGCTTTGCCCTTCAGTTCATTTACATAACGCAAAATCCGCTCGCTGTATTTTGAGGTCGAATCGCTTAATGTTTTGTCAAATTCAAAAAGCTTCTCTTTTAGATGATCCATTTCTTTTTCAATATTACTTACAGTTTCATTGAAGATTGCATCGACCGAACCGTTTGAGATAGAATCAATTATCTTTTTCTTAAGTCTTTCAGGATCAAGCAGTAATTGGTCAAGGTTTATTTCAAATTTTTCAATTATCGAAGAAATGTTTTTTTCAATTATCGTTGCGGAAGATCTGGGGTAAATAATTGGCGGTTCAATCTTATAGAAATCATACAAAGGCATTATCTGGGCGAAATATGAAACTTCACTTGGCCCGCCGATATAAAATACTGTCGGTAATATATAGTCCTGACATATTGGTCGTAATAATACGTTCGGACTAAAATTACCGGGTTCATTTTCTATTGTTAATAGTAATTCTTCCTGTGTAAACTTTTTCCTTTTTCTCTTTAGCCTGAATTCATTCTCAACAGGCTCTATTAAATATCTTCCTTCCTCATAACTGTAAAAAAGATTTATCGGTCTTACTTTTACCTGTGCATGATATATTTCTTCAAGTTTTGCGCTGATATTAACAAGTTTTTCGGTATGGATTCCGAAATCTGTAATCTCTTTTTTAAAAACAGGTTTCAGAAGTTCTTTTATTTTTATATCCTGCGGGTCAAATAGGATAAGCCCGTATTGGTCGAATAACCAAAAAAGCAGCTCTTTGAATGCCTGCTTAAATGTCTTTCCGATGCTGTAGACGGCTTTTATTTTTTCCATCAGATCCTGTGTGTACTCGGTACTTCGCAGATTGCTTTCAAGTTCCGCAAAAAAATTATTCAGTGATTCAGTAAATCGAAGATTGCCCACACTTCCTATATTTTCATCTTCCGGCAGTTCCTGACCGTATGCAATTTTCTTAATTTCATTATTATCATTTATTAGATTTATTTCTCTAACTTCATTAAAGTCATGATCGTCTGCTTCAAGCCAAAAAACAGGTACAAATTGGTAATCATCATATCGTTCTGAGAGAGCTGAGCTTAATTTTATTGCAGTAATAATTTTATAAAATGTGTAAAGAGGTCCGCCGATAATACCGAGCTGTTGCCCGGTGACAACGGCTAAAGTTTTATTATCACTTAACGCAGAAATATTATTTTGAGTCTTTGACGATGAATTAAAATCTTTATATTGTCCGCTTAATGCATTTACAAGATGCTCTCGCAAATGACTGTGAGATTCTGCAACTTTTCTGAATGTTTTTAAATATACTTCTTTGTCACGAAAATTTGTTTTGTAAAAGTCTTTAACATTATCAAATTCATACAGGTAATCAAGAAAAAGATTATGATTTCCCGGGATGTCGCTGAAGTTTATAAACATTTCCTCTCCACAAGTTAAGAATTATGCTATCAAAAGTAACAAAAAGAATTTTCCGTAACAATTATTAAAATTACGGACATACTATCTTATTCATTAGGGTAAAATCTGTCTCAACTGAATAGTATAATAAAACAATTACTATTTGAGCGATGCATGAGAAATGTTTATTTATTTGTTTTCTTTCCGTAAAATTGTATGTGAAAAGATATTGTGTTTTATTGTTAGGGAGTAGGGCGGTTCCCAATACCCGATTATAATAATGTTTTAGAAATTAATAATGAAAAAAATATTACCGGTTATATTATTTGTATCCCTATTCACACGGATAGGAATTTCTCAAGATAGTTTAAGTACTTTTAAATTCGATTTTCTTCCTGCGGGTATTAATTTCATGCCGTTAAAAGCAGGAATTGACGAACCGAGGATGGGGATACTTTATTACACTGCTAATTCAGATTTAAAGGCAGATATAGGAAATTCTGTAGATGTTTTGGGCTTTAATTTTCCGGCATCAAAAAGCAGGATTACTGTCGGCGCTGATTTTATGGCTTATGCTTATGTTACTTCCTATCTGGCATATAGGTTACAAATAAACGCCATCGATGGATTTTTCGGCGGAAATGCCACATATTCTAAAGAATGTGATAACGGCAGGTTTGTCACAAGATTCAGATACATACACAGCAGCGCTCATTTAGTAGATGGGGCTTGGGATTCGGTTACACAGCAGTGGCTCAATAACCAGCCTCCGAACCCCTATGGAAATAATTATGGGGAAATTTTGTTTGCAAGAGAAAATATATTTGCCGGAAGTTTTCTCCGTTATTATGCTGGCACTTCAATGTCAACAGGCATGAAGACAGGCGTTGAAGAGCTTAAAAAGAATTTATACAAAGCCGGGTTTGAGTATGCCTTCCCGAATTTATTCGGAACTTTTTTTGGTAAAGGCGAAAACATATTCCTTGCAATTAATTTTGATTTACGCGGTATTCCCGAATATGTTGCAAATCAAAATTATATGTTAGGATTAAAGTTTGGTAGCTGGCAAGGGAAAGGAATTATTTTCTATACTTCTTATTATAACGGCGGGGATGTCTTTAACCAGTATCTTGATATTAGAGTAAATAGATTTGGCATTGGCTTTATGTTTGATTTTATTTGAATAAAAGAAATTATAAATAATTGGCAGTGTGAATAAAACTGGAATTGTCGCAATAACTGTCTATTATTAACCACATCTCACTAATGCTGGCTGAAATGTAGGTCGACTTGCCAGGTTGACCCTTCCTGTGCTTTAGTATTTGACTAAAATTAAATTATTATTTCTTTTTTAGTATGCTAAAATTAGTTTTTAAACAACCTCACGTCTTTAATCCTGGGTGGTTCAAGGATACAAGCTCTATACTTTATATCGTAATGTTTTCATAGCTGGCAAAGATAATTATTTATAAGGCATAAATGTCCCAATTAACAACAAATAAAGGCAATATTCTATTTAAGTTTATTACTGATAAAAAAATCAGTACGATCTCACTAAAAATATTTATTTCCACCGCGTTCCTTTTATATATTTTATTAAAAGTTAATTTTACAAAACTCTATTTAACAATTGAACGGGCAAATCTTGTCCTTTTAATAACAGCTTTCGCTTTAACCTCATTGAATCTTTACCTTCAATTTAAAAAATGGCAGATGGCTTGTGAGCAGCTTTTGCAGTTAAATGATAAAAAGAAAATATGGACTTCATTATTTTATGGTATAGCGGCAGGGTCGTTTACGCCCGTAAGGGTAGGAGAATTTTTTGGCAGGGCAATAGAATTCAGGGATAAAACATTATTGCAGGTAACTTTTGCTACTTTAGTGGATAAATTCTTCTTACTGTTTGTCATTTCCTTTTGCGGCTCAGTTTCGGCTATTATCTTTTTAAAATATTATTATAATTTATCGCTTTATTTAATTCTCTTATTATTATTAATTGTTATATCGGTTTTCTATTTTATATCACTACTGATATTTAAACCGGAACTTTGGAAGAATGCAATAATTAAGAGTTTTCAGTCCTCCAAAATAATTACATCATTAAGCGAAAAGCTAAAGGATTTTAAAAACCTTGATAAGAAGTTTGCAATCAAGATGATTACTATATCCGCTTTATTTTACGCAATATTTATTCTTCAATATGCAATTTTGGTTTCTGCATTTTCCTGTAATGCCGATTTCTTTGTCTTTCTATGGGCTGGTGTGTTGGTAATGTTTACTAAGTCCGTTATCACCCCGTTTACTTTTATAGATTTCGGTGTGCGTGAGGGCGCATCTATATTCTTTCTTACAAAAATGGGTGAGTTAAGTTCGGTTGCATTTAATGCGCCGGCAGTTTTATTTTTTATAAATATTATCATACCCTCAATTATAGGCGCAATATTATTTTATAAGAGAGACAATGCTTGAAATTTTTCTGCTTTTTATTTTGATAATTCTATTATTACATTATGCAGTTTTTCTTTTCGATATTTTAAAGGGGCTTAAGAAGCTTAACTATTCTGAACCTAAAAATGTTAGTGATGAAAATATCTCTATAATAATCCCCTTCAGAAATGAATCCGTTAACATCTTAGAAAGTTTAAAGAGTTTAGAAAAGCTTGATTATCCAAAAGGTAAATTTGAAGTTATCTATGTAAATGATTCATCGGATGATGATTCCTTAGAAAAAATTACCGGAGCCTTCAAATCTGATAATATAAAAATAGTTTCTGTCCCGCAAAACTTTTCATTAAATGCTCATAAAAAAAGAGCTGTAAGATTTGGGATTGAAAATTCTAAAGGGAGTATAATCTTTACTACCGATGCAGATTGCATTCACCGACCTGATTGGCTGAAGAATATGATGAATTGCTTCGAGGGAAGCACCGGGTTTGTCTCAGGGCCAGTCGAGTTTTATGATGATAAAAGTGTCTGGGGAAATATTCAAAAAGCAGAATTTGCAGGGCTTGTTTTAACGGGTGCGGGTTTAATTGGCAATAACAGACCTATCATTTGTAATGCTGCCAATATTGCCTATAGGAGGAGCGCTTATGAATCTGTTGACGGATTTAGTGATAATATGAATTTTTCATCCGGCGACGATGAATTTTTAATGCAGAAAATCTGGAAGGAGACAAGTTACACGATTAAATTCTGCCTTAACAGGGAAGCAGTTGTGATGACCGGCTCAAATAAAACATTTGGACAGTTTTATCATCAAAGGAAAAGATGGGCAAGCAAAGGATTGTTTTATGAAGACAAATTTCTGGTTATTAAACTTATTTTAATTTTTCTTTTTTATTTAAGTCTTGCTATATTACCATTTTTGGCTGTCTTCATATCAATAAAATATTTTTTAATATTTGCGTTATGTATTGTCGTAAAAATATTCTTAGAATATAAAATTTTAAGTACCGGTTCCAAAATGCTCTTTTCTAAAGAGATATTAAAAAACTTTTTCCTTGCAGAATTATTACAGATTCCATACATAATAATTGCAGGTTTATCCGGCATATTTGGAAATATTACATGGAAAGAGAGGAAGGTAAAAAGATGAAAAAGGTTATGGGATTGAAATCTAATAAGTTTAGTGAACTTTGTGAAAAATTAAGAGGAATGTATAATGAGCAACATTGAAGAAATCAAAAAATTATTGAAAATATTATAAGAATTTAATTTTTATGAAACTTCCTATTTTAGCCTACGGGCATCCTAAATTAAGACAAAAGTGTGATAAGATAATAAAGAGTTATCCTAAACTAAAAAATCTGATAGATGATATGTGGGAAACCTTATACGCGGCAAACGGTGCCGGGCTTGCTGCTCCACAAATAGGGAGGTCTATACGCTTATTTATTTTGGATACAGTTCAGGAATACGAGCAAAGTACTCTTAATGAAAAGGAAAAGTTTATCGGAGATGAAGGAATAATTGAAGTTTTTATTAATCCGCAAATATTGGAAACGGCTGGTAATGTCTTGTCCAGCCCTGAAGGCTGCCTTAGTATTCCAAATGTTTGGGTGGACACAGAACGTAAAATGTCTCTTATCCTAAAATATCTTAATGAAAATTTTGAAGAGAAAGAAATGTTTTTCAGCGGTGCAACGGCTCGAGCAATCTTTCACGAATATGATCATTTAGAAGGAGTTCTTTTCACCGATTATGCTGATAACCGCATCATTAAAGATAAACTCGAAAGAATATCGCGTGGAGAAGTAAAGGTCAACTATAAAATGTTGTTTAATAAATAGAAGATTTTATATAATTTGTCTAAAAAATAATTTATAATGTTCAAAATATTGCACATCTCAATATTGAATATTTTGAAAT
Source organism: uncultured Ignavibacteriaceae bacterium (assembly GCA_964618785.1). GTDB lineage: Bacteria > Bacteroidota > Ignavibacteria > Ignavibacteriales > Ignavibacteriaceae > FEN-1297. Next base: position 5,125 of record CAZUCY010000087.1, on the reverse strand, counting down.
TTTATTAAAATCAAGATTTAACCGTGGCATTTTAATTGTTAATGATTATGCAGCTTTGAATTGGGCTGTAAAATGAAACGCTTAATATTTGTTTTGATTATAATAATTTTGGGAGCTGCATCCAAGATAAGTGTTGCTCAGGATGATGATTACGGAGAAAACGGTGATTTTTATGCTTCACTTTCTCCTTACGGAACATGGATAGAATTGAATAACCGCGTGACCGTTTGGCGCCCGCTACATGTGCTTCGTGATTGGGCTCCTTACAGATACGGGCATTGGATGTGGACGAATGACGGTTGGTATTGGGATTCGGATGAACCTTTTGGATCGATAGTGTACCATTACGGCAGATGGTACAACGATAATTATTATGGATGGATTTGGGTACCTGATAATGTTTGGGCCCCTGCTTGGGTCGAGTGGAGATACAACGATAGTTATATTGGCTGGGCGCCGTTATCTCCGTATGCTTCTTTCTCGATAGGAATTGGGATTAGATTTACCAGGGCTTATGAAACGTCTATTTCATTTTGGCATTTTGTAGATTATCGCCACATGTGTGATCCTTATGTCTTTAATTATTATGTCTCTGACCGCGTAAGATATGAAATTTTTTCTTATACAAGATACCGCACTAATTACGGCTATTCAAATGGACGGGTTATTAACCGCGGTGTCGATGTTGATTTTATCAGACAAAGAGGCGGCGGCAGGATAGTAGAAAGACAAATCCAAAGGGTTGATAATCCCCGCAATACCGGTGCCCGGAGTAATGATAATTTTGTTAGAACCTATATACCGACTCGTAAACAATTAGCAGGGACAGATAATAGAAATATCGAAATTAAAAGGGGGGCAAAACCTTCTTCCCTTGATGTTTCAAGATTAGACATTGGCAATAGGAACTCAGTTGCCGGGAATGTAAATAATAGCAAATCAAATGACAGAGAATTGAAAAAATCGAATAATATTATGCAGGATAGGGAAGCAGCAGGAAATAATCCGGGTAATTTACAGGAAAACAATCGGTCACAAATCAGGAACCATAATAAGCAGTTCGAAAATAGAACTCAAAATAATCAGTTCAACAGAACGAACATGCCTCAATTAAAGCAGAGTAATAAGCTTCAACAGAGTGTACAGAATAATGTCCAAAGAAGGGAAACTCCCCAAAAGGTAAAAAGAGAAAGCGGTAATAATTTTAATGGAAATCGTAATAATAGGGGAAGAAGATAGTTTAATTTTTCTTTCGGTTTTAGCAAACCTGCTTGCGATAGGCAGGTGTTTTATTCTGGCAAAATTAAGTCGCTAAATCCCGATCAGGATGAAGTATTTATAACAAATAACAACTCTATAAAATTCATAGAATTCCGTCAGGGATAGCATAAAGGGTTCCAGAATTTGGGGAAACTATATTTTTTTCTAAAATTAAAATAATTGTACTAATTTTGTAGGAATCCATCACCATGTTGATAAAAAGACAGGATTGCTAAATCAACAATTCTGGTATCAACCGGCAGCACCGCTGTGTGATAAAGAAAAAATGGCGCAACTTTTTGCACAGGTATTGTACAATTATAATGTTTCATTATATTTCTTAAAAAGAGAAGAATAAAGTCAGATTTCAAGCAGACGATATTTAATATCTTAATCGTGAATCATCTTTTTGTAGAATAATATTTTGCAATTGTATCGGCAATAAATTGAACTTGTTCTTTCTTCAAATCAGGCCAGCTTGGAAGATTTATACCATGCCAACCCAAATATTCTGCAACCGGGAGTTTTTGATATCTTTGTGAAAACATTGGCATTGTGTGGACTGGGTAGAAAGTGGGGCGTGTTTCAATCCCCGCGGTTTTAATAAAATCTTTTAAGGATTCACGTTCATCCGGAGAGCCGGTTAATATTGAGTACATCCAGTACGTATGAAATATATTACTGTGTTCGGTGTGCGGCTTTACAGGAAGATCTTTCAGAGCTTCATTATACCACGCAGCAAGCTGCCTTTTTTTAGCAATTTTTTCATGGGCTTTTTCAAGCTGAGCAAGTCCGATTGCAGCGCAAATATTTGTCATACGGTAATTAAAACCGAGAGTATCGTGCCAGTACTCTCTATATTTAGCCAAACCGTGCATTTTTAAATGATAAGCCCTGTCATATAGAGTCTCATCATTTGTTACGATCATTCCGCCTTCGCCCGTAGTGATTGTTTTATTCCCATAAAAGCTGAAAGTTGAAAGATCACCGAAAGTACCTACATTTTTATGTTTATAGGTCGAACCAAATGCTTCAGCGCAATCTTCAATTATAAATAAATCGTTTTCTTTTGCTATTTTAACTAATTCATCCATTTCGCAGGGATGGCCGTAAAGATGTACTGCCATTATTGCTTTCGTTTTGGGAGTTATTTTCCTTTTAACATCTCTAGGATCAAGCTGCCAGGTATCTTCTAAAGAATCTACAAAAATGGGAGTCGCTCCGGCATGACAAATACTGCTGACTGATGCTATATATGTGAACGATGGAACAATTACTTCATCACCTTGTCCGATCCCAAGTGTTATCAATGCAAGGTGAATCGCAACGGTGCCATTGCTTACGGTAGTTGCATGTTCTACCCCGATGAATTTTCCGAATTCGTTTTCAAACCGGGGAATAAATTCTCCTCTTGAGGATATCCAGGATGAGTCAAGGCATTCATTAACATATTTCTTTTCATTTCCGTCTAATGACGGCTGGTAGATTGGTATTTTGTATCCCATTTCTTTTCACTTTGTAAAAAAATTATAAAAATATTATTGAAAAGTAATAAAAATTAAAAGATTTCACCAAAGAGACGGCATAAAGCTACTTTTTAATAGAAAATTCTTTTGTTAAGCTTATAATCTTCTTTAGGTCAATCATTTGAATGCATTCAAGATTATATGGACAAACTTTCTTCCAACATGGAGAACACAGTAAGCCATCCGGTATTAATTTTACACCCCTGTCGTATAATTCAATTTCGGCGCTGCATGAAAGTCCAAACCATGCTACAACATATTTTTTTAAACCGATTGCCATGTGCATACCGAAGGAATCACCGGTAATAACAATATCGGCAATATCCATGAAACATGCGCCTTTTCTCAATCCCATTGTTGTAGGTGTAGCAATAATTTTCTTCCGGTCGGATTCACTAAATGATCCATAAATAAGAGTGTTCCTTTTAGTATCTTCTTTGCCGCCGAGAAGAACTACCTGTAAATTTTCATCTTTTAACATTTCGGCAATTAAAGTTACATGCTGTTCAATCGTCATTTTTTTATTTGGAAAAAGGTCCGAACAACCTGTATTAAATCCAACGTAAGTTTTTTTAAGATTATAGCCTATTTCGTTTTTATAGCTTTCAATAAAAGATTTTTCTTCACCGGTTAAATTAAAAACATAGGGATCCCTTTTATATTCAAGTTCAAAAACTTCGTGAATTATGTCGACTCCGCTTCTTGTGTTTTCTTTGAATTTGAAATTATCATTATTCCCCATGATATAACTGTACATTGCTCCCTGGTTAGCAGGGATAATTTTCCCGTCTTTATTAAGAAGAAAGCCTAATTTTTTCTTCGCAGATATTTCATTTGTAAAAGCACAAGCATAGTCTGATTTATCTGCATTCATTACATAATCATATTCTATTTGTCTTGCTATCATTCGTTGTTCGTCGGTCCAAGTAAAAACTTTATCAATAAATGGATTGTCTAATAATATATTTTCTGCTCCCGTCATTGTTATCCAGAATATTGTGCTTATAGGAAATTTTCGTTTAAGAGCGTAAAGGACGGGTGTGTTATCAAGAACATTCCCGAGAGCATCTAAAGAAATGATGAGTATTTTTACTCCTGTTTTTGTCCCTTCGTTTTCATGCTGACAGCCGTTTTCCAAACAATTTTCATAAGAAAAACAGGGCTTGTACCCACTAAAATTTTTACATTTTGGTATTTTTAATTCTGAAAGATCCATTCCTATTCCTATCAGGTTTTGTTTTATCTGTTCAATAAGGTTTTTATGCTTGCAATAACTGCGTCAATACTTAAACCGTTTTCAATTCCGCAAGTGTTCTGATCTGCACTGCAATATTTTTTGCAGTTTTCTTCCGATACTTCCAAATTGATTGAAAATTTGTTCAATATTCCCTGATGGATAATGCAGCTCATTGCACGGTGACAGTGTATTCCTATTGCTTTTTTACCCAGTGCATCGGCAATATGCAATGGTCCGGTCGAAGGTCCAATTAAAATATCTGCCTGCCCGATAATCTTAATAAATTCTCTTAAATTATCCAAAGATTTTGAAATATTAATAATTTTAGTGTTATCGAAGTTTTTAAGTCCATCAAGGAAAAATTGACTCATTTCCCTGGCTGTTAGGATAATTTTAAGATTTGGAATATTAAATTCACTAAATATTTTTTCGATAAGCTTATGGTATTTCCCTTCATTCCAGTTTGGAGCTGAACCGAAAGACCCCGTATGAAGCATTATTTTAACATCGTTTCCTCTAATATCGTATTTTTCAAGGAATGCTGCGGCTTCAATTTTTTCCTGATTGGTGAGAAATATTTCAAGTTTTAGATTGTCTGTCTTTACACCGATTTTCCTAGCTAAATCCATACAGTAATCGGCTTCATGGCGCAGGGGAGTATAATTATTTCTGGAAACACTATTCATAAAAGTAATAACTTCGTAAAGCTTATGCCCCACACCGATTCTGTTTTTTATTCCTGTCCACAGCATTTGATAGGCTGCACGCTCGGTGGGTAGCATCATAAGTCCGTCGGTAAATTTATATTTACGCAGCTCTTTAACTACATCCCAAAAGGTTTCTTTTTTTAAATCATCGGTTATAGCTAAATCCAGATGGGGATTATTAAGCATAATGTTTTTTGTATGCGGCTGAGTAAGTGTGGCAATAAAAGCGTCAGGGTAAGTTCTTCTTAACTCACGAATCATCGGAGTAATAAAAACAACGTCGCCAACCCGGTCGGTTCTAACAAGTAAAATTCTTTTCATTAATTTATATTTTTACGGAAAAAGTTCCTCAAAAATAGTAATTCTTATCGAAATATCACGATGTTTTTGAAAAG
>CAZUCY010000086.1:0-16201 GCA_964618785.1 uncultured Ignavibacteriaceae bacterium | reverse complement strand
GTCGATAAACTTTTTAGCGCCGGAGTTATTCCCTGCAAATATGATTTTATTTCCGTTTACTATCACTGCTTCGGCAACGGGACGGTTATTATCGACAGTATATATTTTACCGTTTATAAAAGCTTTTTTGTTTTGAATCATTTTTATTTAAAATTATCCTTCTTTTGAATTAAATTTGAGCCATATAATTAATTTGTGCGTAACGGCTGCCTCTTAATCACCTCCATAGTAAGTCTGCCCGTCCGTCAGGAGGGGAAGGGGAGCGGCTTTCACTGGGGTTGGTAAAAGTATCGGCAATCTTATCATAAAGTGACTTTAAAAACAATCTTTTATTATTTCTTATTTGCTAAAGAAGTAATATTATCATTTTACATCCGAAATTCCATTTTAGAGATGGAATATTGATATTTAACTTAAAATTTAAAAATATGAAAAAAAATAAAAATATTGTGCCGGTTTGTTGGTATCCTATATAAAAAATACTTAAGTTCGTCTAATTAAATTATAATAATCTAAAGACTTAACATAGTTAATTTTAACTTTTAAATATATGAATTTAGATGTACTCGTTTTTGCGGCGCATCCTGATGATGCAGAACTTTCTATGGGGGGAACAATTGCTAAATTAAGTACAAATAATCTTAAAGTCGGTATGATAGACCTGACCGAAGGGGAACTTGGAACGAGAGGTACTCCTGAAACAAGGCAGAAAGAAGCATTCCAGGCTGCTATAATACTTAAAGCTGCTGTTAGAGAAAACCTGAAAATTCCCGACGGTTATATTAAATATAGTAAAGAAAATTTACTAAAAGTAATAATGACTATCAGGCGGTACAAACCTAAAATTGTCTTTGCACCTTATTTCAATGACCGCCACCCTGATCATATAGATGCAAGCCGTCTGGTTAAACGGGCAATGTTTTCTACAGGGCTTGCAAAGATAAAAACATTTGATAAAGAAGTGCATCAGGAGGCTTTCCGTCCAAAGAAACTTTATTATTACATGCAGACATATACATTTGAACCTTCATTTATTGTTGATATTAATGAAAGTTTTGAAATAAAAATGAAGGCGGTAAAATCGTACTCCTCTCAGTTTCATAATCCCAAGAGCCCTGATCCTGAAACATTCATAAGCCGCCCGGAATTTATAAAGTATATTGAGTCACGTTCACAGTTTTATGGATTTCAGATCGGCAAACAGCACGGCGAACCATTCTTCTGCGAGGAAAAAATTGAACTGGATTTTGTGAGTATGCTGAAAGCTATATAATATTCTAATCTCTAATCTCTTTCTCAAAATGCTGGTAATCTTTAGTTGTTTGCCATTGTCCTCCCCATTGCCAGCCTTTTTTAATAAAAGCTCTGACTACAATAGAATGAGCTGTGAGTGTACCCGGTTTGGATGGATCATAAACAATAGACGGGGGAGTGACCCTTCCATGCTTTATTTGCGGGTTCAAAAGCGGGTTAATGTCTATTGCTATTCCTTTTGCATGTGAAGAAATAAGTCTTGTGTTTTTAACATTCCTATAATTAAATGCAGACGAGTTGTTGTCTTCCATTGATGCAATATCCGACCAGTTATATTTTATAATAGGGACTACTTTATTAATAGGGAAGCGTGAATTCTTAATCTCTATGAAAATTTCTTTTATTTCTTTTGACAGCTCTTTTCTGATAACAACTTGTCCTTTATGCAGTTTATTATCAAATCCATAATAATAAACTCCGACAATATGCAATTTATTCTTTAGAGAGCCAGGTATTGAATCATTTGCAAGCGCCTGTTCTAGTGTCATGTCGGAATCGATTATTACCATGTCTTTTTGGTAATAGTTAATTCCGAAATCAATTTTTATAATAGAAAGGAACGAACCAACTATGATAATTTGTATAAAAAGAATTTTTTTATGAATAAGTAATGCTGTTATATATTTCATTGACCGGGGAATAAATATTTATTCAAAATAAAAATAGTAAATTACCACATAGATTTTCAAATATTAATAACTCACATTACAAAGTTATTAATATTTAATAAAATAGCCCGAAGTTTTATATAGCCCTTTCTTATGAGTAGTTCGGGTAATTGAGCCTGATGCTTATTATTCCGAAAGCTTTCGGAACGAAATAATATCATACATATTATTACTTTTGAAGCAAATTTCGGACAATTTTGGCTTAAGCCGGATTACCATATAATATATGTTCCCCGTCATAAACCTACCTATCGTAGACAGGTGTGAGGGCAATTTTAAATATGTTTAGCATAAGGTGAGTTTATTAAATAATTTCAACTAAAGGATAATTTATGAAAAAGATATTAGTATTAGTTCTTCTTCTTTTTATTGCGGGGTGTTCAAGAAAACCGGAGATAGTTATTTTAAAATCAGGAGTCAAATATGCCGATGATACTGTCGGTACCGGTGTTCAGACTAAATCAGGCGATTTAGTTAGTATTCAGTTTACCGGATGGATAATTAAAGATTCGACGGATATATTTAAAGACTGGTCAAAAGATTCTACTAAGATGCGTTCTATCTTCGGTACAACAAAAATGAGAAATGAACCGCTAAAGATTTTATTAGACGGACAGTCATTTATTAAAGGCAGTGAGGAGGGAATTGCAGGAATGAAAGTCGGGGGTACTAGAACAATTATTCTTCCTGCAATAAAGCTAAACAATCATATAGGAATGAATATTATGCCTCCGCATCCAGGCTTAAAGCTTCAAGTTAAACTTTTAGACACAAAACAATCTAAGATTGTGAAAGCTTGGGTTGTTGATACGACAAAACTCAGGACTACTGAAGATGGTCTGCGTTATGTAATTGTTGAGAACGGGATCGGCCCAAAAGCTACAAATGGTAATTTTGTAACTGTTAATTATTCCGGTTTCCTGTTAAACGGTGAAAAGTTTGACAGTTCGGTTGAAAGAGAAGAGCCTTTTACATTTAGACTAGGATTTCATTCGGTATTACAAGGCTGGGAAGAAGGAGTAAAGCTTTTAAATAAAGGCGCAAAAGCTAAATTGATTGTGCCGTCTGCTTTGGCATTTGGTGCAAGGTCAGTTGGAAAAATTCCGTCTAATTCTACTATAGTATTTGATATTGAAGTGGTAGATATTAAGTAAAATTTGTACTGATTTACTTTATGTAGCTATTAATTATTCTTATTGCCTGGCTGTAGTAGGCTTTGCCAAAAAGGTTGAGGTGGTTGAGAACATGATAAAGTTTATAAATATCTTCCCTGTATTCGTATCCTTGTAGAAGAGGGTAACATTCATTGTATGCACTGTAAAAATCCGGCTTAAATCCGCCGAATAATTTTGTCATTGCCAAATCTGCTTCACGGTGACCATAGTAAACAGCCGGGTCTATAAGTACGGGGGAGCCTTTTTCATCTATTATATAATTTCTACTCCAAAGATCGCCATGAAGAAGCGCCGGATGTTCCTCACTCCCTCCTAAGATCTTGTATATTTTTTTTTCTAATGCAAGAATTCCATATGTTAACTCCGGTGTAACATAATCATTTTTTTCAGCCAGCGTAAACTGAGTAAGAAGCCGCTTTGTATAAAAGAAATTTACCCAGTCGTTATTTTCATTATCGTCCGGAATATTCCTTTGAATATTTGAGCCAATAAAATTATCTTCATAAAAACCGTATGAGTGTCCTTTAAATTTATGAAGTTCTGCAAACTTACGGCCGAAGTCTTCGAAAAAGTTTTTTGTCTTTACTCCCGTTTCAATATACTCCATAAGAATAAATGAATTCTCAAAAAGGATAACAGCGGGTATCCTAATAACAGCCGGCTTCTTTAGTTCATTTAACCCGTTGGCTTCCTTGATAAACATATTGTTTGTCACGAAATAATTCAACTTTAAAAAATAATTTTCTCCGGATTTCATTTCCAGTTTGAAAGCATCGCTTGTACATCCGCCTGCGATTGGATTAATCGAAATGATTTCGCTTGCTGTTTGCTGCGTAATTTTCTGCTTAATCTGCGGATCTAAGTTCATCTTTTACCTTAATAAATAAACCGGAACAACCGTCTTCAAGTATATTAATCACTTCTTCAAATCCCTTCGGGTCAAGATAGTAAGGATCCGGCACCTCATTTATCTTATATTTCATGCAAAACTTATACATTTTAAATATTTTATTTTTATAATTTCCATTTAAATCAAGAGATTTAATAATTTTATAGTTTTGGCCATCCATCACTATTATATAATCGAAAGAATCGAAATCTTTTTGAGGATCAAACATCCTTGCTTTATGGATCAGGTTGTACCCACGCTTTTGGGTGTGACTTCTCATCCGCTGGTCAGGCAGTTCTCCTATATGATATGGTATTGTTCCTGCGGAATCAACAGTTATAAATTCTTCCATACCGTTCTTTTTAATTATAGAGTTCATTATCCCCTCGGCAGCAGGTGAACGACAAATATTTCCGAGACAGACAAATAATATCTTTTTGCTATCCATAATAGAATTGTAATTTATGTAAATTTGTAATCAATATTTTGTATTTCAATTTTAATAATAAAGTCTTTTTAAGACAAATAAAAAATGATGCATAAGTTATTAATTACTCTGCTGTTGTTTATTATTTTTTCATTTCAAGTATTCAGCCAATACATTTATCCTAAAAGAGAGGTTCGGGGCGCATGGATTGCCACTGTCGCTGACATAGATTGGCCATCAGAGAATAATGCTTCTTCTAAAAAGCAAATTACTGATTTGACGGTCATGCTTGATAAGCTGGCAGCTGCCGGGATAAATACTTTATTTTTCCAGGTTAGAACAGAATGCGATGCATTTTATCAATCGCAATATGAGCCATGGTCTTATTGGCTGACAGGCAAGCAGGGGAAAGCACCCAATCCTTATTATGACCCGCTGGCATTTATAATTTCAGAAGCGCATAAAAGAGGGATGGAACTGCACGCATGGTTCAATCCTTATAGGGCTGCAAAAACTACGGGCGAATATGAAATAGCATCAAATCATATATCGAAATCCCACCCGGAATGGATACTAAATTTTAAATACTTTAAGATACTTAATCCTGGTGTACCGGAAGTAACCCATTACATTGCTAAGATTGTTTCAGATGTTGTGAGAAGATATGATGTTGACGGTATTCATTTCGATGATTATTTCTATCCTTATTCCCCTAGAATTACTACTCAGGATGCTTCAACATTTGCAAAGTTTAAAGGTAAGTTTTCAAATATTGATGACTGGAGAAGAAATAACATCAATAAAATGGTAGAAGAGGTTTATGATTCTATAAAAGCAATAAAGCCCTTTGTAAAATTCGGTATTAGTCCATTTGGTATTGTCGAAAACAAATATGCCCGGACAAGCGGGCTTGATTCTTATAATGTATTATACTGCGATCCAATAACCTGGTTAAAGGATAAAACAGTTGATTATATTTTACCGCAGCTTTATTGGGAGATTGGTAGTAAGGCAGCTGATTATGCAAGCCTTCTTCCCTGGTGGGCATTATCGGCAGGGGACAGGCTGGTGCTGGTGGGAATATATTCAACAAAGATGGCAGACCCGTCGTATAAAGGCTTGCCTAATGAGCTTGAAAGACAAATAAAATTAAGCCGTCAAATGATGAAGACTTATGGCACTGTTTTTTTCAGCGCTAAATCTATCGTCGGAAATTATTCACACTTTGCAGACTCATTAAAATTATATTATAAATATCCTTCATTGCTTCCTGTTATGAAATGGATAGATTCCGTACTACCGCTAACACCGATTAATTTGGCTGCAGAGGAAAGAAGTTCAAACATTATATTAAAATGGGATAAATCCATGCCTTCTTCCAACGGAGATACTGCATACAAATATGTTATTTACAGATTTGATAATGAACAGCAAGTGAACGTTGACAATGCCTGGCATATCTTAAAAATACAAGACGGCAGTGAAACCACATTTGTTGATACAACCTCAGAAAAAGGAAAATTACAGTATACTTATGTAGTAACAGCGCTTGACAGGCTCAGTAATGAAAGTAAGCCTGCTGTAATTAATTTATCATTGAAAGGACATAGATAATTTTAGAATATAAAACTAGGGAACTGGGTTCGATATGCAGAGGCTATAAAACGCATGTTAAAAAAACATCTTTTGCTCCCTGTAATCTATCAAATAATTTTTTTTAATTTTGAAATCTTTTCGCTTTAAATCCCGGTTTGCTTTACCTAACATCTAAAATAATTAGAATCTTATACATTTACATGCCATTGCAGATGGCTTTTGGTGGATTTGGAAATTATATTCATCCTTTTTAGGAGATATTATGGCTTATGTTATAACAAAATTATGTCTTGACTGTATGGATATTGCTTGTACTCAAGTTTGCCCAGTGGATTGCATCTATCAGTATCAAGGTGATGAATCTTCTATTCCCAAAAATCAATTATTAATAGACCCGGACGAGTGTATTGACTGCAACGCCTGCGTTCCTGAATGTCCATGGGAAGCTATTTTTGAAGAGAAAATGGTGCCGGATATATTCAAAGGTGATACTGCAATCAATGCACGCATTACAGGAAAATTACGTTTTGTTCCTAAGAGACCGGAAAGTCAAAAAATGCCGACTCCGGAAGAAGTGAAGGCAAATAAAAAAAAGTGGGGATATAAAGAATAATAGCCCTAAATAATAAAAGTGAAACGTAAAAAATATGTAATTTATTCCTCGCCCATTATAGTAATAACAATTTTTCTTGGGCTGCCGTAATTTCGGTGTTCGCAAAGGTAAATTCCCTGCCAGGTACCCATATTAATAATGCCGTTAGTTACCGGGATTGAAACACTGCTTCCGATTATTACCGACTTTAAATGTGACGGCATATCATCAGAACCCTCAGTGTTATGTTCGTAATACGGCATATTTTCGGGAATCATTTTGTTGAAGTAAGTTTCCATATCTGTTCGCACTGTGCGGTCCGCATTTTCATTTAAAGAAATAGAAGCGGAAGTATGTTTAATAAAAATATGGACAATACCGGTTTTTATTCTTCTAATTTCAGGGATATACCCGACAATTTCTTCAGTTACTAAATGGAATCCTCTCTTTTTGGGTCCTAACAATATTTCTTTTTGATACCATGCCATATTTATGTATACTTAATTATGATATAATTTATATTAACTCTTCGTTAGTTAAACAGGCTACATAAAAGTACCAAAAAACGGTTATATAATAAAGTGTGCTTGTTTTTTGTTTTTTTTTATAGGACGAAATTAAATAAATTACCGTATTTCCTACGCCTTAAATCGGATAAAATTTTTGCTTTGATATTAATGATAATTTTCACCATTATTAGTACGTATATTCCTATATGATATTTTAAATAACTGGTTATCATAAGGGAGAGATAAAATTATGTTTGTAGTCGATATTGAAAGATTTAGAGCTTTATGCGCACTTTATTTTCTTAATACCATTCAACCGGAAGAATTAGAGGAACTAAAATCTGCTTTAAACAGCGGCGAAACTGAACTTAGGAAAATATTTAATCAAGCTAAAAAGGCTGTAAAAGAATCATATCCTTCAGGACGATTTATTGATACCTATATAGATGATAATGAAAGTTATGTAAAAGAATCAAAGTCAAAGGGTGTTTGGAATTATTCTTTTTTTAGATTATTTCTGAGCTACTGGTTCAGCAAGATAAAAATTAAGCTTCTGCTTGCCATATCTTTCATTCTGTTTGCTTCATTTATTATACTTTCATTTTATACAAACCAATTGGCAAATGAAGTCAAAGAAATGAAGGTGGGGATTACATTGCAAAAATCAGAATTAAACAGAAAAGAAGAATTGTTTTCTATATTGCAATCAAAAGACATTGTTCTGTTTAATATGGATGGTCAAAATATTGATCCCGAAGGTTACGGCAGAATTATATGGTCTCCGGCAGCACAACAAGCACTGCTTCAGGTTACAGGTTTGCCGACAGTAGGTAAAGGTAAAGTTTACATGCTTTGGCTTCTAAAAGATAAAATATATATTAATAAAGGAGTAATTTCTTTAAATAATGATGACTCTGAAAATATATTTAACATCGGAAATATTCCTGTTGTTAAGAATGACCTAAATTATTCATTTCTTGTGACGTTGGAAAAAGAGGGCAATAACTCCAAACCAACCGGGGTTGTTTATTTAATTGGAAAAGCAGGGAAGTGAATATCCGAAGTAAGAACAATCTGCCGGATTATGAATATTTTTAATAAATGTTAAATTTATTCTTTTTCTTCAAATTAACTCTTTAATTCACTGATTCTTTCATTATTAAAATCTGATAATCCATAACCTGTATTTTCGAGAATTTTAGAGAGTTCAACTAAACGCTTTTAAAAATTCTCATATTATTTGGGATGCTTAAAAATATCGTTTTAAAAACTTTCAAACATTCCTGCAATCGAATTCACCAATGGTTTGTCATCGCCGTCAATGTTGAAAAATATTTTACTCTCAAGTTCAACATAATAAAATGTATTCGTCATAAAGCCGTCTTTGAATAATTCCACGGAGGTATTTCTTTCATCTGGCACATATAATGAAGTATTTAACAAATCATAAATCAGACTACGACTCCGGCATATGTACTAGGAAATATTCTTTTGCCGATTGCCCGATCGATTTTGCTTCCTTAAGCGTCATGTGAATTTCATCAGATGTATTCTCATCGTGCCCTGCTTCAATTATGGCAAGGTCTGAGCCTTTGGCATTTTTAGCCAAATGATTGCAGTAGACGGTATCGCCGCTATAAAAAATATTGAAATTCTCATATGTAAATTTATAGCCAAGTGCGGGGACTTGTTTAGTTGTAACTCTATTATGCACGTATTCTTTGTGTATTACGGGAAATGGCTTTATAGCAATGCGGTTGCTTTTATAACTTTTGCTGTTAATAATTACATTTAAACTTATTTTGTAAGGAATAGTTTTTGCGTACACTTTTTTAAATGTGTTGTATATGCTTTCTATCTCTATGCAGCTAACTGGGAAATGAATGCATAGGGGAGTTTTCTTGTTCATCACCCGCATGTAGGTAAGAAGCGACCAGACACCGCCGATATGATCGTAGTGACCGTGAGTTATAAATATATCGGAGATTGTTAAAATTATTTCCGGAAGAATTTCTTTATTTAAATCTCTTATGAAACCATCGCTAAGATCAACAACTAAATAGGTTTTCCCGGCTTGAATTAATATACCTGTTGCTATATTTGGAATTGAAAAGAAAATCTTAATTGAGAAATTCTTTTTATTCTATTTTAACGGGTACCTTTGATTAAGCATATTAATTGTTTCTTTAAATCAAGTTATATATAATGCAATACTGAATTTAAACCTTGTTGTATACCATAACATTTCAAAGCTATTTAGGAATGCATCCCACAGTAATACAGGGTGTCAACTCTTGTTTTTATAATGTTTGCATGCTTTTGAGTTATTGCATCTGCCGAAAATATTAAACGAATAGCTTTCAATCTTGAAGCCCATTTCATTACATATCTCATCCGGAAGCGCATTAATTTTAGGATTGACGAATTCAACTATTCTTCCGCAATTCACGCAAATTAAATGATCGTGCTTCTGCTTTTTTAAATTGCTTTCATAGCGGGTTATGTTTTCGCCAAAGTTTCTTTTGCTCACTAAGTTGCATTGAACAAGCAGCTCCAGTGTATTATAAACAGTTGCCCTTGATACATAGGATTTCAGGTTCTTCATTTGGATATATAATTCGTCAGCTCCAAAATGTCCCTGGTATTCTATAGCGGCATCTAACACTTCAAATCTTTCGGAAGTTATTCGATTTTTACCGTTCTTAAGAAAAGATTTAAATATTTCGGCAACCGATTGATTTTTCAATTATTATACAATTATTTATGAATAGATAATTAAAAATAAGCTCGATTTTACTGATTTTCTGCTATAATTATCATAATCAATTTATCCCGAGAATTCTTAACCCGTTAACTACTATAATCGCAAAGCAATATGCTGAAAAAGTAAAAATAAAAAACTGAATTAATGGAATCCTCCAGCTGCCGGTTTCTTTCCTTGATACCGCCATTGTTGACATACACTGCAGCGCAAAAATAAAAAAGACTATTAGTCCGGCTATAGTTGCAGGTGTAAATAAAGTTTTCCCCGTGTTTCCTATTGTCGCTTTATGCATTTCACGCAACATTGAAGTTTGCAGAGTACTTTTATCTCCTGTAACTTTAAATATTAATGCCAATGAACTTACAAATACTTCTCTTGCGGCAAATGAAGAGATTAAAGCTACGCCTACTCTCCAGTCCATCCCGATCGGTGACATAATTGGCTGTATAATTTTCCCAAAATCTGCTGCATATGAATTAGCTAATCTTGTTGAACTTTGAAGTTCAATTTTCTGTTCCCGGTTCAAGTTATTTGTATCAACTTTAGGACTGTAATCCGGGAAATAAGTTAAGAACCAAATTACACCGGAAAGTAAAAGGATTATTGGACCCGCTTTTTTGAAATATACCTTTGTGCTGTGGTAAGAATTGCTAATAACTACACTGACTTTTGGAAGTCGGTATGTCGGCAATTCTAAGATAAATGAAGAATTATCTTCCGCAGTAATAATTTTATTTTTTAATTTATTAACGATTCCTGCAACCGAAACAGAACCGGCAATACTTAATATATAAATCCCGGCAAGTGTTATTCCTGCTATCCATTCTTTTTCGGGTGGAAAGATATAAGCAAGCAGCAGAGCATATACTGGAATCCTTGCACTACAGCTCATTAAAGGAATAATAAATATAGTTAAAAATCTTTCACGCTTATTCGGAATAGTCCTTGCTGCCAAAATTGCCGGAATAGCACAAGCAAAACCGGAAAGCATTGGTACAAAAGAACGCCCATTCAAACCGATTTTTGATAATGGTTTATCTATTAACATTGCTCCCCTTGCAAGGTAGCCCGTATCTTCCAGAATACCAAGAATTAGGAAAAGAATAATAATCTGAGGAATAAATATCATTACTGCTCCGGTACCGCTTATAATTCCATTAGCAATAAAATTACCGTACCAATTATTACCAAGAATATTCAAAGCTTCATAAGATAAGAACCCAAATGCCTCATCTACCAAATTCATTACCGGGTGGGCAAGCCAAAAAATTGAAGTAAACGTCATCGCCATTGCAAGGAAGAATAAAACAATTCCCCAAATCTTATGTAGTATTATCCTGTCAATTTTGAGACTAGTCTGATCAGGCAGATTTATCTTTCTACTGAGTTCTGTATTCAATAACACTAACCGTTTATTTGCATTATTAATGTCTATTTGGTCCCCGTTATCAATAATTTTTGATACAGCTTTGTACTCAATTTGTTCAATTTCTTTGTACAAGCCGAGTAAATATTCCACGTTAATATTAGAGTCAAACGGTACGGGATTTATCAAGCCGGATAATTTATTATTCTGTAAATTTTGCTCGGCAGCTTTAATTAGTTCATCTACTCCGCTGCCTGATCTGCCGTCAATAGGAACAACATCGCAATTTAATTCTACGCTTAATATTAAAGGCGAAACCACGAACCCCTTACGTCTTAATAAATCGACCATCGTTAACGCTACAATTACGTTAAACTTTGATTGAATAAGCTGCTTAACTAAAAGCAGGTGTCTTGATATTTGACTTGAATCAACGGTTACTATTACAAGATTCGGAATTCCATAAGTCGGATGTGAATAGAGTGAATCAATGGAAACTTGTTCATCTGGTGAATGTGATGATAAGCTTACAATACCGGGTGAATCTAAAATAGAAGCATTTAGATTAAATTTTTTCTGTACTTTACTTACTGAGTATTCAACTGTAGCGCCGGGATAATTTACGGTTTTATAATTTTTTCCGCTTAAATAGTTAAAAAGAGTAGTTTTACCTGAATTGGGAGGACCGACAAGCGTTATTAAATAATTATCTTCAAGTTTTTGTAAGCTCATATCAGCTTTATACAGGCAGCTTCATTTTTGCGAATAGCAATTATAGTTCCGCGAACGGAAAAAGCTAGCGGGTCGTTAAAAACAGCTTTACTTATTAATTCGATTTCTTGCCCGGGAGTAAAACCTATCTCCAAAATCCTCCTTGAGGATGGGTGCGAGCCTTCAATTCCGCATATAATACCTGTTTCCCCAAAATTTAAATCAGCAGCGGTTCTCATAAACTTCAAATAATTTAATTTATATTATTAAGATTAAGTCTATGTAAAAATAACGTTTCTCAAGTACAGATGCAAGCAATTATTAACATTTCCATTTTCCCGCGCATTTAATAATCTCACTTTATGCGGAATTTAGCTATATTACACCATAATCTATTACAACCTGATGGCACAGCCAAAAATTGTAGTTATAAGTTAATTAATAATTTTTTATATAACAGAAAAAAAATTTTGAATTTGTTAAATAGATTTATCGACCTGTTAAACATGTTCGACAAATTTCCAGTTTAACAAAAGATAAGAGCAGTTTTCGGGTAAATCTGCCCGACCTGCAATCAGAAAAATACTTTCCAATATACATCCTTGCCGGTTGAGGACGTGTAATCTACTGTAAGCAGATTCCCAGCCGTTTTAATCATAGCCTCAAGTCCACCTGATAATTCTACATGCTTCACGCTGAAACCGTCCGGAACATAGATGCGAAGCTGGTATGGATCATAAGCAACTGCACGGGAAGTGCCTCCCAGCATCTTCTGCTTGTTATCGTATTTGAGATCTTTGATGTCAAATGCCATCTGCCGGACATGCCTGCTTGTCGAAATTAGCACCGGTCGATCAATTTTCTCAACTATACTGTAGACATCGCAATCATAGGGGCACACAGGACGCGTAATAAAAGTGCCCTTGAAAGTTCCGATAAGCTTCTTTGTCCAGAATTCGTAAACAATGTACTCTTTATTAGAATCTAATTGTAAATCCTTTGCAGCATCCAATTGAGTTGTAAACTTATAATTAACATCCTTATTTTTGGTCGTGTAATTAAATACTGCCAGAACCGACCACTTCCCAAAGGGTCTGTCAATAGGCATGTTCCATACCTGGGCAGGTCTGCGAACGAATAAATCCACTGGATAGGCAACATCCATAGTCGGTGGACTGATTCGTTTTAGAAGTTCAATCCTGTTTGCAGGATAGGGCACATTAAAGGCTTCCTCTACGAAAAGCGTGTTTCCGGCAATAGCATGGAAATTCGCATCTACTTTCCCTTGTCCATAGTTGAAGTTCTGTTTATCAGGTGCATTGTATTTGTAAATATGGAAACCATCGCAATCATTCCAGAATACCCTCCCGTTATAAAAAAACCGATTTGCGGCACCCAAAACAGATTCCGTCAACAGTCCCGTAAATTCTCTTCCCTCTAAAGACGAACCTGGATTTTCATACCCCTGGTCAGCATCTTCTGAAATTCGGCATATATCAACAATTCCATAGGAATGATCTACTGGCTGCATGTTAGAACGAATTACCATTCGAGGCGCCTTTTGATCAATAGCATCGCGCCAAAGGATACCGCAAGCGCGATAAGTCTCTAACGAACTCATAAAGGTATCGAACTGCCCTGGCCATGCATCCCACCAATCAGCGAAATCCATTTCCGCCCGACCTGTGTTTTTTTCCTGACCGGTTATCCAGTTTAAAATATGCTCCCTCTCAAGCTTAACTGTAAGTGGATTTGAAAAATCAACGACACTTTCTCCGCCGTATTTTACGGTATGTATTGGAAGTAGACATTCAGATGGAAAATTAATACGGGGAGGGCGTCCTTGTGTACTTCCTCCCATCCCATATATGCCAAAGCCTCCCTGTCGTCCAGGCCCTCCAAGTCCCCAGTAAAAATCTACCAAACCATTGTTCTGAAAAAACTTATTCGCATCGGAGTCTTTCCCACCAGACATATATCCATGGAAGCGGCTGTAGTCATTCGAAACCCAATCCCTATCGTTAATATCTATTGGTCTCCTTTGTTTTAAATGCACATCATGTGCAATAGCGATCAGATCACCTTGATGCTCCATAGAGCGCAACGCGTCCTTGTTGAAATCAATAAGAAGTTTTTCACCGGTAAAGCTCTTCCCCGGAGGCATGGTAACTTTGTAACTGCAGTATCCCCGGACTTCCATCCTGTCGGCAACCTTTCCTTTCCAGCTTGATCTTACATCGAACCTTGAAGCTCCCTTAAATGCAGTCACATGCCCCATCAACAAGCTGTTACCCGTTTCCGAGTTTCTTATTACGCTATTCACTGCATAGGTTTTTGGGGTGATTAGGTTTATTACAGACAAAAGTTCGTAAAGGTCCCGGTTACGCGATTGAGTCCCCAGTGTAATCCATTTATCAACTGTACCACCTAACCGAGCATCAGCCGATACAAAATAATCCATGTCGCCGATATCGACTGCCTTTGAAGTGTTATTCGTACGGCTTAAGCTCACAAGAACGTCATTCCCGGTTTTACTAACAAAGATATCGTAATCGAAATCGAGCTGCCCGGTCTTAGTCCCGTGCAGTTTTATTGTAATGAATGATCCCAGGTTGTTGGAATCGTCCTTATTGATCGAGCTAACTACTGTCCAACCCGAAGGATCATTTCCCGGAATAAAGTAGACGTCATTCAACTGCATTTCAGTCCCTTTTACTCTTAAAGACCAGCGGCAGTTAGTTGCATCAATAGTAACCAGTAGGTTTTTACCGTCAACTTGGATTGGAGTTTGAGGTGATTGCGCTAATGATTGACCACCGCTAATTAATATGAAAATGCCAAAAACGAACAGTGCAATTCTTTTTGATCTACATGTTGGTATTTCAGAAAACAAACAATATTTCATTGCTCTTTTCTTTCGATAGTCATAATAAAAAAATCTTTATTGAATATCAATGATTGCCGCAACATTATTTATCCGTTCTTTTTTTTGTTAGCTTCACATTTGCGAATTGCTGAAGTTTCCCTTTATAAATATTATCCATTAACCATTGCCAGGTATCGGTGTCATTGTTATATGTAAATGTTGTATGGAATACGTCGGTGTTACTGCTATCTCTGAAAATAAAATGAATCTCATTGTCATCCGGTTTTGCACGTCCAATTGATTGAGAGGTAAAACCGCCAAATATGTCTATCCAAATACAAACGTACTCGCTTGAAATCTGATCCCAGCCTAAATAAACATTAGCTTCGTAAGCAGGTCCACCTCCCGTATTCTTCTCACGCGAGGTTTCACGGATTAAAATATATTGATGGGACAAAACCCATTCTGATTCAATATCATGAACTGTCTCTTGTCCGGCAACTGTTCCTTGTAGAATCCAATACCCGGTCATATGATCAAGCAGCGAATCTTTCAGCGTTGGCTGCTGTGCCAATATAGTGAATGAAACAACAATAACTAATAAGGTGATTTTAATAATATTTCTCATATAATTTTCCTTATTGATTTTAGATTGGTAATGGTCGCTATTAATTTCTTGCTTTACATAACTCCTTTTAAATTTCTGCCCCAAACTGTAATGCCAAACTTGTTTCAGCCGGAAGATGACGAGCTCTTGATTCATGTACCCATATAAGATTTTATCCGTAGAACAGATTAACACATCCGGATACACAACGTAATGCTAAACTCAGGTTGATTATTCCTAAAGTTCACTCATCCTGAATTTCATTCTGCATCGTTACGCTTGATATATTGTAATAATTTAATTATTTAGAAGTATATTGTCAATATAATTGGTCGAACAATTTTATTAGATTTACTGAATTGTAAACCTCAAATCGGATATCGGAATAAAAAATGATAGAAAGAGTCAATAAAGAAGGGCATAGAATATGTTATAATAAATCAATCGAATGGTGAAAGAGTAATATTTAATTATTTCGGGTAAGTATTATTAATAATTAAAAAAGTTTACTGGACATGAAAAAAGACTCGAACATAACAAAAAGAAATAGTTAATTTTATTGCCGGGTGCCGTGTAAATATTACTGACAGAATAACTGTGTCAAAAGTGATATATTTTGCTTTTAATTTTAACAAATATGCCAGTAAAATATTTTTTATTTTAATTCTTATGAAAATATCTTAATAATAGGTATTTTAAAAAGAATGTTTATAAGTT
>CAZUCY010000085.1:0-16311 GCA_964618785.1 uncultured Ignavibacteriaceae bacterium | reverse complement strand
GAAGGATTAAAAAACGTTACAGCAGGCGCTAACCCGATGGATCTGAAAAGAGGCATTGACCTTGCAGTAACTAAAGTTGTTGAGTACTTGAAAAAAGTCAGCCGTGATGTTGAAGGAAGAAATGAAATTGCACAGGTTGGGTCTATTTCTGCTAATAATGATAAATCTATCGGTGAATTGATTGCAGATGCAATGGAAAAAGTGGGTAAAGACGGCGTCATCACAGTTGAAGAGGCTAAAGGAACTGAAACCGGTTTGGAAGTAGTTGAAGGTATGCAGTTTGACCGCGGCTATCTATCACCTTACTTTGTGACAAATACCGAAACAATGGAAACTATACTGGAAGATCCGTTTATCTTAATCCATGACAAAAAAATCTCTGCCATGAAGGATCTTTTACCTATTCTTGAAAAGATTGCACAGCAGGGTAAATCTATGCTTATTATTGCCGAAGATCTTGAAGGCGAAGCTTTAGCTACATTGGTAGTTAATAAGATCCGCGGAACTCTTAGAGTTGCAGCGGTTAAAGCACCGGGGTTTGGCGACAGAAGAAAAGCAATGCTTGAAGATGTTGCAGTTTTAACCGGCGGTACTGTTATTTCAGAAGAACAGGGCTACAAGTTAGAAAACGCAACTATATCATATTTAGGCACAGCTAAGAAAATCGTTATCGATAAAGATAATACCACTATAGTTGAAGGCGCAGGAAAATCTGATGATATTAAGAAAAGAATAAATGAAATAAAAGCTCAGATTGAAAAGACAACATCCGATTACGATAAAGAAAAATTACAGGAAAGATTAGCAAAACTTTCGGGTGGTGTTGCAGTTCTTAAAATCGGCGCATCTACCGAAATTGAAATGAAAGAAAAGAAAGCGCGCGTTGAAGATGCTCTTCATGCTACACGTGCTGCTGTTGAAGAAGGTATTGTTGCGGGAGGCGGCGTTGCTTTAGTAAGAGCTATTGCTGTTCTCGAAAAAGTACAGGGCGACAACCTTGATCAAACAACAGGCGTTAAAATAATCCAAAAAGCTCTTGAAGAACCGTTGCGACAAATTGTTAACAACGCAGGTCTTGAAGGTTCAGTCGTTCTCCAGGCAGTAAAAGGAGGAAAAGACGATTACGGATTTAACGCTGCTACGGAAGTTTATGAAAATCTCATTAAATCCGGCGTTATTGACCCAACAAAGGTAACAAGAACTGCATTAGAAAATGCGGCTTCAGTAGCTGCATTACTTCTTACAACTGAAGCAGTAGTTTTTGAGAAGAAAGAAAAAGAAACTCCTATGCCACCTATGCCGGGCGGCGGCGGGATGGGTGATATGTATTAAGCATCTGTTTTTGCTTGATCTTAAAAAAGGCGGGATTTTTATTCCGCCTTTTTATTTTTAAATATGAGGGCAAATGTGATAATTCCCATGCAGACAAGATAAATTAATCTTAAATTTAAACTGTGTTCGTTTGTATCCTGTCTAATATTAATAGTGTCCTAATTATTTATAATAATTTATTTCTTTACAAAGATAAGGTGTCTAATGAAAAACTTAATATTAACAGCAGTAATTGCTTTTACTTTCATAGTAGGAGTAAATGCACAGGGTCGTTTTTCCATGAAAGATAGAATCAAGGAAATGAAAGACAGTCTTGCTTTATCGGACAGCCAGACTGCAATAATTGACTCCATTTTTACTTCTGCAAGCGAAAAAATAAAAAATATTGACGCTTCCGGTCAGGAACGACGGGATGCTACGAAAAAGATAATGGATGACGTAAACACACAGGTTGCTAGCGTATTAACACCCGACCAAAAAGCTAAATATGATAAAATAATAGCTGAAAGAAGAAGTCGTATGCAGAATAGACCGTCTGACAGTAACAGGCCTCCGAATAACGGAAATTAATAATATATAATTTATTTAAGTGAGGCTCATCTTTGTACGTGAGTCTCACTTGAATTATACTTTTAATTTATTCGATCGTTATTTTAAAAATATTTTCTCAGGAATAACTTTAGATTGAGTGAATGGATCTAAGCACCTCCCGCCGATTTAATTATTACTCGCCCCATTCAATATTTTTTACATCTTCATAAGTTATGGTTGCAAGGTCATTATCATCAAGTTCACTAAGAGAAAGTATACGCTCTTCCTGGTTACTAATTGCCCTGGATAAAATATTTTTTACAGTACTAATATTTCCGAAATTATTATTTCTTTCACTATATAATTTTGTGAATATCTCGAGAAGAAGCTGCCATGCACCTTCATCAAGTTTATATCCGCTTTTTTCACTGATAGTGTTTGCGATTTCAATTAATTGTCTCGGATTAAAATCTTCAAAAGTAAAAATATTTGGAAAACCTAACTTGAGCCCTGGATTTGAGTCTAAAAATTCCTTCATCTCATCTTTATATCCGGCAGCAATAACAATAAATTTATCCTGCTCGGCATCCATTCTTTTTAATAAAGTATCAAGAGCTTCCAGTCCGAATTCGGAAGCGCCTCGAGTAAGCATGAATGCTTCATCAATAAAAAGAGTACCACCTAAAGATTTGTTTATAACTTCATTAGTTTTTGAAGAAGTCTGCCCCTGATATCCCGCTACTAAACCTGAACGGTCGACTTCAATCAAATGACCTTTTTCCAAAATTCCCATTTCTTTATAGATGTTACTTAGAAGCCTTGCAACGGTCGTTTTGCCGGTACCCGGATTTCCAATGAAAACAGAATTTAAATTTTTAGGAATAACTTTTAGTCCTCTTTGTTTTCTAAGCTTAGCAACTTTTAAACTGCTGATTAATCTATCAACAGATTTTTTAACGGACTCAAGTCCGGTCAATTCATTAAGCGCTTTTAAGCTTATATTTAATTGCTCCTGATCAATCTCAATTTTTGCCGGTTCTTTCTCTTTTTTATGAGATAAAATTTCATTAACATCCTCAATCAAAATATATTTTAGAACTTCTTCATGCCGTTCTTCGGCAGGAATATCAGCAATCCGTAAAAGCTGATTCTTCAAAGAGTTTTCATAAAGATTCCTTACCAACCTGGCATTGCCGAAAGTTTTGTCACGGTTTCTATAAACTTTTATGAAATATTTTTTAAGAGGTTCACGTACTGCTTCATCAAGCAAGAGATCCTTGCTATCAAACAACTTTTCAGTAATTTCCATCAATTCGTCAGGCGTATAATCTTCAAACAAAATCTTTTTTGTAAATCTTGATTGAATCCCGGGGTTTGAGTTAAGAAAATTCTCCATCTCAACCGTGTAACCAGCGGCTATAACGATAAACTTACCCCTGTCATCTTCCATTCTTTTAAGTAAAGTATCAACCGCTTCTTTACCGAAGTCAGAGCTGTTAGCATCCCCGCCTTTTATAAGAGTATATGCTTCATCGATAAAAAGAGTTCCGCCAATCGCTCTATCGATTGCTTCTTTAGTCTTTTCTGCGGTTTTACCGATAAAACTCGCAACAAGTCCTTGCCTATCGACTTCGACAAGGTGACCCCTTGGAAGGATACCCAGAGCAGAATAAATCTCGCTGAAAAGCCTTGCAACAGAAGTTTTACCGGTGCCCGGATTTCCTAAAAAAACAAGGTGCGACGAGAATTTATCATGTATATCTTCTCCTTGCTCGGTATAATATCTTGCAAGCTTAACAATCTCATTTATTTCTTTCTTTACCGAAAGCAGTCCGGTTAAATTATTTAACTTTGTCAGCGCTTTAGCAAGAACTTCTTCATCAATTCCTATCTTCACATTCTTGATAATTGCATGTTCGATTGTTGCCAATATATCATCCTGCAATATTGTAGTCATCGTTTCTTTTGTACGATCACTTTCCGGAATCTTTAAGTAGCGTTTACTTATATGAATTTTAACTTCGTTAAAATAATTTCTAACCAATCTTGCGTTACCAAACGACTTGTCTCTTTTCCTGTATAGATTTGTAAATTGTTTTCTGAGGAAATCTAAAACTTCCGGAGAGACAATATATTCCTCTTTCCCGGAAGTAAGTTTAAATATTTCTACAAGTTCATCAGGCGTGTAATCATCAAATTGAAAGAAGTGAGTAAATCTTGATTTTAAACCGGGATTGGAATTAATAAATACATCCATTTCTTCAGGATATCCGGCAGCAATTACAACAAATTCTCCCATCTGCCCACTGGAAGAATTTTGGCTGTCCTCCATTCTTTTTAACAATATATCAATTGCTTCCTGCCCAAAGTCCTGCTGGTTTCCTTCTTTTTTAAGTGAATAAGCTTCATCAATAAAAAGTAATCCGCCAATAGCTTCATCAATAACTTTATTAGTCTTCTGAGCCGTTTCGCCTATATATTGCCCCACCAATCCGGAACGATCAACTTCTATAACATGACCGTTTTTTAAAATACCCATAGCTTTAAATATATTACCAAGCAGCCGTGCAATTGTTGTCTTACCGGTACCTGGATTACCGAGAAAAACAGAATGCATAGGAAGATTTTCCTGAGTCTTTAAACCAAGTTTCTTCCTTTCATTAATAAAATTAAGGTAGTCAACAAAATCTCTCATCGATTGTTTTACACTTTGAAGTCCTACATAATTTTCCAGTTCAGACAAAAGTTCTTCAAGTGATTTTGACTCCTGAGGTTTTAAAGAAGTTATCTTTACCTCTTTAGGCTGATCAGTTAAAGGTTTTTCCAGAGGCTTTGATTCATCTACAGGTATTTTATTCTCTTCGAAATTTACAATTTCAGATGGACCTACTATAAACCATCTTGTGCAAACAAGATGATCGTCCAGAAATATATCAATCTTGCCTTGCCCCTCCTTCCAGAAGCCCGGAGTATCTATTCCCCAGCTTTGAACAAATTCTACAATCTTCCAATCTTTTTCCATAGTAAGTACAAAGTAATGTCTACCAACTTCAATATCATTCAAATGCCAAACTGCAATACCATCAACATCCATTCGTTCTTTACTAAAGAAAGGATTATCAAGTACGACCTCAACCCCTATATACCTTATAATTTCTTCATTAAATTGAAGTAAGAATGTGCGCTTGCCTGTCCTAAGATTTTCAATTAAATCATACGTTCTAACCTGATGGATATGAAAATACCTGTTTTCATATATCTCAAAATCTGTACTCATAGAAGAAAGGAAAGCATCAATTTCCCTTACTTGAGAAGTCTCACCCGGAAAAATTTTAAGAATTTTATGATATACGTCTTTGAACTCTTCGTCGTTATTAAATTGTTCTTTTATGGACTCAGCTTTTTCGTAAGCGTTTCTCATTTGAAACATTCCCAATAGGGATTTCAGTTCCATAATGTGCGCGCGAGGATGTTTTTTTTGAAGGGATGGCGTATTTAGAGTGTCTCTTGC
The DNA here is from genome assembly GCA_964618785.1 of uncultured Ignavibacteriaceae bacterium. GTDB lineage: Bacteria > Bacteroidota > Ignavibacteria > Ignavibacteriales > Ignavibacteriaceae > FEN-1297. The sequence goes on along the minus strand of CAZUCY010000085.1, from coordinate 10,937 downwards.
AGCCCAAAGTGAAAACCAGTACTCATTGGCTTTAAAGGCTTCTTCGGCCTCTATTAAAAAAGATTTCTTCTTTGAGAAAACACCTACAAAGAATTTCTCATCATAACCCAAAGTAATCCTCAACCAATCTCTGACTTTTTTAAGTTTCGGATTTGAGCTTTTATCAATATCGATTGCTTTTTCAATTTCTTCAATACCTTCAAAAAAGCGTCCCAATCCTCCAAGCGCCCTTGCCTTATTTAAATGAGCCCATGCAAGCAAATCCGGTTTTTTGACAATAGCCCAGTCCAGGTCAGATAAAGCACCTTCAAAAATGCTCATTCGCATTAATAAAAAGCCACGGTAAAGTCTGGAATTAACATCCTCACCGCCGATTTGAACGGCAAGATTTGCTATTTCCAATGCCTGAGCGGGATACCCGTTTTCAAGCAACGCCCACGCCAAGCATGATGCGGCATTATAATCGTTTTGCCGTTCATCAAAAACCTGTCTCGCAGCCGTTAGAGCCATACGAAATCGGTTTTGCCTTAAATGTTCATAAGCTTCTTTAAGGAGATCATCTAGTTCTTCAGAAGTCAATTAAACTCTCCAGCCCTAATTTGTCTAAATAATCAATCGAACTTTTGTAATATACCAAAAGATACAAAAATAATTTTACCTGTAAAAAGGAAAAATTAAAAGTCTAAAAAAAATAAATAATAAAATCGCTTATAAATTATTTCATATCCTCAGCTTTTGTAGCTACGGAAAGAATATCAAGGATATTATTATCCTCGATAATGACAGCGCTTAATTTATTCATGAGATAGACCGAAGTATCTATATAAACAACGTTATTTTTTTTCTTAAACTCAACTTTTTCACGTCTTGTATGTCCTACCACCTGAAGCTTGCCTATATTTAGAAGTTCGCCGCGTGCCCATAAAATGCTCTTGCTTTCATCAAGATTATTCCTGATAATATTTCCCAAAGTACTTAGATCGCTTTGAAGATATTCGGGTAAAATCGATTCATAATATTTTGAAATACCGGCATGTGAGATAAAGCAATCCTTCAAGTTAAGGAAAAGAGGCATTTGCATTATTAAGTCCAGATGCGCGGAGACTTCATCATTATGCCTGCCATATGATGCGAGAGTTTTTTCATATCCATTATATAGCCATAAATTAGACATATTACTATCGTATTGTCTAAAAAAATAGCAAAACATATAATCATGATTACCGGGTGTAAACCTAATATTCCGTGATTTAACAAATTCAATCACTTCATAACTGAAATTACCACGGTCAACCAAATCACCGACACTATATATTTTTATTAAAGGATATTTGTTACTTATCTGTTCAACAAGTTCCATTAATGTATAGTAACAGCCATGTATATCGCCGATGACAGCTATCATTGATCTTTAGAATAAATATATGTTGATAATGTTGATAATTTTAATTATTTGAAATGCTTTTAAGGAAGCAGATATTTATTATTCATTTTTTGATAGCAGAAATTATAATTAAAATGAAAAAACAATAATAATTAATTTATCGCAAAGGTTATTTGGGAAAGAATAAAATTATTCATAAATACTTATTTTCCTTTGCGTACTTATAAAGATCGTCTCTGAATTTCGGATGAGCAATATTGATTAATGCTTTAGCTCTTTCTCTTATGGATTTTCCGAAAAGCTGAACATACCCATACTCAGTAACAACATAATGAACATCGCCTCTTGTTGTGATAACACCTGCACCCTGTTTTAAAAACGGCGCAATTCTGGAGATGTTAAAATCTCTTGTTGTTGAGGGAAGAGCAATAATAGGTTTTCCTCCTTCGGAACGGGAAGCGCCTCTTATAAAATCCAATTGCCCACCGAAGCCGCTGTAAATTTTCGTTCCCATTGAGTCCGAACAAACCTGTCCTGTAATGTCAACTTCGATTGCGGAATTTATAGCAACCATTTTGTAATTTTTTGCAATTACAAAAGGATCATTAACATATTCTTGCCTATGAAATTCAATCATCGGGTTATTATCAATAAAATCGTAAAGTTTCTTTGTTCCTAATACAAACCCGGCAACAATTTTACCCGGGTGAAGTGTCTTCATTTCGTTCGTAATAATGCCGTTCTCAACAAGCTCTACAGCGCCGTCCGAAAACATTTCCGAATGTATACCGAGCGCCCGCCTGTCCGAAAGATATTTTAGAACAAAATCAGGAATAGCTCCAATTCCCATTTGTAATGTTGAGCCGTCTTCAATTAAATCTGCAATATTGAAAGCAATTTTTTTATTGATCTCATTTATTTCTGGCGAAGTTTCTTTTTCCCCCTGAGGAAGCTCGGAAATTTCTTCATCTACTTCAACGATATAATTTATTTTGCTGATATGGATAAAACTATCACCTAAAGTTCTGGGCATATGTTTATTAACCTGTGCAATTACAAGCTTAGCTTTTTCAGCGCCGGTTTTTATTAAGCCGACTTCAACACCGAGACTGCAAAAACCATGTTCATCAGGAGGCGATACATGAATAAATGCCGCATTTAGATTTATAACGCCCTTGGAGAACAGCAACGGTGTTTCATAAAGAAAGATAGGCATAAAATCCGCTCTCCCTTCGCGAACTGCTTCACGTGCATTTGTACCGACAAAAAAAGCATTGTGCCTAAAATGCCCTTCCATTTCAGGTTTTGTATAAGGAAGATCTCCGACTGTTAATGCATGAAGTATCTCAACATTATAAAGTTCATCTTTCCTCTTCATAAGTGCATTTATCAGAACTAAAGGCAAGGCGCAATTAGAATGGGCAAGAATTTTATCGCCTGACTTAATTGCTTTTACAGCTTCGTCCGCAGAAACAATTTTTTGATTATATGCGTGCAGTATATTAAACGGAGCTGTATTTTTAGTTTTCAAAGATTGAGTTGAAGCCATATTTTACCAATTTAAATTGTTAGTGTACCCTTTTGAGGTCAAAGACATTAATTATCGAAATTGAATAATAATTTTCAATTAAAGGAATCATTATTGCCGGTTAGGTAAATTTTAATTCCTATTACTTTCTGTTTTTTGAATAAAACTAATTTTGTCTTTCAATTTAGTTAGTTAAAAATACTCTGAGTTTTCTATATTCCAGATTAAAGATATTTGCTATCGCTTCATTAGAGCAAAATCCCTGGTAGCTACAAACGCCTTTTGATAATCCTTCATCCCCCATAAGTGCATTTGATAAACCATTATCAGCAATATTCATAATATACCCAAGTGATGCGTTATTTAAACCGTAGCTCGCTGTTTTTGAAACGAGCGCAGGCATGTTGGGGACACAATAATGAATTACATTGTGCATATAATAGATAGGATCAGAAATAGTTGTAACATGACTTGTTTCAATGCATCCGCCCTGATCGATTGCAACATCAATTATAACGGCGCCTTTTTTCATGTTTTTTACCATTTCTTCTGAAACCAAATGCGGCGTTATTCCCCCTTTATTTAAAACTGCTCCAATTAAAACATCGGCAAATTTTACACCTCTGGAGATAGTATATGGGTTTGCAACAACTGTAGTAATTTTTTGCCTGAAAGAAGAATTAATTTTTCGCAACCGGTGCAAGTCTTTATCAATTACAATTACCTGCGCTCCCCTTCCAAGCGCAGCTCTTGCGGCAGTTGTTCCAACTACACCTGCACCTAAGATTACCACAGCAGCAGGCGCAACACCAGTTATTCCGCCAAGAAGAATGCCTCTTCCATCTTTGGTGTAACTTTCAAGATACCTTTCGGCAAGCTGGATTGATAACTGTCCTGCAATTTCACTCATCGAATGCAAAACGGGTAAACCAGTTTCATTTTCAATTAGTTCGTAGCCAATTGCAGTAATTTTTTTTTGAAGTACTTTTTCTATAATGCTATCCTTACCAATTGCGAGATGCAAAAAGGAAAAAAGTATTTGGTTATCCTGCAGGAGTTCCGTTTCTTCTTCGCTAAGCGTGGAAACTTTAACTACCATTTCTGCTCTGTGATAAACTTCTTCAGGGCTGTAAACAATTGTCGCACCTGTCCGAGAGTATTCTTCATCGCTGAAATTACTTCCATTACCAGCCCCGCTTTCAAAATAAATAGTATGACCCGCTCTTATCAGCGCATCAACACCCGCCGGAGCAAGAGCCACTCTTCTTTCTTCAAAGATATTTTCTTTCGGTATGCCTATTCGCATTTTACTATAATAATAATTTTTATATGTTAAACCTACTTATAAAGGTTTGAATTTACAATATGATTTATAAAACTATGAATGTCTTATTTTTCTTCATATAATGCAATAATATTAAGAAATAAATGTTAAACTAATTATTTAGTACGTTTTATGAAAAGCTAATAATGTGAGAATATTCAATCTCCATATCACAATACGGGAGTGATAGCTCCTTTACTTGAAAGAACTGAAATAATATTTTCAGCAGCTAATAAAGCCATATTAGTTCTTGCTTCAAAGGTTGCGCTTCCGATGTGAGGTAAAGCTACAACATTACCAAGTTCTAATAGTTCAGGATTAATTTTGGGCTCATTTTCAAATACATCAAAACCGGCACAGCAGATTTTTTTCTGTTTCAATATACTAATCAGTACTTTTTCATCAATAATTTCTCCCCGGGCAGTATTTATTAAGATTGATGTCTTCTTAATTAGTGAAAGCTTTTTTTTACTGAGAAGATGAAAAGTCTTTTCGGTTAACGGAAGGTGTACGGAAATAAAATCAGAAGATTTAAGAAGCATATCTAATGAAACTTTTTTAGCTCCGGTAGTTTCTTCCAAATAAGAGTTATTCGCTCTAGAGAAATAAATAATATTAGCACCAAAAGCACTTGCTCTGATTGCAACAGCAGTTCCTATTCTGCCGCTGCCTAAGATTCCGAATACTTTATTTCTTAATTCAATTCCGAGAAAAAGTTTTGGCTTCCATCCTTTAAATTCTCCAGCCCGGATAAATTTTTCAGCGTCAATAATTCTTCTGGCACAAGCAAGTGCAAGAGCCATGGTTAAATCTGCCGTTGAATCCGTTAATACGTCCGGAGTGTTTGTGACAATAATATTTTTCTTTTTTGCATATTCAACATCTATGTTGTTATATCCTACTGCATAATTTGCTATTATTTTGCACTTCTCCATCTTGTCGATTACGTCAGCATTAAATTTATCACTAAGAAGTGAAATAATTGCATCTGCATCTTTTACCTTTTCGTATAGTTCTCTTAAAGGAATCGGCGAATCTTTAGGGTAAACTCCGACGTTATAACCTTTACCTTTCAAAAGCTTAATTGCGGCATAAGGGATTTCCCTTGTAATAAATACTTTAGGTCTAATTGATTTTATCATATAATTATAAAGAACTTTTAGTTTAATGTTTTAATTAGTTCATAATCCGAATAAAATTCTTACAATAAATACAGCCCCAAGAATTCCGGCTAAATCGGCAATGAGTCCTGCGGGAAGTGCATGACGAATGTTTTTTATATTAACTGAACCGAAATAAACTGCCAGGACATAAAATGTGGTTTCGGAGCTTCCATATAAGGTAGAGACTAATATTCCGATAAATGAATCGGCACCATGAACAGAAATTGTTTCAGCCATTACTCCCAATGAACCGCTTCCGGAAAGGGGGCGCATTAGCGCCATTGGTATAGCTTCAGCAGGCAAACCGATAAGATTTGTAACAGGATGTAAGATATAAACAAGCCAATCCATAGCACCGCCGGCTCTAAAAATCCCTATTGCAACCAATATTGCAACAAGATAAGGAATAATTTTTACAGCTATATTAAAACCTTCTTTAGCACCTTCAATAAATTTTTCATAAACTTTAATTTTCTTTATTGCACCGTACCCAATGAAGAGTACAATTAAAAGAGGGATTGCAATTGTAGAAAAGGTCTCGATAATCTCTTTAAGAGTTTTGGCGGGAAGGAATGAAAATGCTTTAATAATTATTTTACCGGTTCCCGAAAAAACTGCTAAAAAAAACAAAGCTGCAATTGTTACCAGGATGAATAATCCAGTTACATTATTTTTAATCCAGAGTGAAAATTGCCCTCTCTTAATTGGAAATTTTTCCAACGTTTTTGCGGCTGTTATCCCTGCAATAGTTGCACAAAGTGATCCGAATAACGAAGTTCCTATAATAACAGCCGGCTCGCTGCTTCCTGCTGCTGCACGAACTGCGATTGCTGTTGCAGGAATCAAAGTCATACCCGCAGTATTTATGGCAAGGAAAGTACACATAGCATTAGTAGCATAACCTTTATTGGGATTTAATTCGTCTAATTCCTCCATTGCCTTTAACCCAAAAGGTGTTGCGGCATTACCAAGTCCAAGCATATTAGCGGAAATATTCATTATTATTGAACCCATAGCGGGGTGATCAGGCGGCACATCAGGAAATAATTTTTTAGTCACCGGCTTCAGCCATGAAGCAATGATGGCGATTAGCCCGGCTTCTTCGGCAATTTTCATTATCCCAATCCAAAGCGCCATTATGCCAATTAAACCTAATGCAATTGTTACGGCAGTACCTGCATAATCAAGAGCAGCATTAGTGACTCTCTTTATCCTTAAAAACGAAACACTTTCAAGAATAATATGCGCTTTTACAGTACTACCTTGCCCTGCCGGGGACATAACGAGGCTGTCAATCAATATCTTTCCCGTTAGGTCGTCTTTTTCACCAGATGCGGCGGCAGCCATATCCTGCCAAATTAGAGGATCTGATTTTTGAACTTTCAAGTAAATTGAATTTTCAGACTTTCCCGGATGGTAAGTAAGCCTGACAGGAATGGTGACATCTGCAGGAATATTTTCGTTATAAAAGCAATTAAAATCTTGCTGTTTAACCTCCAGGCTTGCCTGATAACTTTTTTCTGAATATTTTTCCAAAAAACCGGATAAACTGACTACTACCGGCAATGATTCGTTATTTCTATATTTGTTTTGACTTTGATTTATAAGATCGGTGGTTACCGCTGTCCCTATTCCCAAAAACAAAAGTGCCAGCCAAACATAGTTTAACATCAGGCAGTCCTGTTATTTATTTTCGTAGATAATAACCTGAGTAGTAGCAAATCATTTTTTTTAATAAAAATATCCACTGACAATTTTGACTTCAAATAAGATAAGAAAGTTAATGTCAAATCATCCCCCGGTTTCTTCAAAAGCCTGTATTTCTTTCGAGTCAATAATAATTATCTTGCTTAAAGCAGAAAAATCTATCTCACCTTCCACAATTTTCTTATATTTTTTTAAATAATTCAAACGTAAATCTTCAATCAGTTTGATATCATCAATATTTCTAATCGAACCTTTTACGGAAATCGAAAAGAAATTATAAGTAGGATCAAAGCTCAATTCCTTTATCTTTTTTGCTTTCCCAATTTTAATTATAGTAAATGAAACATCATCATGGAAATGGATATTTTCAAAATATTCATCTTCATTACTAAAATATATGTAAATATTTTTATCTTGATATAGAAATGGAGTAGCAATCTGTTCAATTTTATCACTTCCATGCATAAAAGCTAACACACCTGCCACATTGTTATTCAATTCATTTTCGATTAAACTTAAGTCTCTAATTTGAGTGATATTTTTATGCATGCTAATTCTTTCAAGATTTTTTCAAAATTTAATAAATTAAAAAGTATTTTCTTTCTATATTTATATTTAATATAAATTTAATAAATAAAAGTTTCAAATGGCTAATTATATATTGAATTATGAATCCAGATCTTAATTTAATATTTTTCTTTGAGAATATTAGAAATATTTTAATGGGATTAGCTGCTATAAATTTATAGTAATATACAATCTTTAAAATTTGTTGAGAACGAACAATTTTTACAATGACTTAGATTTTTACTATAAATCTGTTCCCTTGTATTTCTTACCATATTTTTAATTTCATTACTAATCTTTTCAAAATCTTCTTTCCCGATTTCTTTTTTGAAAATTCTGCCGGGATATTTTATAAAGATTAATTGTATTTCATATTTATTGACTTTATTAAATACTTTACTAACAATGTACGAATAAAACTTTAATTGTGTATAGTAACTATTAATTTTTTCCTCATATTCATTACTTTTTAATAAATCCGTTTTATAATCTATAATAACCGCCTTATGTTCTGAAAGAATAAGTTTATCTAGAATACCGTAAAGATAATAATTATTTTCTTTTGCATATATCTCAAACTCATTCTTGAAATCCTGGAATTTATTTATTTCTTTAAAGACAGCAGATTCAAAAAATGTAGTAAGATCATTTTTTATTTCAATTATGAGGTTGTCAATTACTTTTTCTTCAGCCTCAAAGGAATCAACTTCGTTTTTTAAAAAACTATTTAAACTTTCTTCAACTTTATCAACGGATAACTCTTTTTGCAAAATTTTGTGGATTACCCTCCCTTTTACGTCGGCAAATTCCTTAATAATATTTCTTAACTCACTTTCCTGCGTATTATTTAATCTTTCGTCCTCAATTTCATTGAACTCATATCTACCAAATGCGGCTTTTTCTGTCCTCCATCTACTATATTGATTGTAAATCGATGCAAATCCTAAATCATAAATTAAATTATATTTTAACGGGCACTGATTGTATACAGATAATTTAGTCGCCGAAATAATTTCTTCTTCCAAAATATCAGATATGTTTTTAACAAAAAACTCCTTTTGAACCGTAGGTTCAACTTCAGTTTTAACTTGCTCAATTGTATCAATTTCTTTTATTATCGGGATATTTACATCCATCTTCTTTATATAATAATCGTTCTTCTCGAAATTTAAGAATTTTAAGTCGGAATTTATTGTCAAGCCATTGGAATCGAAATCAATATTCAGCCCCTTCTTAATCAGTCCCATAAATGAGTCATTGGCAAAATTCATATTTTGTTTTATATTCCCGCAAATAAACAAATAACTTTTAGCCCTAGTTATACCTACATAGAGCAGACGTTTAATTTCAGCTAATTCTTTTTTCCTAATAATAAAATTGCTCAATTCAATAATAGGAGCAGATTTGTATTCAGCCGAATAACGATTGTTAAGAGGCAATTTAGTGAGCAGCCCAAAGTTTTTATTAGCCGAAACTCTTTTTGATTTAGTAATATTTTTTGACGAGATATCATCACATTTGAACAGGAACACAGCAGAAAATTCAAGACCTTTTGCTTGATGGAAAGTCATAATATTTACGGAGTTAAGGTCTTCTGCAATGGCAGCCTGTGATTCATCCTCACTTTGCTCAATTGAATCTTTCAAATAGCTAACAAAATCATATAAAGTCTTAAATCCCTTCGAAAAGTAGTTTATCGTAATTTTGACAAGTTTTTCGATATTTGCTAATTCCTGTATACCATTTGGTTTATTAGCAATAACTGCGAGGATATCCGATTCATTAAGTATTTTTCTCAAAAGAAAAGGGATATCATAATTTTTTGCACATAAAAGATTTTCAGACAAAGTTTTAATGATATGTTTAATTTCGTTATTATTTGTACCATATCGTATTAATTTCTCATAATAACTGTCGCCCTGAATAAGTGAAATTTCAAATATTACAGAATCCGATAGTGAAAAAAACGACGATCTTAGAATACCGACTAAAGCCGTGTCGTTTTTTTCATCGGATAAAAAAGAAAAATAATTATAGAAATCATAGATTGTCTGCTTCTGAAAAAAGCCTTTCCCTCCTACAATCAAAAATGGAATGTTATATTTTATAAATGCTTTCTCAAGTTCAGCAAAAGATTTTCTTTTTCTGCACAAAATTACCACATCATGCCAGGTCATTTTTTCAACTCCGTTACCGGCTTTGATTAAGCGTAAAATTCTTTTAGCAATCATTTCTGCTTCTTGATTGCAGTTAGTACCTGGTTCACTATTAATAACCGCCTCGCCGCTTAATAATATTTCAATCCCGCCAATTACTTCATCTTTCCTTGCACAGACAAGATCAGAGGGAGCAACTTCATTATAGATCATATTAGGATATTCAAATAATTTTTCGAAAAGTAAATTTGTAAACAAGCAGATAGCAGGCGCCATTCTAAAACTATCGGGTAAGGTTAACAAAGCTTCTTTACCAGAAATGGCTTCAATATTTTTCTTCGTACGGTCAAAGATTTCTAATTCAGCATCGCGAAACATATAAATGCTTTGTTTGTCATCTCCTACAACAAATAGATTTCCTTTTTTTAATTGATCTAATACCGGTAAAAATATTTTATATTGGATTTCATTTGTATCTTGATATTCATCAATCAAAATATAATTGAACTTATTGGAGACATTTTCTCTTACAGTTTCCAGCTCAAGAATTTTCTGCGTATAAATGAGAATATCTTCATAATCCAGATAACCGTTTTCATGTTTTTTCTTTGTAAAATTTTCCAGTGCGATATTAAAGAAATAAATAAGCATCTTACCAAATTTTGCTAGTTCTATTTCTCTTTCATGATAATCTTCTTCTATTGCAAAATAATTAAGCTCTTCAAAATATCCTTCTAAAAAGTTAATTGAATCCTGCAGATCCTCTCTTAATTTAGCAGATAGGTAATCCCTGGATTTTATTCCCCCGTCTTTTTTTATAATTACATTCTTAATTTCAAATAAGCACTTAATCTTTTCCTCTATTTTTATTAACATGACCAGTTTTTCAATTAAGCTTTTGACTTCAACTGCAATTTTGTGATCGGGCTTATAATTCAGCACTCCGTCATTTACTTTATTTATTGAAGAAATAAAATTTTTCAATCGTTGAATAATGATTTTATCTGCATATTTGATAAAAGTATTATGAAAAAATTCTGCAATTTTAATTTCCGGTTTGGAATAAATGCTTTGTGAGAAATTCAAAACAATTTTGCGATTTTTAATT
>CAZUCY010000084.1:0-16336 GCA_964618785.1 uncultured Ignavibacteriaceae bacterium | reverse complement strand
CCTATTCACGGTCCTTTTAATATTATGTTTAAGCGGGGGGATTGTTTGGTTTTATCATTACCGTCAAAGAAATATTTACCTTCAATATTCGGAACAACAAGATAAATTGATTGCCACCAAGGATAAATTCTTTTCTATCATAGCACACGATCTTAAAAGCCCATTTGTGGGGCTTTTAAGCCTGACAGAACTAATGGCAGATAAAACCGAAAATTTTTCGTTGGCTGAATTTGCTGAATTTAGTAAATCACTTAATGAAACCGCATGTAATCTCTATAAGCTTTTGGAAAATTTGCTGGAATGGGCTATGCTTCAAAATGGTTCGATAAACTTTACTCCAAAAGACTTTGATTTATCTAAAATGATTTCGCAAGGCATTAATACAATAAATCAACGAGCGCTGCAAAAAAGAATTACAATTATTAATAAAATTGATAATTCACAAAAAGTTTATGCGGACGAAAAAATGATCAGCACAGTGCTCAGAAACCTTTTATCTAATGCAGTTAAATTCACGCATCAAAATGGGATGGTTACAATCAGCGCTAAGGAAATAGAAGACCAAATGATTGAAATATTTATTAAAGACTCAGGTATCGGGATGCCAAAAAGCATTGTGGAGAAACTATTCGAACTCGGCGAAAAGACAGGCAGGCAAGGAACAGATGGAGAATTGAGCACAGGGTTAGGTTTATTGTTATGCAAAGAATTTGTAGAAAAGAATGGCGGTAAAATATTGGTGGAAAGCGAAGAAGGAGTTGGAAGCGCTTTTTATTTTACTTTGCCAAAGTTCAATTAAAATGTAAGAGGATTAAATAGATTATGAAAAAGATTGATAAGACTAAAAACGAACTTTTAATGAAATTGAAGTCGCTAAGTATAAAGTATTTAACTCTTAAAACTGAAGATGAAAAACACATCTCCGGGCAAAAGCTTGAGAAAGAATCTTTACGGAAATGTCAACAACGTTATTATTCATTATTCAAGAATATGCGGAATGGATTAGCATACTGCAGGGTATTGTTCGATCAGGAACAAGCGCAGGATATTATTTATTTGGAAGTGAACAATGCTTTCGAAAAGCTGACCGGCTTCAAGAATGTTGTTGGAAAAAAGATAACTGAAATAATTCCTGGCATACGTGAGTCGGATCCGGAATTGTTCAGGATCTATGGAAAAGTTGCGTTGACCGGCGAATCAGTAACTATGGAAATCTATATCGCATCCATTGGAGCGTGGCATTCTGCCACTATTTACAGCCCTAAAAAAGGATATTTTATATCCATATTCGATGTGATTACCGGACGCAAACTGGCTGAAGAAAAAATACTAAAAGTTGATCGTATTTATGCAATTGTCAGTAAGATAAACCAGGTAATTGTGCGCATTAAAGATAAAGCGGAATTGCTTAAAGAAGTTTGTGATATTATAATTGAAACAGGAAAGTTTCAAATGGCCTGGTTCGGTTCGGGTGATGAACAAACCGGTTATATAAAGCCATTTACATATGCTGGTCGGGAAGATGGTTATTTATCAGTGATTCCAAAGATTACTAAAAAAGATATTCCCGCGGGATGGGGACCGACAGGGACAGCGATTAGAGAAGGCAGGCATGTTGTATGTAATGATATCGGGAACGATCCGCTTATGGCGCCCTGGAGAGAAGAAGCGCTGAAGCGAAACTATCGTGCTGCAATAGCGATGCCGGTAAAACTTTTTGGGAAAACCATAGGTACTTTTACACTTTATTCTTGTACCCCGCAGTTCTTTGATAAAGAAGAAATTGATTTGCTTATCGAGGTAACAAACGATATTAGTTTTTCCATTGAATCAATGGAAATTGAAAAGCAGCGGAAAGAAACAGAAGAAGCTTTAAGCATTTCAGAGCTCCGCTATCGACGTCTTTTTGAATCAGCAAAAGACGGGATTCTTATCCTCGATGATAAAAGCGGAAAAATTGTGGATGTGAATCCATTTATGATTGAGTTGTTAGAGTACAATAAAGAACATTTCCTTGATAAAGAACTATGGGAAATTGGGCTCTTCAAAGATGCAGTAGCCAACAAAGAAAAATTTTTAGAATTACAGCAGAAGGGATATGTACGTTATGATGATTTACCGCTTAGTACTTCGAGTGGAAAAAAGATTTTTGTGGAATTTGTAAGTAACGTTTATTCAGTAGATCATCAGAATGTAATACAATGCAATATCCGGGATATTACCGGGCGCAAAAATATAGAAGCAAACCTATCAGCTGCAGCCGAGTTGGCAAAATTGGGGTATTGGGAATATGAGGTTGATACAGGTCAATTTATTTTTAACGATCAGTATTACAGACTTATACACGGTTCATCTACGAAAAAGCAGGGCGGTAATATTATGAGCGCCGAAGAATTTTTAAAGAGACTTGTCTATCCGGATGATGCAAGTTGGATAAGAAAAAACATACAAGAAACAATTGAGTCGAAGGATCCAAATTATTTAGGAACAGCAGAGGCGAGAGTACTTCAAGACAACGGAGATATCAGGGATGTTAGTGTTCAATATAAGGCGCTGAAAAATATTTCGGGACTTACTTACAAAATATATGGCATTAATCAAGATATTACCGGGCGTAAACAATTCGAAAGAGAACTGATAAAGGCTAAAGATAATGCAGAAGAAATGAGCCGGGCAAAATCTTACTTTTTTGCAAATATGAGCCACGAATTACGAACTCCATTAATAGGCATAAATGGTTTTGCAGAATTATTGATTGAATTGCTGAAAGAACCTGAATTAAAAGAAATGGCTGAAAATATTTTAAAAAGCGGCAAACGTTTATCCGAAACATTAAATCTTATTTTGGATATTACAAAGTTTGAATCAGATAAAGTGGACTTCAAATTAGAATCTTTAGAATTAGTAAGCGAAACAGAAGCGATAATAAACTTATACGAACAGACAGTACAGAGAAAAGGAATATATCTAAGATCAACTTTCAGTAATCCAACAATTTATTTGGACACAGACAGGCGCGCTTACTGGTCAATCCTTAATAATCTAATAAATAATGCCGTCAAATTCACAGTAGAAGGAGGAATCATTGTAAGTGTTTCTCTTAAAGATAATTATGTTGAAATAAAAGTAGTTGATACGGGTATTGGCTTAGAAAAAAAGGATCAGGAAATTATTTTCGAAGAATTCCGCCAGGCAAGCGAAGGTTTAAACAGAAATTTTGAAGGGACCGGATTAGGATTAAGCATAACAAAAAAATTAGTTGAAAAATTCGCGGGTAAAATTACAGTTGAAAGTGAATTCGGTAAAGGATGTGCTTTTAGTGTGTTACTGCCGGTTACAAATGTGAAAGTAAAAAAGGAAATGCCCTTAAAGGATCTGCCAAACCCAATAATAGCGACAAATATAAAAGCAGTTAAACCGCTTGCTTTATTGGTTGATGACGATCCGATTGTTTATCACGTGATGAAAGGATTTTTGTGTGAATTAATTGATTTGGATTCAATTCCTGATGCAGAGTATGCTATCAAAATGCTCAAAGAGAAAAAGTACGATCTGGTTTTTATGGATATTAACCTCAGACGCGGTCTAGACGGAAAACAAGCAACACAAGAAATTAGGAAAATGAAGGGTTATGAAAGTACCCCGATTATTGCTGTCACCGCTTATGCAATGACGGGTGACAGAGAAGAATTTTTAGCAGCTGGTTGTTCTCATTATATTTCAAAGCCATTTACAAGACAAGAGATACTAACTTTGGTAAAAGAAATATTAAACGTAGATAAGAAGGACGGGTTTGGCGTTCGGTGCGTGAAGGATTGAGTGCGCCAAGAAATAAAGTTAAGAGCCGGCGGCATAAAACCAGTAGATTTTTACCGTAAGGATTCTTAAAAAGTTTATAAAATAGAAAGATTACTTTAAAGTAATCTTTCTATAACATATTTGTAATAGTTCCCATAAATGAGGGGGTTATATGAAAAAGCTTATTGCTGTTACGTGTGGATGTCCGGTTTAATACCGGCTATCAAATAACTGATAGCCTGTCAGAAATTTGATAATCAGAGCCTCCGGCATTACTTGACGAAAAAAAATATTTTATAATAAAATAGAACGAATCGCATTGTTTTACTTATATAAAGCTTCAATTATATTTGAAATAATTTTGGCACAATACTTGTTTTTATTACTATTATGAAAATATTTGGCAAATAAATCCGTTGGTGTAGAATTATAAAAATTTACACTACTCTTATTATTACGATTAAAAAGGATTTATACTTTTTCAATAAGTTATACTAGTAGAGGAAATTTATGTGTAGAAAGTTATTATTCCTTATTGTACTTTTTTGTGCAGTAGATAATGCGCAATGGGTACAGACAAATGGACCTTACGGGGGAGATGTCAATTGCTTACTCTTCAAAGGCACGTTTCTCTTTGCCGTGGTTAATGGCAGCGTGTATTTTTCTGCTAACCGCGGAACAAACTGGGCGCCGGCTAATATAGGCTTGCCGGACTATGCAGTGTCCTCGCTTGCTGAAGGCGCTGCAGGGAATCTTTTTGCCGGGACTAACGGCGGCGGAGTTTATATTTCAACAAATAACGGAACAAGTTGGTCTGCAGATACTGCAGGCTTGTCGTATAAATCAGTTTCTTCGTTTGCTGTCAGCGGCTCGAATCTTTTTGCCGGAACTAATGGCGGCGGAGTTTTTCTTTCAACCAATAACGGAACAAATTGGACCCCCGTTAATGATGGCTTGTCAAACGCTAATAGTTTGTACGTCTCTTCACTTGTTGTCAGTCCCACAGGGACGGGCGATACAAATCTCTTTGCGGGAACTAAAGCCGGAGTTTTTCTTTCAACAAATAATGGCACAAGCTGGACGTCGGTTTTAAGCGGAAATGGAGACATTTACCATCTTGCTGTTTCCTCCAACGGGACAGGCGGAACTAATCTTTTTGCGGGATATTCGTTTGAAACGGGTCTGGGAGGCGGCATTGCCCTTTCCACAAATAACGGAACAAGCTGGTCATCAATTAATCCGTCTGAATATGCAGGCGCCGTGGCTATTTTATCTCTTACTGCCTTACCAAATGGGACAGGCGGTACGAATCTCTATGCTGGGTTGCTTCCGAACCCGGACATTGCGAGCTTATATACAGGCGGAGGTCTTTTACTATCAACTGACAATGGAACAAGCTGGACAGCAATTGATAAGGGCTTGACTAATAATATTGTGGAGACAATGGCTTTTACTCCAAATTTTACGCCAAATGGTCCTCGCGGGACGAATATCTTCGCGGGTACTCCGGCTGGTATTTATCTTTCAACTAACAACGGAACAAGCTGGACGCCGGTTGTTGATTCGGGTTTGACGAATTTGAGTGTTTCCTCGCTGGGCGCCTTTATCCAGGGGGGTACAAATGTAACGTATCTTTTTGCATCTGCCGGTAAAGAGGGTATCTTTCTTTCTACCGACAACGGTACAAGCTGGGCTCAAGCCGATTCAGGCTTGTCGAATTTAGATGTTACAGCGTTTGCTTTCAGCCCCGTAACAGATCGCCCGGTACCCTCTTGGGGAGAAACGAATGTTTTTGCAGGAACTTATTTCGGCAGGGTATATCTTTACAACGGCGCTGTTTTACCTTCAATGGCAAGCTGGTCAGAGGTTGATAGCGGCTTAATTAATAACTGTGGCTCTGTCTTGACTCTCGCAGTATATCCCGCTGGAACAGGTGCCGCAAATTTACTGGCTGGTACATCCAACGGTGTTTTTCTATCAACTAACTCAGGAACAAGCTGGGCTCAATGCGGACTGGCAAACATTAATGTTTCCTCGTTTGCCTCGGATATAATTGGGGCTGGTCCCGCAGGAGGAGGCGGATTGAATCTTTTTGCAGGAACTTTTAACAGCGGCATTTATCTCTCTACAAACAACGGAACAAACTGGACTCCGGTTGATTCGGGCTTAACGAACACTTATATCCGCGCTCTTGCCGTTTCTTCAAATGGAATGACAGGCGGTGTATCATATATTGTGGCGGGGACTGACAACGGTCTTTTCCTTTCAACAAACAGCGGAACAAGCTGGGTTAAAACAGGTTTGATTAATACTTCTTTTGTCTTTTCTGTTTCATCATTAGCTGTTGCCGTCACCGCGCCTAATAGTACGGATATCTTTGCCGGTACTAATACAGGTGTTTTCCTTTCAACCAACAATGGTCAGAGCTGGTCGCCGGTTAATACCGGTTTAACGAATACTTCAATTAATGTTAATTCTTTAATTGTCAGTGGGACTAATCTAATTGCAGCCACTTCAGGCGGCATTTGGATTAGACCGCTTTCAGATATGATTACCGGCGTTAAAAACCAGCAATATAATTTGCCGGCAAATTATTCCCTGCAGCAAAATTACCCCAACCCCTTCAACCCTTCAACTATTATCAATTACTCTGTTCCTAAAGCAGGTTTCGTTACAATAAAAGTTTATAATGTTTTGGGAAAAGAAGTAGCAACATTAGTTGACCGGCAGAAATCTGCCGGTAATTATTCTGTGCAATTTAATGCAGGTAAGCTGGCAAGCGGAATATATTTCTACCGGATGCAGTCAGGCAGCTTTGTGCAGACAAAAAAGTTAACGCTGCTGAAGTAATATCGTTTATCAATAATTACTAAGAGGCGTGCAATAGGATGCGCGCCTTTTGTAATTCAAATTTATAAGTAATTTTTGTGAGTAATATTTTTATTAGATATGAGTGTAAAATGAAACATATAGCTTTGCTTTTCACAATATTTGTGTTGACTCAGTTGACACATGCGGATTTTTTACATATTATTTATAAATAAATATTTTAATCTGTCAGGAGGCTGTATGGTTTTATTAGAATTCAGCATTTACCCAACCGACAAGGGTATTAGTGTAAGCCCTTATGTTTCCAGGATTCTGGACAATATTGATAAAAGCGGGGTTACTTATCAGCTTACTCCAATGGGTACTATCCTGGAGGGCGACTGGAATAAAGTAATGAATGTAGTTTCCGGGTGCTTTAACCTGCTTGCAGAAGACTGCGAAAGGATTACCATAAATTTGAAAGTCGATTACCGCAAAGGCAGTGAAAGCAGGATGCATACGAAAATTGAAAAGGTAGAAAAACTATTGAATAAGAAACTGTCAACTTAAGTAAATTATTTTACCGGATTAGAGGGATATAACAATTCAAAAAGGATTATTCCGTTTTGAATTAAAAACAGTGGAAGTTCTATGTATAAAAAAATAATATATATAATCTTACTTTTCTTTATTTCAATTAATGCTCAGTGGGTGCAAACTAATGGACCTTATAATGGTGATATAACCTGTTTCGCTTCGGACAGTACTTATATCTTCGCCGGTACTAATGGAGGCGGTGTTTTTCGCTCATCGGATAATGGTAAGAGCTGGACTTTAGCAAGTAATGGATTAACAAACCCTTACATTACTTCACTGGTTGTAGACGGGAAAAATCTTTTTGCAGGTATAACTGGCAGCGCCGGTATTTTTTTGTCAACAAACAATGGCGCCAGTTGGGCTTCGGCTAGTTCAGGTTTAGTAAATCAGAATATTACAGCGCTTGCTGTAGTCGACTCTAATATTTTTGCCGGGACAGCGAACGGACTTTATCTTTCAACAAACAACGGCGGCAGCTGGTCTTCTATAATGACAAACGCTGGAGTTACAGCCCTTGCTTTAGATGGCACGAATATTTTTGTAGGTGCCTACACAGATATCTATAGGTCAACGGATAATGGTAAGAGCTGGGCTGCATCCGATTCAGGAATAAAAGGTAATTATGTTACTGCTCTTATCGCGTCTGGCGCGAATCTCTATGCCGGGGCTTCAAAACCCATGGTTTTTCCGGTCGGTGAAGAGGGACCGGAACAGAATGGTAGTGTTTACCGTTCAACAGACTACGGAGAGAGCTGGGTTGAAATAGATTCGGGATTGCCAAATACCCAAATCACAGCATTCCAAATAAATGGTACTAATCTTTTTGCCGGGACAACCAATAATGGTGTATTCAGATCGAAGAATAACGGAACTAACTGGGCTCCAATGAATTCTGGTTTGAAAAATACACGCGTAAATACATTTTATGTGCTGGGTACTAATATATTTGCGGGGACCGGCAATGGCGTTTACCAGGTACCTGAAGACGACACAAATTGGATAGAATCCAATAACGGAATTATTAATTCTTCAATAAATTGTCTTGCAGTTTTCGGTTCCTATCTATTTGCAGGTTACACAGACGTTATATTGACCACTGACAACGGCATGACATGGACGACTGCAGATTCAGGTCTTCCTGAAAATAGATTTATCACTTCCCTGGTCAAATCAGGCGCAGATCTTTTTGCCGGGCAGCAATTCAATAGAGGAATTCTTCGTTCAACCAATAACGGCGGCTATTGGACCTTATTCGATTCAGCCATGACAAATTTTTATGTCACATGTCTTGCGGTATCCGGTAATGAACTTTTTGCCGGAGACGGACAACAAGGTACTGGTGTTTATCGATCCACGGATGATGGAATAAGCTGGTCAGCAATTAATTCGGGTTTAACCAACACGTGGGTCTGTTCACTTCTCGTTTCAAAAAATAATTCGGGCAAAACAAGTATTTTCGCCGGAACACAAAATGGAGGTTTTTTTCGGTCAACCGACAACGGTGATAGCTGGGCTTTGCAAAGTACGGATTTGGATAATGAAATAGTTTTTTCACTTGTTGAAATAGGCGAAAATATATTTGCGGGAACCAACAACGGTGTTTACCGGTCTACAGACAACGGTACCGCCTGGGATTGGATTGGTCCGGCAAATGCATATACATCAGAGTTAGTAACCAGCGGAACAAATCTATTCGCCGGCGCTTATTACACAGCCTCTTCGTATGGCGGTATTTTCCTTACCACAGACAATGGCGTGAGTTGGACGGCAGTTAATACCGGATTGATAAATACAGATATCAGCAGTCTTGCGGTTAGTGAAACTGATTTATTTGCAGGTACCAATGGCAGCGGAATTTGGCGGCGTCCGCTATCCGAGCTAATAACAGGTATAAAAACTAGCGGACATGAATTCCCGGATAATTTCTCGCTATCACAGAATTATCCCAATCCTTTCAACCCGTCAACCATAATCGCTTACGATATCCCAGAACTTTCGCACGTCACTATGAATGTTTACGATATACTCGGCAGAAAGATTGAAACACTTTTCGATACTGAAAGATTACCGGGACATTACCAGGTAACATTCGATGCATCAAGATTACCGAGCGGAGTCTATTTCTACAGGCTTACTGCAGGTAGTTTTGTACAAACAAAAAAGCTGATGGTGATCAAATAAGGGGGAAAATTTAAATGAATATGAAAGGATGTAATTGTTTGTTAAAGCTTATATAGCTAAGGGCAACGTTGGAGCGCCGCCCATGACTTTATCCTTAGCAGCCAATGACTTTAGTCATGGGTTGCTTAAATGAAAATTTGAAATTATAACCGTTTTAACGGTTTACAGTCACTGACGGTCAACTAGCAGTAACTAATATGAAATATTTTTTTAGGAAATCGTTTATGCAGCTTTATATTAATTTTTTTAACAGTGGCTAATTATAAGAGTAGTTTGTTTCGGTTACCTTATTTATGAACCAATGCGTATTTTCAAGCCATATTCAAAGATCTGCAAGTCTTTAAAAAAGAAACAGCATTGTGATATAAACTTCCTACGTAAAAACACGTAGACCTTCCTACGTAAAAACACGTAGGAGTACTACGTAAAAACACGTAGACCTTCTTACGTAAAAACACGTAGACCTTCCTACGTAAAAACACGTAGACCTTTCTACGTAAAAACACGTAGACCTTTCTACGTAAAAACACGTAGACCTTTCTACGTAAAAACACGTAGGAGTACTACGTAAAAATACGTAGAAGCGACTACGTGTTTTTACTGATTCATTTTAGTTAAATAATATTTATATTATAATTGAGGTGTTCAGCGATCATGGCAGGGATAGACGATTTAGAGAATCCCCTTAATGCCCCGGCAGCTATTGGCGCTGCGAAACTGCGTATCTGAATTTTGGTTTTTTTATTTTCATTCCCGGAAAGTGGGATGAAAAATTTGTGCTTTAAATGATCACGGTTTAAGGGGATTAGGTATGAAAAAACAATTCCGCGATTTAATTTTAACTTATAGCTTTTTACCGGTTTTGTTATTAACCCTTTCTTTATGCGGTTGTGTTGCTTCCGGCAGTTACTACAGCGCACGGACTATTGAACCAAATAAATTTGCACTGGGGTTTGGTGCGGATGACATAATTCTGAAAGATTCAAAAACTTCATCCAGCAGCATAGGAATTTCAAAGGATCTTCCGTTTGCTCCTTCAATAGGATTTGTTTATGGATTGCCGTTAAATCTTGAAACCGGATTTCGCTGGTATCCGGTTCGATTTGTTGAAGCCTCCCTGAAAGAGCAGGTTAACCCCAAAACATTCAATCTTGTTGACGGAAGTATAGACTTAAGTTATGCAGGACTTATCGGCGAGTATTCGTACATTAAATACGGAGCAACCATAAGCAAGAACATCAATAAAATAAAAGCCCTCTGTACAGCAGCAACTGCATAGAGGGCGTATTCGCAAACGAAAGGCGGCGTGCTGGCAGCACTGGTTTTCTCTGTAACAAGGGAAGACCGCGCCTTTTTGTTTGCATAAACTTTTAAGCGCAGGAAAGGAGCCAGTATGAAAACATAAATTATAATATCGCAAATATAATTTACAATTTCATCATAAAAAACTATGGAGTCATTTATGAAAACATTTAAAAACTTGTTGTGCATTTTATCGGTTCTATGTGCTGTATCATCTTCAAATATTTTAGCACAAAATTATACAATTGCCGCAACTATCGGAGTATCTACAACTGCGCTAAACCGCTATCTCGCTGCACAATACAATTCAGCAGGAATCCCTGCTTCATTTTCAGTAACATATAATGGTGTTATATATACAATCACATTAACACAGCCGGAAATTATTCTCACTCAGGGTAATGCTGCATTAAGAATGATGCTGACTGTTACTACAGGGACGACAATTGTTTATCAATTTGAAGTTGATCCTTCAATCAACATTCCTGCCGGTCAAATTACCGCAGCCCAAGTGCTGGTATATCTTACCAATTTACCAGCAACGCTTAATGCAGTTACTTTCATTCCACAATGGGTAATAACTGCAGTTACTCAAGAATATAATTCTCTTGGTTTCATTGTTTATCCAGCACAATTAATTTCTCAGGTAAATACTTCATTATTTGCTCAGAGTAATATTAATATAATATCGCCTTATTTCTCTCTTCCTGTAGGCTCGTTAATCTGGGATGATGTCCTGTTCGATAATTTTAATTCTACTGCTGATTTGAAAGCCGTTAATGCTGCATATATTGCTGCCGGGGGTTCATCAATTACCGGGACAAAAGAATTGAATAGTATAACGCATTCTTATTCCCTATCGCAGAATTATCCCAACCCCTTTAATCCAAGTACAGTTATAAATTATTCTATTCCTAAATCGGGATTGGTTACTATCAAAATTTATGATGTTCTCGGCAGAGAAGTAACAACTCTAGTTAATGAACAGAAATCTGCGGGAAATTATTTCGTGCAATTTTCCGGGAGTCATCTGTCAAGCGGAATATATTTTTACAGGCTTACTGCAGGTAGTTTTACTCAAACAAAAAAATTAGTGCTGTTGAAGTAAAATGACTGAATTTATTAACTATTATCTGTGCAGTGGGATGCACCAGCAATAAAGTAAAATTCCGCAGCACAAAATGGCAGGAGAAAAATGATGAAACTTTTATCTATTTTCGTTTCCCTTATCGTAACATTAACTCCGCTCTTTGGGCAGGTGAAATATTCTGCGTCCACCGATAAAACAATCTACCAATTGCCGGTCGCTGAATTTGTGACGCTAAAAGTTTATGACGTTTTCGGTAGAGAGGTTGCAGCGCTGGTAAAAGAATATCAAAACACCGGCATGCACTTTGTTATTTTCGATGCCGCTAAATTATCAAGCGGGGTGTACTTTTACAGGCTTGAAGCGGGAACATACAGTGAAACTAAGAAGCTCTTGTATTTGAAGTGAGCGCCAGGCGGAACATGATTATTACTAAGTTAACAGATTTAACTTAGTTATTGCTAAAGTAACTTTACAATGTTAATTTGATAATTATGATTTCCGAACTTGATAAGGCTTTGGCATTTCATCTCCGCGATTTGGGTAGCAAATTAAACCGGAGACTACGCAGACAGATGAGCAATCCCGAACAATTATCTATTACTGAAATTAAAGTAGTTTCATTGTTGAATCATAACCAACAACTGTCGCCATCCAAACTGTGTGAACAATTGAATATTTCTTCCCAGTACATGTCCCAGGTGCTCAACAGGTTGGGAAAATTAAAATATGTTTCAAGGCGGGCTTCGCTCAAAGATAAGAGGAAATCTTTCGTATTGCTTACTAAAAAAGGCAAAGCTAAAATTCTGGATGTAAGGCAGGAAACAGAAGAATGGCTGGCTGATTCAATCGCCAAACATTTTACTGGCGAAGACAAAAAAATTATTCAAAAAGCTATTGATTTGCTGCAGATTCTTACCGATTTATAGGGGGGTCGCAAACTAATCCGGCTTTACTCCATTACCCTCAATACAATTTCAAAAATGCGGCAAAAATTAATTTGCAGGTGACAATATATCAAAGTAACTTTGCAAAGTCATTTTGATAAATATGGACATTTTAAAAACGGTGATAAAGGACTATCTGAATTTCTTGCGGCTTTTTTGGTGGAAAATATGAAAACTGGTAGAAGGACAAATATATTCAGAGCATTTCAAAACCGTAATTATACATTATTTTTTACCGGTCAATCAATTTCTCAAATTGGCACCTGGATGCAGCGTACAGGTGTAATCTGGGTAGTTTACACAATGACGCATTCGGCTTTAATGCTGGGTCTTACGGTTTTTGCATCCCAGTTTCCATCTTTTCTGCTTTCATTATTCGGAGGCATTGTTTCAGACAGGTACAATCGATATAAAATACTACTGTTTACGCAGTCAGCTTCTATAATTCAAGCCGTATTACTGTCAATATTAACACTGACCAATCACTATACTGTCTGGGAAATTCTCTCTTTAAGTATTATACTGGGGGTAATAAATGCCTTCGATTTACCTGCAAGGCAGCCGCTGGTAAATGAACTTGTTAATGATAAATCAGACTTGCCTAATGCGCTTGCATTGAACTCTTCTATGGGTAGTGTCGCAAGGCTGCTTGGCCCTGCTTTATCAGGTATCGTACTTGTTAAATTTGGCGCGGGTATATGCTTTCTTTTAAATGCCGCAAGTTTTGTTGCAGTTATCATTTCTCTTTTATTAATGAAACTTCCCGGATATAAACCCTTACCGGTAAAAAAGAAAATCACTTCAGAACTTACCGAAGGTTTTATGTATTTGAAAAATACTCCTGCAATAGGCGTGGTAATTTTAATGCTTACTTTGGTAAGCCTGCTTGTATTGCCGTATAATACGCTGCTGCCGGTATTCGCCAGGGTAATATTTAAAGGTGATGCCGCTACTTTTGGTTTTATTAATAGTTTTATTGGTTTAGGAGCAGTGGTTTGCACTTTCTTTCTGGCTTCTTTAAAACCCGGAACTGATCTTAAATTTTTATTATTGGGATCTACGTTCTTTTTTGGCATTTGCCTGATGTTCTTTTCTCATACCGCTTATTTTCCTTTAGCCATGTTATTTGCGGCTTTATCCGGATTTGGGACAGTCTCTCTGATCACTATTTGCAATACCATAATACAGGTTGATTCAGATTCTAATATGAGAGGCAGGGTGTTCAGTTATGCTGCCATGGCAATGCTTGGAATGCTGCCGTTAGGCAGTCTGTTGATTGGCGCTGTTTCCCAGAAAATAGGAGCGCCCGATACATTGCTTTGCCAGGGTATAATAGCTATTGTCATTGCCGGCGTATTTTCTAATTTTCTGAGACGGGACAGGCTAAATAAAAAAAATATGGAAGAGCTTGAAGAAGTAGAAGATTTAGTTATAAAAAGGATTTCATCAATTAATTCATAATTATTATTGCATTGGCGCGATAAAGTAATAACCAATTTAGGAGGAACTTAACATGAACTTAGCAAACTATATCTCTTATTTTTTCGGCGGCGTTTTTCTCGCCAACGCCATTCCGCATATTGTCAGCGGAATAATGGGGCGTCCTTTTCAAAGCCCTTTTGCAAAGCCGTCCGGTGAAGGTCTTTCGTCAGCTACTGTTAATGTCATTTGGGGCTTCTTTAACGTGGTGGCGGCGTATCTTCTTATTTCCCACGTTGGGACTTTCGACCTGCATTCAACCCCGGATGTTTTTGCTATGGGGATGGGTGCCTTCCTGATTGCCCTTTATTCGGCGCGTCGTTTTGGAAAATTCAATGGCGGCAATTCCCCCGCTTCTTAACCGGGCGCATGCGCAATGGATGCATCTGACCCGGATGGAGCTTCGTCCGATTATCGGCTGTCTGTGTTCATGGGGGCAGAAGTTTAGAAGTTGTTGAAATCATTTTGTGTCGGAATTACTTATGAAAGGTGTGCAATAAAATGCGCGCCTTTTATTATTTTAGATTTAATCTTATTTTATAGGGTTTGAAACTTTAATTTTTAATGGCTAAGTTAATAATGATATACAAAACATAATTCGGGAATTTTGATTTCAGAATAAATTGATTTGATGCTCCATCTTAAGACAAACTCCCTTAGTATTTATTAAATCTTTCATTTGATTAATTCTATTAATGAAATTGCTCTTTAAGTAGTTTAAACAGGCGGTTGAAATTATTCAGTAGCTTAACTTCTTAAAACGTATATTATAGGAAAGTAAGGAGTTCATATGAAATATATTGGTATTCTTTTTTTTGTTTTTATTCTTATAAATACTATTAATGCTCAAACTATAGGCTATTGGAAATTAAATGAATCGAGTGGTTCAAATGTTTCTGATGTAAGCGGTAATGGTAACGATGGCTATGCTGATGCTGCCTGCCCAATTGTAAACGGTTTTATGGGAAGCGCACGAATGGTGCCAGACAGCAGAAGTCGTCACGGAATAAATGTTCCTTATTCACCTTCTTTAAATATTTACGGTCCTTTTACTCTCGAGTGTTTTGTAAAACTTGACAATTATGAAAGCAACGGAATAGTTTTTATCAGAAAAGAAGGTAATTATGGTCTTGGAATAGGGTCTTATGGTAGTACTGGATATTTACAATTATTCATTGATCCATTTGTTTTGCAAACTGATGAAAGACTACCTCTGAATAAATGGACGCACATTGCCGCAACTTGGGATGGATATGAAGCTAAATTATACATTGATTATCGTTTAGTTAAATCACAAGCCTATCAAGCATCTTTAAATCCTGGAGCGAATGACTTATGGTTTGCAAGCACAGGAAATGATATTCAACCTACAACTCAAACATTTATAGATGAAATTAGAATTTCGAAAGGCGCTCTATCACCTGGTGAATTTATTACCGGCGCTGAAACTAAAAACGAAACGGACCAGGTTAATACCGGTGAATTATCTATCAGGCAGACTCAGCCTGACAACTCAGATAATAATCAGCAGCAACAAAATAATGATAACATTAGCGATAATGCTGATCAGAATAATGATTCACAACAACAAACGGGAGCAGATTATTCTTCTTCTGAGCCTATAAACACACAGGAGGATAATGTTAATGATTTAAGTGAGCAGCCGGTTTGGGGCCCGGTAGGTTTTGACTTTGTCCTTTATTATTATTTACCCGATATAGGCGTTTACTACTACGTTCCGAAAAGACTTTTTTTTTACTTCGCAGGAGGACGCTGGACAGGTTCATTAAGGTTGCCCCGCCGTTATCGCAATTATGACTTATATAGCGGATATAAAGCAGTGATTAATGAACAAAAACCATATATGCATGATCAGGTTTATAGAGATAAATATAACTCATATAAGAACCACCACGTTCAGCAGTCAATTCGTGACAGCCACGATTCAAAATATTTTGTAATTAAAAATCATCCCGAACATAATAATTTTGTTAAGCAGCAAGTGAATTCTAATAGCCCTGTCGGCAACAAAGCCCCGAAAACAAGACAAAATAATTTTGTTAAGCAGCAAGTGAATTCTATTAGCCCTGTCGGCAACAAAGCCCCGAAAACAAGACAAACTCAATACAACAGCCAA
>CAZUCY010000083.1:0-16347 GCA_964618785.1 uncultured Ignavibacteriaceae bacterium | reverse complement strand
A
Source organism: uncultured Ignavibacteriaceae bacterium (assembly GCA_964618785.1). Classification (GTDB taxonomy): domain Bacteria; phylum Bacteroidota; class Ignavibacteria; order Ignavibacteriales; family Ignavibacteriaceae; genus FEN-1297. The sequence goes on along the minus strand of CAZUCY010000083.1, from coordinate 16,346 downwards.
CTGGAAGAAAGGTACCTATCCCGCAGGGTGGGAAAATAAACCTGTTACCTGGGTCGATATAGAGGATGCAAGAGCATACGCAAAATGGGCAGGCAAGCGGTTACCCCACGAATGGGAATGGCAGTATGCCGCTCAAGGTACGGACGGACGGTCATATCCATGGGGCAGTGATTGGATAGCTTCAGCGGTACCTGTTGCGGACACTGGACATGAGCTAAGGGGACCGGATAGTGTAAGCGCTCATCCGCAGGGTAAAAGTCCCTTTGGAGTCGAAGATATGGTTGGAAATATTTGGCAATGGACAGATGAGTATGAAGATGTGCATACGAGGACTGCAATATTGAGGGGCGGTTCTTATTACCAGCCGCAGGGATCATATTGGTATTTTCCACAGGCATATAAATTAAGTGAGCATGGTAAATATTTGTTAATGTCACCCGGTCAAAATCGTTCAGGTACATTAGGATTTAGATGTGTAAAAGATTAGGGAGTAAGTAAGCAGTATGAATAAAGGAGGGTTTTCATTGAAAAGATTTGTAGGCATTTCTGCGGCTAAAGCAAGAATATCGAGTCGAATCGGGATACCGCTGACAAGAAGCGGGCGTAATCAGAAAATAGGGAGAATGGTTACAAGGGGCGGATGCCTAATTGTGTCTCTGATACTGTTAATCATCACTGATTTTGTCTAACCTTACAGACCTGTTCACTTTATCATCTTCTTCAATTTGTTTATCTCATCCCGCAGGGATGCGGCTTTTTCAAACTCCAGCTCTTTTGCCGCCTGACGCATTTGATCGGTAAGCTGTTCTACAAGATCTTGTTTTTGTTCGGCATTCATATATTTTAGGACGGGTTCTGCGACTTTTGTAAACGAATAATCTTCTTTTTCTTCTCTCTTTCTTACGTCTGCAATGGAAGTAGACGAAAGTATCTCCTCCATACTTTTATATATCGTTTGTGGTTCAATATTATGTTCTTTATTATATTCAGTCTGTAAAATCCTTCTACGGTTGGTTTCATTAATAGTTTTTCTCATAGAATCGGTAATAATATTGGCATACATAATTACTTTCCCGTTTACATTACGTGCAGTTCTGCCGGCGGTCTGCATAAGTGACCTCTCGCTTCTCAGAAAGCCCTCTTTATCGGCGTCTATTATCGCAACAAGGGAAACCTCGGGAAGATCAAGCCCTTCTCTTAATAGATTTACCCCAACAAGTACATCAAAATCGCCTATCCTGAGATCCCGAAGGATCTCTACTCTTTCAAGAGCATCAATATCACTGTGGATATAACGGACTTTTATACTGATTTTGTCTAAATAATCGGACAAATCCTCTGCCATCTTTTTAGTTAAAGTAGTTACAAGGATACGTTCTTTTTTCAATGCTCTTATCCTAATCTCTCCGATTAAATCATCAATTTGCCCTTTTATAGGTCTCACCTCAATTTCAGGATCGAGCAGCCCAGTTGGACGGATAATTTGTTCAACTATTACTCCCCCGCTTTTTTCAAGCTCATAATCTGCCGGAGTGGCGCTTACAAATATTACCTGGTTCAACATTTTCTCAAATTCTTCGAACTTCATAGGGCGGTTATCAAGCGCTGAAGGAAGCCTGAACCCGTATTCAACTAAAGTTTCTTTCCTTTTCCTGTCCCCGTTATACATTGCTCTAAGCTGGGGAATAGTAACATGGGACTCATCAATAACTAAGAGAAAATCTTTAGGGAAATAATCAAACAAGTTATATGGTCTGGAACCCGGAGGGCGCCCATCCATATACCGGGAGTAGTTTTCAATCCCCGAGCAGTAACCAATTTCTTTCATCATTTCAATATCGAACTTAGTCCTTTGCTCAAGTCTTTGCGCTTCTAAGTATTTTTCTTCCTTCCTGAAATACTTTAATTGCTCCTCAAGGTCCTGCTCAATCCCATAAATTGCATTCTGCATCTGATCACGGTTTGAAACAAAATATTTTGCGGGATAAATAGGGGTAGATTCGATTTCCCTTATTACGTCGCCGGTCACGGAATCAATTACGGAAAGCTTTTCAATATCATCATCCCAAAATTCAATTCTGACAGCTTCATCGTACTGGTAGGCGGGAATAATTTCCACAACATCGCCCCTTGCCCGGAAAGTACCCCTTGTAAAATCTAAATCATTCCTTATATAATGGATATCAATTAAATCCCGGAGAAGTTTCTTCCGGGGAATTGTCATTCCTTTTTTCAGGAAGATTATTTGGCTGGCATATTCCTGCGGCGCACCAATTCCATAGATGCAGCTTACGCTTGCAATTACTATAACATCTCTTCTTCCCTCAATAAGTGATGTAGTTGTTTTTAGCCTGAGTCTGTCAATTTCTTCGTTTATTGCAAAGTCTTTTTCTATATAGACATCTCTTGAAACTACATAAGCTTCCGGTTGGTAATAGTCGTAATAGCTTATAAAAAATTCTACGGCATTTTTTGGAAAAAATGATTTAAATTCCGAGTAAAGCTGAGCAGCCAAAGTCTTGTTATGAGAAATTACTAAGGTCGGTTTGTTTATATCCCTTATGACATTTGATATGGTAAAAGTCTTTCCGCTGCCGGTAACACCAAGCAAAGTCTGAAATTTATCCCCTCGCTTAATACCTTCGTTAAGTTCTTTTACAGCCCTGGGCTGGTCGCCGGAAGGTTCATAATTGGAATGCAATTCAAATTGATTCATAATACTCTCTATCTATATTAACCATCACTCAATTTGCGGAATAAGTAGACTATTGTAGACTTTTAATTTAGTAATTTTTATCTTCACCTATCAATATATATAGTCTGAACGTAGTGCAGATTACGTTTTATTAAAAAGCAGATTTAGTAAGTATGAAAGATAATAAATTTTGGTTAATCATCAGCGGAATTTCTGGCTTCCTTGCCGTTGCTTTTGGCGCCTTCGGCGCTCACGGACTTAAAAGCGCCCTCTCTCCGGAAATGATGGATTTATACAAAACAGGCGTTTTGTACCATTTGATTCATTCTGCTGTTTTGCTGGCAATTTCATTAAAAGAGGATAAACGGTTTTACAGAAGCGCTTTCTTCTTCCTGGCAGGTATAATCCTTTTTTCATTCTCGCTATATTTGTATGCATTAAGTGGAATTACTGCATTTGCAATTATAACCCCATTCGGCGGGATTAGTCTTTTAATTGGCTGGCTTTTAATAATAGTGAGAGCGCTAAAACCTTAAAACAAGAACTAAATAGTCACTTAATCACTCTCAACTTAAAATAAACTTCCTCCGGTGAAAAGATTCCTGCGAAAAACCTTTCATAGATGACCGGCTCTATATTAAGGATAAGGTCCATCCATTTCAAAGGAACAAAATGCGATGAAATAAATCTTTTTTCGATGACTTCAAACTGTGCCTTCCCCTGATAATTTGTCCTGTGGCTCAATTTCCATTTTTCATAGAATTTAAGCTTCCGGTCACCTACATATTCGTAATTATCAAATGATCTTATAGAAAATGGAATCTTGTGGTCCGGTTCGCCGAAATACTTTGTATTTAAGAAAAAGGGGACATAAACGATGAGCAAACCATCAGGTTTTATTATGCGGTAAAGTTCTGTAACTGTTTTGTGAAAACTATCTAAATGTTCCAAAACATGCGAAGCAAATACCTCATCGAACGTATTATCCTCAAAGGGATAGGGGAACTTATTGATATCATGAATGGTATTACCGCCGTAATCTACAATATCCAGGTTCACATATCCTTCTTTCAGATCATTTCCGCACCCGAGATTTAATTTCATATAGCGTTCTTAAGATTAATGATTAGTTTTTTAAATTATTACTGCTCATGCCGCGCAGTCATAGTAATTTTATTAAATAACCCCGAGATTAACCCGGGCATTAACGATAGCCTGTATACTGATGGCTTTACCCGCAAGACTTATTTAATTTTGGCTAAAGCCTAAATATTTTTTAATTAGTAGTCCATGATATAAACCTGTCTACCGTCACGTAGACCTACCTACTGTATGCAGATTTCGGAGTTATTTTAATTATCTTTTGAGAATATGTGACATAAATTTAATAAATATCTGTATTTCTAATTTAAGAATTTATATTGAGCCCAAAAAATTTAAACTTAAACTGTCTCAGCAATAAAAAACCCCGCCGTAGCGGGGCTTAGAATATGCACGAATTAAATATATAAGCAAAAAGCTTATCAAATAATTTAATTCAGATTAATAACGGGGAAGTTAACTCCTTTTAGGCTTAACTGCTCAACCTTTACCTTAATGACTCCCTTAAGAGTCATACCAAGTAACTGAGCTGCTGCCTTGGACAAATCAAGCTTTCTGCCGCTTATATAAGGTCCCCTATCGTTCACCCTTACGATTACGGATTTGTTATTTCTTAGGTTTGTTACTTTAAGCAGAGTACCGAACCTAAGAGTTGTGCTAGCAGCAGTAAAAGCCATTTGGTTGTAAACTTCACCATTTGCAGTCGTTTTACCATGGAACCGGGGACCGTACCATGACGCAAGCATACTCCCCTTGTCTATATAATTTACTATTGAAGTTCTTACTACACTTTCGTCATTATTGACGGTGGTTGCTTTCGCAATGTTTACCGGTTCAATGGTAGCACTAGTCTCGTTGGAGACAATAGTGAAGCCGACCAGTAAAATCATTGATGAAATAACAAGAACCTTTATTAATGACCTCAACTATACCTCTCTTTCTGTTTTAATAGTTTTTAATTTGTTGTCTAAGAACGTTTCAAAGTTATGGCTACTTAAAAATTATTGCAACACGTTTGAAGTCTATACGGTTGAATTGAAAGTATTCCAACTATCCGAAATTATTGGTATTCCGGTCGGTAAAATATACAGATTATACTTAACCAGAGATGCATCTTAGTAATATTACACTTATTAATAATTGATACCGCTTCTCGATTTAGAAATATGTTATTGTAATATTATTTGTTATTATTAAGTGAGTCTGCGGAAACAAACGTGATGCTGCCGGAAGTAGTCTGATTGTAAAGACTTAGCTTCCGGCAAGTTAGTTATATTCTCCTATGCGGTTCAGAATTTTCCAAATAATTTGAAATGATGAAATCCATTAGAAGGTTTAAGCAGCAGAGCATTGTTATGGTTGAATAATTAACTTAGTTGCATTGAACCGATCATTTTTTAAAATCACAGCTGTGACTGTTGTTTTTATCGTTTAGAGAGGCATTATTGCTGTTGTGTTTCAACACACATTTAAGATACAAGCATCTTCCGAAAATTCATTTGCTTTTGTCTTAATCCTTTTCAACCTTTAAATTTCAACCTCCTTATCATGGGAAATTTCTAAATTATTTTTATTTTCTTCATCCTCCTCGTCTTCCCAATCATATTTTTTGTAAGGATCTGATTTACGAAAAATAATGGCACAGGCAATTCCTGTTAGTGAGCCGAAAAGGTGGTATTCCCATGATATTCCGTTATTTTGAGGAAATATGCCCCAAATAATACTGCCATAAAGAAAAGTGACTAAAAGCGCAAGAGCAATTGAACGTGTATCGCGCCTGATAATACCGCTAAAGAACAAAAATGAAACAAAGCCGTAAATTAAACCGCTTGCACCAATATGATAGGCAGGACGGCCAAAGAACCACACAAATATCCCCGGAATAATGTAGACAAAGGTGAAAATTTTATATGCCGATTTAGGATAAAAGTACAAAATGCCAATTCCTAATAATAAAAGCGGAAGTGTATTTGAAACAAGATGACTGATTCCGGAATGAATTAATGGGGCGGTGGCTATTCCGATTAATCCTTGTAATCTATGGGGCAATAGACCCAGATGAGAAAAATTAATGGAAAATACTAATTCTGCAGTTTTAATAATCCACAGCAATAAAATAAAACTTGCAGGGAAAAGAATACTTGGGAGTAATTTTTTTTCCTCGTCCATCGCCAGTCTTTATTATTTTGATTCTTTCTTAAAATTACGCGCAAGTATTACGCTAATAGAACTCCAGATTAATCCCAAAGCCCATCCGCCTAATACATCGCTAGGGTAGTGAACTCCAAGATATATCCTGCTAATTCCTATAATTAATATTAGAAATACGGCTGAATATAAAAAATATATTTTAATGCTTGTTTTTATATCAAGAGTGAAAATTATAAATATTAAAGATATATATATGATTGCGGACATTGCTGAATGGCCGCTTGGGTAGCTCAATGAGTTTACATTAACAAAGTGAAGAACTATTTGGGGCCTTTGCCTTGAAAATATTTCTTTCATTAGTAATTCAATTATACCGCCGCCGATAAATGCAAATAAAATAACTCGAAGGGAAGAATATTTATTTTTTAAAATCAGAAGTCCTGATGTTAAAATAGTTACTAAAAGAACTATAGTTGCACTTCCGAGTGCAGAAACATCCAGCATAAAACTCAATAGCCACTCCGGTCCCGCAGGTATAGAGGTATTGCGAGCATTCCTAAATGACAGCAATATAGAATTATCTAAAAAATTTATTTTACCGGAAACAACACTCAAAGAAACCAGACATAATAAAATTACACCGGTCAGCAGTATAATAAATATTGAGTCAAATTTTCTCATTTTAGCGCATATTTATTATATTTTACTAAATTGATTTAAAAAAATAAAAGCGCTCACTAGAGCGCTCAATGAACTAAAGGTATAAAAAGATGCATTAGCCTTTGGGCTTTGCTTCACTGACTATAATGTTACGGCCTTTTAGTTCCGAACCATTGAGAGCCTGAATAGCATTGTTAGCATCAGATTCGTTTTCCATTTCAACGAATCCAAATCCTCTAGATCTACCGGTCTGGCGATCGGAAATCACTTTAGCAGAAACAACTTTGCCGTGTGCTTCAAAAGCTGCTTTCAAAGCATCATCATTTACCGCCCATGGGAGAGAGCCCACAAAAAGTTTAGTACTCACTAACTTACCTCTAAAAAATAATTGAAAATAAGAATGCGGATTTTTAACCGCTTTTTAAAATAACATTATTACTTAATAAAACAAAATGGTTTCTTAACATACATTTAGAAAATTGAAATCTTGCTTTTTCCCCATTAAACAACTTACTGGCGAGATTATAGCCCGATTATAAGCTTTTTATGTTAATTATAATCAGCCCGTTTGATTTATTACTTCTTTAATTGCTTCGGACAGGCTGCCGACTGCTATAATCTTTATCTTATTATTCTGTTCTAATTTTTTAAGATTATTGCGTGGAATAATTATTTTCTTGAATCCAAGTCTTTCAGCTTCTTGAATTCTCTTTTCTACCTGGCTTACGGTTCTAATTTCTCCACCCAATCCAACTTCCCCGACAATTACACTCATATTATCCGAAGTTTTATCAAGCAAACTTGAAGCGATGCTGCAGCAAACAGCCAGATCAATTGCAGGCTCATCTATTTTTACCCCACCCGCTAAATTTAGAAAAACATTATTAGCGGAAAGTCTAAATCCGCTTCTTTTTTCCAGTACAGCAAGGAGAATAGATAATCTTCTTTGATCAAACCCAGTAGCTACTCTTTGGGGATTACCATAGTTAGATGGTGTGACTAATGCCTGGACTTCTAATAAAATTGGACGGGTCCCTTCCAGGCTTGCAGTTACCACTGAACCGGAAGTTTCTTTTTCTCTTTCGCTTAAAAAAAGCTCGCTCGGATTTTTAACCTCAGTTAAACCGTTTTCGTGCATTTCAAAGACTCCAATTTCATTTGTACTGCCGAACCGGTTTTTCTGTGAACGCAATATTCTATATGAATGATGAGTCTCGCCTTCGAATTGAATAACAGTATCAACAATATGCTCAAGTAGTTTTGGACCGGCAATGATTCCTTCTTTTGTTACATGTCCGATAATAAGGACTGAATAGTGTTTCTTTTTAGCTTCCTCCATAAGAAGGGAAGTACATTCTCTTATTTGAGTAACTGTCCCCGGTGAATTCTCAAATTCACTTCTATACATTGTTTGTATAGAATCAATTATTACCAGAACTGGTTTCAGGGTGTTAATTGCAGCTATTATTGGATTTAGATCTGTTTCGGGCAGAATATAAAAATAATCTGATTTAACCTTCAATCTTGAGGCTCGGATCTTAACCTGCCGTTCAGATTCCTCACCTGTAACATATAATACTTTATCTTTTATAGCGGAAGCAGCCTGCATTGCGAGTGTTGATTTACCAATTCCCGGGTCGCCGCCCAGAAGCACAACGGAACCCGGCATAAGTCCACCGCCGAGAACGCGGTCAAATTCATTTATACCCGTTTTTATCCGATCTTCTTCAACAGCTGCAATGTCGGTTATCTTATATAATGTTACTTTCCCGTTATATTGGGACTTTTGATGCTTTGGCGCTTCAATAATTTCTTCAACAAAAGTATTCCAGCTATCGCATTCGGGGCATTTGCCAATCCAGCGGAGCGATTCATACCCGCAGTTTGAGCAGACATATTTAATTTTTGATTTTGTCATTCTTCTTAGTAATAATCTAAATAATAAAGCTGCTGATGATTTTTTCAACTTCGCTCAATGCAAAAGGGATCTTATTTACTTCTTTACCGCCGGCAGTTGCAAGATGCGACCTTCCACCACCGCCACCGCCAACCAGTTTTGCTAATTCACCCACGATCTTTCCAGCGCTTAATTTTCTTTCTTTTATCAAGTCATTCGAGACAATACAAACAATGCCAACTTTTCCATCCATTTTTGTGAACAAAACTCCGATCCCATTTTTCATTTTGTTTCTTAATTCATCGCCCAATGATTTCAATTCATCCATATTCGCTGCCTCAACTTCAGCTTTATATATCTTTATACCTTCGACTTCCCTTGGTTTTTCGACAACCGAATCAATCTGGCCCAATTTCATTTTTAGTTTAAATTCCAAGACCGTCTTTTCAAGTTTTTTCTTTTCATCAAGAAGTTCTGCAATTTTTTCTTCAGAATCCTTTAAATTTTTCATTTGTGAAATAATATAATTTTCCACACCCGCACCGGTAACAGCTTCGATTCTTCTTACTCCGCTTGCTATAGATGCTTCACCTGTTATTTTAAATAGACCTATTTCTGAAGAATTTTTTACATGCGTACCGCCGCAGAATTCCATACTGAAATCGCCAAATTGAACGACATTAACAAAATCGCCGTACTTATCGCCAAAGAACATTAGTGCTCCCATTTCTTTTGCATCATTAAACGGTATATTGCGGTGATGCTGAAGAGGTATATTCAATCTTAATTGTATGTTAACCATAGTTTCAATGTTCCGCAATTCAGTTTCGCTAACTTTTGCGAAATGAGTAAAATCGAAACGTAGCCTGTCAGGGCCTACATACGAACCAGCCTGATGTACATGTGTACCTAAAATTTTTCTTAATGCAGCATCCAAAAAATGTGTGGCAGAATGATTTCGCATTATGTCCCATCGGCGTTTTTCATCGACCCTTGCAATAACATCCATACCTGGAATCAGCCGACTTTCATTCGCATTTTCCAAGATATGAATAATTTTATTGTCGATCCTAGTCAAATCGATAACAGTTAAGGGTGTTTTGCCAATTACGAGACAGCCAAGATCATCTACCTGTCCGCCTGCTTCAACATAAAAAGGAGTTTTATCAAGAATGATCAAATCATTCTTATCCTCTTTTTTATGTCCTGTAATTTTTGATTTCGACTCTAATTCATCAAATCCTGTAAATTCAGATTTGCCAAATTGAGAAAAAGATTTTTGTGTTTCTATTAATTCAAATGAACTTAAATCCGAAGTAGAAATATTTACAGAAACAAATTTATCTTTTGATGCTTCGCGCGCTCTCTGGATTTGTAATTCCATCAATTTACTGAAACCATCTTCATCAATTGAGAGCCCGTGTTCTTTTGCCATAACGTTTGTTAGATCAACAGGGAATCCGTAGGTATCATATAGAAAAAAAACGTCTTTACCGGGAATAACCTTGTTATCCGTATGCATTAAACTCTTAATTAATTCTTCAAACAATTCAATTCCCCGATCCAAAGTTGCATTAAAGCTTTCTTCTTCCGCTTTAATTACTTTTTCTATGTAGCCTTGTTTTTCAACTATTTCGGGGAAGATACTGCCCATAGTATCCACAAGAATTTGTACTAATTCAAAGAGGAAAGGTTTATTTAAATTTAATTTTCTTCCATAACGTGCGGCTCTTCGTAGAATTCTTCTAATTACATAGCCGCGACCATCATTACCCGGTACAGCGCCGTCTGCAATAGCAAAAGTTAATGTTCTTATATGATCTGATATTACCCGCATTGGGATTTTTTCAATTTCTTTATCATATTTAACGCCTGACATTTTTGAAACGGCATTTATTAAAGGAGTAAATACATCGGTATCATAATTAGAACTTTTCTTTTGCATTACCGCACAAACACGTTCAAAGCCCATACCTGTATCAACATTTTTAGTAGGCAAGTCGTGGAGTTTACCTTCACCATCGCGGTTGTATTGAATGAAAACAAGATTCCAAATTTCCATACATTCAGGAACGCCTGCGTTTACATATTTAGGATTATCATAATCATCACTAAGATTAATATGAATTTCTGAACAGGGCCCACACGGCCCGGTTTCGCCCATTTCCCAAAAATTATCTTTTTCATCAAACAGCAAAATATGTGTCGGATTTATATCTGTTTTAGTTTTCCATAGTTCTAAAGCTTCATTATCCGTTCTGTAGACTGTTGCCCATAATCGTTCCTTAGGCATTTTCCATACATCAGTCAATAATTCCCATGCCCATTCTATTGCTTCAGGTTTATAATAATCTCCAAAAGACCAATTGCCGAGCATTTCAAAAAAAGTATGGTGATAAGTATCATGTCCGACTTCTTCAAGGTCGTTATGCTTGCCGCTAACGCGAATACATTTTTGGGTATCCGCAGCACGTTTATATTCTCTTTCGCCTGAACCAAGAAAAACATCTTTGAATTGGTTCATCCCCGCGTTGGTAAAAAGAAGCGTCGGATCATCAAACGGTACTACAGGGGAACTGGAAACAATTCGATGCTCTTTACTTTTGAAAAAATCTAAAAATTGCTGTCTTATTTCACTTGATGTCATGTTATCCTTTCAGTTTCGACGAGGCTTAGTCTCAGTAGGTTTTTAGGTTGTTTACTGAGCCCCGGTAGCATAATTTATTTTAATATTAAAAATAATAAAATCACAGTTAAGCTTAAATATAAAAAGTAACAAATCAAACGTTATTTAAGTGCCTTTAGCTAAATATGATAGAAGTATAATTCCAGTTTTTAAACAATGTCGGATTAAATACCTACCCGAACGCAAGCTCTTAATCCCCTTCCCATTACAAGGAGAAAAAAAACATAGGAAATGTCCCTAGTACTCTTTCGGAGAGTTTGCCAAATTGGCTGTTCATTAAGTTATTGCTCAATTTATTGTGAGACTATAGGGAATTGGGAACTTTCATTGTAGGGTAAAATGGGCTGAACTTCGACAACCACAGATTATACATTCGGCAAATTCAGATTTACAAACGAGGGAGAAAACAGAGGTTATTTTATAGTAGCGGTAAAACCGGGATATTTTATTTTTAATGGTTTAGAAATTGAGCCGGAATTTATGGAAACTGCTTGTAAGGGAACAACTCCTTGCTTTAGCTTAAATGGCAATGTATTGTATAATCTAAGATTAAAACTGCATAATCTCAGTCCGTATATTTTAGCGGGTTGTGCAGCAAAAAATGCTTTGCCTTTTTACATAAATAGTTCAAATAAACTGTTTTCAATTGATTTTTAGACTTCTAAGCTTTAGTTTTGTATAAAGATTCAAAGTTATAATATCCAGCAGGTTATATTGGCTCTTAACATTTCTTCAACCGATATCGAGTTGATGCAACGGGTTTTTTCGAATGATTCAAAAGCTCTTGAGGCTCTATACAATCGTTATTCATCATTGCTTTATACAGTAATAAAAAAGATAGTGATGGAGGAAAAAACTGCCGAGGATATTCTTAGCGACATATTTGTCATTATCTGGCGCAAAGCTGACCAATTCGATTTTAAGAGCGGAAATGTTTATACATGGCTTGTAACTCTTGCGCGGAATAAAGCAGTCGATACACTAAAGCGATCCCGTATTCCTAAAACTCAGTCACTCACTTGGCAGGCAGGTGAGAATCAGGATGTTGAAATTTATAATGATACTTATGAAAATAAATATATTATACCGCATCTTTCTAATTTGATCGACCCTCTTGATATAAGAACTGCATTCAGCATAAGGGATGATGTTGAAAAAGCATTAAATAAGCTGACCGACGCACAACAATATGTTATTTATCTTGCATACTATGAGGGATTTACTCAAAAGGAAATTGCTGAAAAATTAAATATTCCTCTTGCGACTATTAAATCAAAGATTAAAATTGCCTTGAGCAATTTAAGGGAGAATTTAGTGAAGGGAAATTCATAATGGCAGATCTGAGCAATATTCCGGGTCAACATGAATACTCGGATCTTCTTTATGCATATTCAATCGGCTGTCTTGATAAAGAAGATTTATTACAACTAACTAATTTTATTGAAACAGGGAATGAATTTCCCTCGCAGGAATTGGGTGAATATCAAAACTTGGCGGCTTTGCTGCCCTCTATATTAAATATGGAAACTCCCGGTCCTGAGATAAAAGATAAAGTTGCAAGGAAACTTTATAGAATAAAAAATGAAAGGCTTCCTTCAATAACGTCCGAAAGTATTAGAAAAGAACAAGCTGCGGTTGAAGTTAAACATAATATTTTAATTGAAGGGAAAACATTACAATCTGATTCTTTTGAACATACAGGAACGTTAAAGGAAAATTTAACTTCGGGAGACGAGGGAGTTCTAAAGAATGATCAACTCAAACAAAACTTACAGACAGACACTTCTTCAAATCTAAAAAATGTAAATGATGAATTTCTTACACAAAAAACCTCAGCTAAAATACTCTCAGATCATATTAATATTCCTATAACCGATGAAATTGATACAAAGAGTATTGAAATAAATGAAGTTTCCAATACTAAGCAGAAAACAGTATCTAACGCAGATAAAAAAAAGTCTTATCATTTACATGGAATCTCTGGACCGAGAACAGAAAAGAAAGGTAAGGGCGGAATTATTCTTATAATAATTCTTTTTTTAATTATCTTCTTAGGATTAATATATTTTTATCAAAGGATCTCTTTCAGCGTTAATACATACAGGGGCGAAATTGACAAGTTGAACAAGCAAGTATCTAATCTTTCAGAACAAGTAGCGGTAAATAAAGAAGTTGAAAAAATATTACAAATGAGGGATGCCCATATTATTAATTTATATGGCTCATCATTATATAAAGAAGGATTTGGTAAAATAATAATTAGTTTTGAAAGCAGCAGCGGATTATTACAACTTTCCAATATGCCGGTATTAAATAATGGTAAGTCATATCAAGTGTGGATGACGACGGAAGGACATACTAATTCCCTTAGAGTTCTCAATCCGGTGGATAATAAATACTATTTCCCGATTTCACTACCTGTGCAAAATTACAAAGGAGAAATAAGATTTATTGTTACTGAAGAATCTTCAGAGGGTTCTCAAATGCCGTCCAATAAAGTTTATTTAACGGGTATACTTCAATAAACATCAATTTCCCGCAAGATCTTTTGGCTTTTGCATTTCGAAGAAATCATTCCTTTCAGCCTAATCTAAATTTTGTTTTTATTATCAAGTTGTACGGCGGTAAAAATAATTACTGCAATTATAACTATAATCCAATATTTTAAGGTTATATGATATATAGAATAAAAAAAGATTCCGAATTTCATTGAACCAAAGCTCATTGAGTAGATGAGCCCTGTAAAAATAAAGAATAAAGAAGCATAAAGAATTGCTTTATCATTAGTATTATCAATATAAAGCATTAAACAGCATATACCAACAATAAGAATAGTTGAAGGGAATATTATTCTTGATAAACTAATTAGATCAAAATTGTTAAGGACAAAGAATATAATACCAATTAAAAAAACGACTGTGCCTAGAAATACTCTAAACTTTTTATTTCTCCCCAAAGATAAGTACACTGAACTTATTCCATAAAAAATAAATGTATACGCTAAAATCTCTTCATTGTTAACTATTAATAATCCAATTATTTTAAAAATAAAAGCGAGTATTAGAAAGCTGAAGGTATAAACTAATATGGGTTGAGATTTATTCATGAATTTCAAACTTCAATTATAATTTTATAAAATTCTTTGCCTCATTTTAGAACCAATAACATCGGTTGCAAAAACGGCGTTATTATTCCTGTCATTTAAGATAGGATTAACTTCAGCCATTTCTAATGAAGATATGCAACCGCAGTCTGAAATGGATTCCATCATAGAATGATTTCCTCTGTAACTAAGCTCACCAGACACTGACGTTCCCACACTTGGAGCGACAGAAGGGTTTACGGAATCCTGGGCAAAGTTTACATGGATAAAGTAAACTTTTTCTTTAAATTGTTTAATTATCTTCCAAATAATTCTATGAATTCCGAGTTTGTCTATATCTGCCATAGCGTAAACAACAGTTGGATTTATTTTCTTTATATTATCCTTTCCCGGGCAATCAAAGCATCTAACACCAATTATAGCACAATTTCCCGAATAAATCTTTAGTGGGAATTCATGTAAATTAATGAGTTTTTCATTTCCTAACCCTATTGCAGAAGCAAGAGGCATAAAATAAATGTGAAGTTTCGTAGGCGGTCATACTATCATAAGGCTTCCAACCTTTTCTTAAGCCCAGAAATTTTTAATACAGAGGGGCCCATATACACTCCTTGCCGGTCTGTGCCTAAATCTATATGAAATCCGATTACATCACAATTTTTGATTAAAGTAATTTAAATATTTATATAAATTTACAATAAAATAAGAATAATTCGTAATTATGTAAAAAGTCATTATAACTATTAATTATTTACATTGTTAATTATCTTACAAAAGTAAAACATAATTCTTATATTTTGTTTATTGATAAGAAACCTTTTACATATTTTGCTTAAAATTTGAAAATTAGGAATAATGATAAGTATAAATAAGGAGCCGAATATTAGTGTAGGAATTTTGTCTGAGAAACAAATTAATTTTGAGCTATATGGCGATTACAAGGTAGCAGATATAAAACAAGTTTTTAGCGGCAGATTTATTGCTGAAATAGAAAATAATAAAATAGTCTGCCGTTGGGATAATAATAAAATAGAAATTTCAGATGAAATAATTTTTGTTCCGCAGGATATTCAAAGTGAATCTTTTTTATTGAGAAATGTTAAAATAGGTGTGAATTTTCACTGGGAAAGAAAAGAAAAGGAAATATTTACAGGTTCATTAAAATTAATTAAGGACAATGATAATATCACCGCAATAAATAAATTGCCTATAGAAAAATATCTTTTAAGCGTAATATCATCTGAGATGAGCGCGAAAAGCTCGCTTCAACTTCTAAAGGCTCACGCTATTATTTCAAGAAGCTGGCTGCTTGCGCAAATTGAAAAAGCAAAAAACAGCAATAAAGAAAAAATTAAATATGAACATATTCAGGATAATGAAAAGGAATCAATAAGATGGTACGGATGTTTTGATCATGAACTATACGATGTGTGTGCGGACGACCATTGTCAACGATATCAGGGAGTGACAAAAATATTTACCGAGATAGCCCGTCAGGCAGTCAGACAGACAGCCGGAGTAGTGCTTGTCAGCGACAACAGAATTTGCGATGCACGTTATTCCAAATCTTGCGGAGGCATTACGGAATCATTTGAGAATGTTTGGGAACCCGTCATATATAGCTATCTTTCATCTATAGTTGATTATAAGTTTGACGCAGAGAATTATAATTTAAACTTTAATGTAGAAGCAAATGCTCGAAAATGGATTAAAGGTAACCCGCATGCCTTTTGTAATACGAGGGATAAAAAAATTCTATCTCATGTTCTTGTAGATTACGATCAGGAAACGAATGATTTTTTCCGCTGGAAAATGGAATTCAGCCAAACGGAACTATCTGCAATTATTAAAACAAAATCCGGGGTAGACTTCGGCAATATAATTGATCTTATTCCATTAGAGCGTGGATTATCATCAAGAATTGTAAAGCTAAAAATAATAGGCTCAAACAAAACATTAATTATTGGCAAAGAGCTGGAAATCAGGCGAATATTGTCACACAGCCATTTATATAGCTCGGCTTTTATTGTCGATAAAGAAAATATTCAGGATA
>CAZUCY010000082.1:0-16374 GCA_964618785.1 uncultured Ignavibacteriaceae bacterium | reverse complement strand
GTTTAATTGTTTCTCCGCCTAAAAGCGGTAAAACCATTCTTCTTCAAAAAATTGCCAATTCTATTACGAGAAATCATCCTGAGATAAAGTTAATTATCCTTCTTATAGACGAGCGTCCTGAAGAGGTAACAGATATGGAACGTTCCGTTAAGGCTGAAGTAATCAGTTCAACCTTTGATGAACCTGCCGAAAGACACGTTCAAGTTGCGGATATGGTCATTGAAAAAGCTAAAAGGCTTGTTGAAGCTAAGGAAGACGTGGTTATTCTGCTTGATAGCATAACAAGGCTTGCAAGAGCTCATAATATAGTAGTTCCTCACAGCGGGAGAATTCTTTCAGGTGGTGTTGATTCAAATGCTCTGCATAAACCAAAAAGATTTTTCGGCGCTGCACGTAATACCGAAGACGGTGGAAGTTTAACAATAATTGCTACTGCATTAATTGATACAGGCAGCAGGATGGATGACGTTATTTTTGAAGAATTCAAAGGAACCGGCAATATGGAATTGGTTCTTAACAGGGATTTAAGCGATAGAAGGATCTTCCCTGCAATTGATGTTAATAGATCCGGTACAAGAAGAGAAGATTTGCTTATGAAAGAAGATGAGCTGTCAAAAGTCTGGATATTAAGAAAGATTCTTAGCGATTTTAATCCCGTAGAAGCTATGGATTTCTTACTTGATAAAATGAGGGGGGTAAAAAACAACAAGGAATTCTTAAATAACATGAACAGTTAGCATATTAACTGTAAATCATCTTTTCTATGGCTCGTTTAAACAATTAATCATTCCATAATTGGCGACAAGGGAATAGTATGTTCCATGCAAAACTTATAATTAATTTTAATATAAATGAGTAAATTTGTTTTTACATGCGGGGACATCAATGGAATCGGTCCTGAAATAGTTGTTAAAACTTTGAACAAAATTACACTTAATTCAAAGGACAATTTTATCTTTGTCTGTCCGCAGAATATATTTAAATATATTTCAAAGATTATTAAGCCTGCCTTTGAATATAATGTATCCGATAAAATCAGCAGCAGGAACAGAAAGCGTGTTTTAATTCTAAATACCGGCTCATATAAATATAAGCCGGGAATACCGACAATTGATTCAGGCAGTGCATCGTTTGAATCAATAAAAACATCATTTGAATTGATTAAAGAAGGCTGTTCCGATGCAGTAATTACCGCTCCAATATCCAAAACTGCAATTAAAATAGCCGGTAAAAATTTCCCCGGTCATACTGAGATGCTTGCCGGATGGTGCAATGTTAAAAATTTTGTTATGATGTTCCTTTCCGAAAAAATGAACGCTGCAATTGCAACTATACATGAGCCGATAAAAAAGGTCCCGATTTTAATTACTAAAGGACTTCTTAACAAAAAGATTGAAGTGATATACAATTCCTTAAAGAACGATTTGAGAATAAATTTTCCGAGGATTGCAGTTTTGGGATTAAATCCTCACGCAGGTGAGAATGGCTTTATCGGCGATGAAGAGGAGAAAATAATTAAGCCGTTTGTTCTGAATAGTAAATTTTCCGAATATCTCACAGGACCTTTTTCTTCGGATGCATTTTTTGCAAACAGGTTATATAATAATTTTAATTTGGTCTTTGGTATGTACCACGACCAGGTGCTGTGCCCTTTTAAATTAATTAACTTCGGTTCGGGAGTTAATTTTACAGCCGGATTGCCAATAATCAGGACATCGCCGGATCATGGAACTGCCTTTGACATAGCTGGAAAAGGGATAGCTGACGAATCAAGCCTTATAAGCGCATTTATTTATGCAAAAAGAATTGTTAAAAACAGAAAATCAAATAAATAATGAAGAGTTTCACTAGAAATAATATCTACGAAAAACTGCCGCTGATATATAGTTATTTAATGCGGAAAGTAAACTATTCAATCTGGGCTAAGTATATTTATACTCTCGTAAATGAGGATATTGCAAGAAACTCAAGGGTACTTGAATTAGGAGCCGGAAACTGCAGCCTTGCAAAACATCTTTGTTCATACTTCCCTAAAATAATTGCAACCGATATTTCCAAAAATATGCTCTTGTCTGATGATAGCGCTTTATTTGATAAAGTATGCTGCGATATGGCTATGCTTCCGTTTAAAACAAAGTTTAATTTTATATATTGTACATTTGACAGTGTAAACTATTTAACAAGTCGTAAAAAGCTTCTTGATATGTTCAAACAAGTATCCAATATTTTAGCTGATAAAGGAATTTTTACTTTTGATGCAGCTATGGAAAAGAATAGCCTGCTATATACAAAAGAACCTGAGCGCATGGGATCATTTAAGGGAATACAATTCAAACAAAAAAGTGAATATGATATAAAAACTAAAATCCACAAAAATACTTTTTTAATCAGACTGAGAACCGGCGAAATATTTAGCGAAATACATAATCAGAAAATTTTTTCTTTTGAAACATACTTTGAGCTTTTGGAACGTGCAGGTTTATCGGTAAGATATTGTTACGAAGCTTTCTCATACAAAGAAGGCAGCCCGGAATCCGGAAGAGTCCAATTCATCACCAAAAAGATAAAAAGTAATGTTAACCTTTAAAAATGTCGCTTTTAGTTATCAAACCCAGCCGTTATTTGCAGATTTAAATTTACATATTGAAAACGGCGAGCTGAGCTTTTTAATCGGGAAGAGCGGTTCCGGTAAAAGTTCTCTGATTCGATTAGTATACATGAATTATATGCCTGATGCCGGGGAAGTGATTGCGGCTGGTTATAATTCAAGAACAATTAAGAAAAGAGATCTGCCGTATCTCCGCAGAAGACTCGGGATTATTTTCCAGGATTTCAGGCTGCTTAATAACAGGAATATTTATGATAATTTAGCGTTTGTACTTGGGGCAACCGGGGTATCTTCAAATGAGATAAAAAGGAAAGTGAGCGATGTTCTCACGGATGCCGGGCTTTTTCATATGCGTTTTAAAATGCCGGATCAATTATCCGGCGGAGAAAAACAGCGTGTAGCTATTGCAAGGGCTGTTATTAATGATCCCGTCCTCATTCTTGCAGATGAACCCACGGGCAATCTTGATCCTGAAACAGCCGATGAAATAATTGAGACATTAAAGAAAATAAATTCACGGGGTACTACAGTGCTAATTGCCACCCATAATTACGAAATTGTAAAAAGAAATCCCGCAAAAATTTATAAATTGGAAAATGGTAAAGCTCTGGTTGCCGTCCTAAAACAAAAATAAAAAAATTTTATTTATCCGATTCAAGCTTAGATAAAATATCATTAGTAATATTGTCAACTTCACCCGAGCCGTTAATAAATATTACTTTTTTTCTACCTTCATAGTAGTCAAGGACGGGTTTTGTCGTATTTTTATAAACTTCCATCCTGTGTCTAATGACTTTCTCGGAATCATCATCCCGCTGATAAAAGCTGTTTTCAGCATTACATACCGGGCAGTTAGTTTTATCTTTAATATCAAAATAATTAAAAAGACTGCCGCATTGCTTACATACCCTGCGCTGTGTAAGGCGCTGAACCAACTCTTCTTCATCCGCTGTTATTGCCAGCAAATGAATATCATTTATATTTAACTCCATTAATAGTGCATCCAAAGCAATTGCCTGCGCGGTGGAACGGGGAAAACCGTCAAGAATGAATCCATTTTTACACTGAGGCTGTTCTAAAGTATCTTTTATAAGACCGATCATTATATCATCTGAAACCAATTCACCCCGATTTAAAACGCTTTGAGCTTTAATACCCATAGGGGTCTGGTCTTTAACAGCTTTTCTTAAAATATCGCCTGTAGAAATGTGTGCGATATTAAATTTAGAAGAAAGAATTTTTGCCTGTGTCCCTTTTCCAACCCCTGGAGAGCCGAATAAAATTATACGCATTTATCTCTCGTTTTTAAATTATGAATATTATTAATAACCTACATTACGCAAAAATAAAGTTACTAATTCCGTTTATTCCAATATCTTTCACGTTTTCCTCCCGGCATTGCCACAATGTGGGAGGGGCGCAGTGCCTGCCAGCCGGCCAGGTAAATGGGCATACCTTTATTGTATCTAAACACTTTCCATTGCCACATTAATAAATTTGCGTGACATGAATTAATAATAAGAATTATTGATATATATAAACTTAATAATATTTCCCCAATAATTCTTAATAAACCTCTATTTACGATGTGCAGTTGCCTCAAGATAAGTTGAAAAACTATTAGGTGTTCCCGGTTGAGCAATTTCAAATTTTATATTTAGCTTTTGATTACCGTTTTTTATATATGTCATCCGGTATGTAGATTGGTCAGGTTGTGGAATACTTGCAAAAACAATAGAACTCTGATCATCCGAAAAATTTACTGAATATTTAATTACATGCCCTTCATTATCAAAATAAACTGCTTCAGTCGAACCGGAAGGCGTTTTATAAATTACTGTAAGATCGTTATGCGAGTAAGAAAGTCTGTTATTTGCTGCCGGAAAATTTGCTGTGCTTTTTCTTATTAAGACTCTTTTTTGCAAATCAAAATCAAAAGAGAAACTTCCCGTTCCTTGCCCCGGTGTTCCTGCCCCTTCACCAATCCATTCCCCGATAATAAAATGCCACTGTTTCCAGTCACTATCCTTTTTAGCCGTCTGCGAAAAAGTGACAGATGAAACAAAAATAATGAATACCCCCAGGAAGAACAATATAAGTCTTTTAGGCATTGGGATTTTCCTTTTATTTTCGACATTGATAGCAAAATTTTAGAGAACAGGGAAAATTTATATTCCTGGTTTTAAATTACATAAAAAGATAATATGACAAAAGAAAAAAATTGTTCAGGTATTTTCTCCTTCCTTTTTTAAAAAAGGGGGTAAAGGAGTGAACTCATAACCTTTGACTTAATGGCATTAGAGACATGAGAGAAGGGGAGCCAATCTAACTCTATCTACTATAAGGAATTATAGAATACTTTGTGTAAAAATCCGGGGCTTTTTTGATAAAATATTGAGGATATAACATAAAAAAGCGCTTAAAAAAGAGGAATTTTTGCAATATTAATATTGAAGTAATGTCCAATATAAAAAAAATCAATGTATATATTTTTTGCTTTGTTTTCTTTTCTTCGAAAAAAAGCTAGTCAGCAAATTTTCGCTTTCAGAAGAATATATTCCGGAATATACATTTATTTTGTGGTTGTATTTGCCTTCGCTTGCAAAGTTGTAAATTGATCCGCAAGCGCCGAATTTAGTGTCAAAAGCCGCAAAGAAAATGTTTTTTATTCTTGATAATAAAAGAGCTCCTGTACACATGACGCAGGGTTCAAGAGTCACATAAATATCACATTCGCTTAAGTTCCAGTTGCTTAAATGATTTGCAGCAGACGTAATGGCAATCATTTCTGCATGTGCAGTTGCATCTTTTAACTTTTCAACCTGGTTATAACCCCTGCCGATAATCCTGTTTTGAAATACAACCACAGCTCCAACAGGTACTTCATCTTCAGCAAAAGCATTTTCTGCTTCTTGAAGAGCGGCAAACATAAATTTATATGATTCTTCTGAAAAAAGCATAATTTGTAAATAAATACGCCCGGAAGGATTCCCTCACATAGTGGCACACCGAAGGGGTCACTTCGTGAGAACCCTCGAATTAATTTGTACGCCCAGAAGGATTCGAACCCTCAACCCTCAGATCCGAAGTCTGATGCTCTATCCAGTTGAGCTATGGGCGCATATTAAGTTGAATTATTAAGCAATAATTAAAATCACTTAAATCAAAAATAACAATAAAATATTAATAACTCACCTTACGTTGAATATTATTATTATTTTACAAATGGCTGAATCGCCTAGTATTTTGTGATGCTGCCGGACATTATTTTAATTTTTTATTCTTTCAATCTTATAAAATAATTATTTAAGTTTCATCTGTTCTATAGCAGGTATATAAAAAAATCATAATTCAATAATTTCGGAGCCTTTTATGAAGCAAATTATTCTTACTGCTTTTATAATATTTGGCGCAGCATCGTACTGCCTTTGCGGGTCGCATTCAAATTCAGTTTACAAAATTCAGGATGGTTTTATAGATGCAAACGGTACATTGATTTATTATGAAGAATTCGGCGCCGGCAAACCATTGGTAATTGTTCATGGCGGGCCCGGCGCATCGCATGATTACTTCCTTCCGTATCTTGTGCCTCTCGCAAGGCATAACAGGTTAATTTTTATTGATGAACGCGGCTCCGGTAAATCTGAAAAACTGGAGGATGTTTCTGAATATAACATAGAAAATATGGTGGAAGATCTTGAAGCTGTTAGAAAAGCGCTTGGATTAGGGAAAATAACCGTATTGGGGCATTCATGCGGAGGCGTGATTGCACAGGCTTATGCGCTTAAATATCAGAGAAACCTAACGCATTTAATTTTGTGCAGTACTTTCCCAAGTACTAAACAAATGAATGAAGTTTTTATAAAGATGAAGGATAAAATGCCTGCCGAACTTAGAGAACGAATTGATATACTGGAAAAAAACGGTTTGTACGGACACGGTAAGGACTATGAAAAAAATCGTTATACAAATGAATATATGATAGCTGCCTGGGGAGAAGGGTATTTTCCTTATCTTTATCAGCGCAATCCCGATCCTAATTATGATCCCGCTGCAAACGGAATTATGTCATGGGATTTGTATAAAGAGATGTGGGGGCAGGATGGTGAATTTATTATTGACGGTAACTTAAAATCGGTGGAATATGTCGATAAACTTTCGACAATAAATATTCCTACACTTATAACCTGCGGTGATAACGATGAATGTGATCCTTCGCTGGCTAAAGAAATGAATGAAAAAATTGCACGCTCTAAGCTTGTTATATTTCCTAAAAGCGGACACATGACGTTTGTAGATCAGCCGGACCTTTTTATTAAAACTGTAAATGAATTCCTCAAATAAAATAAAAAAAAATAGATAAATACTATTTGCGGAGGTTGATATGGAAAGAATCAAGAATCAGAATTTAAAGAATTTCATTATTACTTCCAGCTGCGGATTTGCAGGTTGTCTTATTACCGGGTTTTTATTCTTTCAGAAAGATATATTTAATTTATCTGCAAATAAGTCTATAATTACATGGCTTGGACTTGCCGGAGCATTGGTATTTTCTTCCATGATATTCCGGAATATAAAAGAATCATTATTATTTTTAGTTGCTGTAATTCTATTAAATATTATTATACCCAAACCACATTTAATCAGTTTTATTATAAGGGCTATTGCCCTTTATAGTAGTTTTTGGCTAAGTATATATCTGTATAAAACATGGTTTTATAATTCACCAGGGAAGTATAATTATTTAAAGGCATTTGGATTAGGTGTAATTACAGCCATTTTACTTTTTATTGCGGGACTTTTTTTAATTTTTGTTAATGTACCGCTTGAAAGAATTTCGATTGAATTAATTTTTCAGATTTCTTTTTATTATTTACAATCCGGCATGTTAATCGGCTTAGGCTTGGGATTGGGTTTTGAGTTCGCAAAAAATTTTTTTCTTAAAAATAAACTTTGAACCGGCATTTATAACCTAAAAGCAGCCATCAATCCCATTCCCTTACTAATGGAATGGGGGGTGGAATGGTCAGCCAAAATGGCTGATTATTGGGCGCGCCGCTTGATGCACTGTCAAGAACTAAGCCCAATGTTACTTTAAATCATACATAATATAGTTTAAGCGGGAACCGTGTCTAAAAATCTTGAAAGATTTATATATTTAAAAACAATTTTTGAAATGTTACATGCAGATAGAGAATAGATACGAAAGATTAATCAATTATTTAACTGATTATATTTATACAGTAACAATAGAAGACGGCGCTGCGGTTGATACTTATCATGGTCCCGGATGCGTTTCCGTCACAGGCTATACTTCAGAAGATTATAAAAAAGATCCGGAACTTTGGTACCGGATGGTACATAACCTGGACAAGGAGAATGTACTTAAACAAGCTGAATTAGCTCTGGCAGGTGAAGAAGTAAATGCTTTGGAGCATCGTATAATACATCGTGATGGTTCAATAAGATGGGTAAGAAATAAAATTGTTGTAACAAAAGACGGCTACGGTAATCCTATAACTTATGACGGTCTCATAAATGACATTACCCAGTTTAAAAAGTCGGCAGCAGCGGCGGCAATAAGGGATAAACAGTTGAAGCAAGCCGATAAAATGGCTTCTCTTGGAATATTAGTCGCCGGCATTGCGCATGAGATTAATAACCCAAATAATTTTATTCTTCTCAACGTTCAGCTTCTTTTAAAAATCTGGAAGGATATTTTACCTATTCTTGATGAGTATTATAAAAACAACGGCGATTTTCTTGTTGCCGGTATGCTTTATAGTTCTTCAAAAGATAAAATGGGACAATTGCTTGACGGAATACTAAAAGGATCTGAGAGAATCAAAATTATTACAAGAAACCTCACTGAGTATGCAAGAATTGACAGCGGTAAACTTAATGAGATGGTAAATGTAAATAAGGCTGTGGAAATAGCTGTCTTGATTACGAATAATTTGATTAAGAAATCGACAAATAATTTTAAAGTTGAATACGGGAAAAATTTGCCTCTTGTAAATGGTAACATACAGCAGATTGAACAGGTAGTAATTAACTTAATTACAAATGCATGCCAGTCTTTAAAGGATAATTCCGCTGAAATAAAGGTCTCTACATACTATAACGCTGAAAGAAATAAAGTGCGGATTAAAGTTGAAGACAAAGGGGTAGGCATTCCCGAAGATGATCTTAAGCATATTATGGACCCTTTCTTTACAACTAAAAGGAATATGGGCGGAACAGGACTTGGGCTTTCTGTTTCATATAATATAGTCAAAAGCCACGGCGGCGGTCTTATTTTAAGAAGCGAACCCGGCAAAGGTACTATGGCGAGAGTATCATTTCCCGGTTTAAATGGATATGAATTAACGGAGAAATAAAAAATGAGTCAGAAAGTAGTACCGGCAAATCCAATCCTTTTTGTAGATGACGAAGAACATTTTCTGTTAAGCGCAGAACTTACTATGTTTTCCGGCGGTATGAATAATATTGAAACCTGCCCCGACAGCCAGGCAGTAATGGATTTGATGTCTAAAAAAGATTACTCACTTGTGGTCCTTGATATTAATATGCCTTATCTATCGGGTCTGGATTTACTTCCTGCAATAGTTCATAGATATCCGCAAACACCTGTAATTGTTCTTACTGCTATAAATGATGTGGAAAGCGCTGTATTCTGCATGAAAGAAGGCGCTTTTGATTATTTAGTAAAACCTGTCAGCGAGACAAGGCTTGTTTCAACCATAAGGCGCGGTTTGGAGATTACCGAAATTAAAAACGAAAATGAAATGCTTAAGCAATCGCTTTTAAAAGAAAAAATTGAACATCCCGAAGCTTTCATGGAAATAGTTACGCGCTGCAATGTAATTGAATCTATCTTTAAATATATTGAGGCAATTGCAAAAACTAATTTGCCGGTACTGATTACAGGAGAAACCGGAGTAGGGAAAGAACTATTTGCTAAAGCAATTCATATAGTGAGCCAGAGGAAAGGAGAACTTGTCTCCGTTAATGTTGCGGGCGTTGATGATAATTTCTTTTCAGATACTTTATTTGGTCACAAGAAGGGCGCATTCAGCGGTGCGGATATCGAGAGAAAGGGTCTGATTGAAAGAGCCGATAACGGTTCATTGTTTCTTGATGAAATCGGGGATTTAAGTGTGGAATCACAAGTGAAATTATTGAGGCTTCTGCAGGATGGTCATTATTATCCGTTAGGTTCGGATATTGCCAAACTATCGGATGCAAGGATAATAGTTGCCACACACCGTGATATAAAAACAATGCAGGCAAATAGTACATTCAGGCAGGATTTATATTACAGGTTAAAATCCCATCATATAATTATTCCTCCGTTAAGAGAAAGAAAAATTGACCTGCCGTATTTGGCAGATCATCTTATTACAAAAGCCTCCCGGGAATTGGGGAAGAAAAGACCTGCAGTCCCGAAAGAGCTATATACATTACTTGGTAATTATCCTTTCCCGGGCAAT
The DNA here is from genome assembly GCA_964618785.1 of uncultured Ignavibacteriaceae bacterium. Classification (GTDB taxonomy): domain Bacteria; phylum Bacteroidota; class Ignavibacteria; order Ignavibacteriales; family Ignavibacteriaceae; genus FEN-1297. The sequence continues at coordinate 6,273 of CAZUCY010000082.1, read as the reverse complement.
GTTCGTGAACTTGAAGGGATGATATTTGATGCCATAAGCGTTCATACATCCGGAATTTTATCGCTTGAATCAATAAGACAAAAAATTAACGATTATAATCAGGAGAAAAACAATAAGTTTACGGCTTCTGATAATGTGAATAATCATACCGATAAATTATTAAATTTTCAGGGTAGATTTCCATCATTGAAGGAAACTGAAGAAACGTTAATTGAGGAAGCATTAAAAAGAGCAGATGGAAATCAAACTATAGCTGCGGAATTGCTTGGAATATCGAGGCGCGCATTAAATAACCGTCTTCGCCGCGCGGTAGATAATAAACAAAATAATAAGGAAACATAATAAATCATATTCTAAAATCTCCCTCCTGCTTATTGATAAGGCTGCTAAAATTTAGGTCGACTTGCCAAGCCGGCAGGCAGATTAACCCTTTTTAAGGCTCAATATTGACTAAAATTAAAACAATTATTTTGCGGGAGCATTCCAATATTACTTATAGGCAGCCCCCCCGTCTATTCCTGCCACAATTTTTCCTTTAGCCACTATTTGTCGTAATGCTTTAAATATTTATATATCAATTACTTACAAACATTTTTTCAGAAATTCCTTCAGTTTTGTGGCACCTATTTGTATATTAATCACACTAACCAGTTCGAACCATAATCTATTATGTTAAAATAATTTACAAGCAATTCGTATTGCTGGTACAAGAATTGTTACTTGTCTTGTGAAATTCTAAAACATCATAAAGGATAAAATAATGAGATTAGGTTATTTGAAAACAGCATTTATGGTATTAATACTCTTAGCTTTTTCAATTTGTATTGATGCTCAACAAAATTATAACGGAAAACAGGGACCGGGTGTAGAAAAAGCATTGCAGATTTTCTCTACGTCGCTTAAAAGTGATATTCCGGGAATTGTAGAATCAACAATATATAATGTTGTTGTATTTAAAAAATATTATCCTGAAAAAGATTACGCAAGAATTGGAAATATATTAAATTCAGTTGCACGCGAAAATGAAGATCCGTCAATCAGGTACAAAGCATACCTCGCGGAAATGTATTTGAATTCCGCGGCTAAAGTTGATATTAAACCGGAATCGCCGGCACAAGATCACGAATACATTTTTATTCAGATTGCAGATCAATTGGAAAAGAAATTATTGGTAGCTTCAAAATAAATAGTTAATTAAACAAAACTTCCGCCTCATTGTTAGTAATTGGTTAGTTAATAACAATAAAAGACGAAACCACTAACCGTTGTTTTCTCAGGGTGAGAGAAAGCAACGGTTTTTTATTTCACAAACCGTTATGAATTTATTGTTAAACAGTGATTTTTAAAATAATATACGCCTTAAAAATTGTAAATATTTAGTAAGATAATTATATTTGACGGTGTTCTTTGCACCAGTAGCTCAATTGGATAGAGCATCTGACTACGGATCAGAAGGTTTGGAGTTCGAGTCTCCACTGGTGCACTAAAAAACCTTCTTTATGTGATAAATTCCAACTTTCCATTCTGACTATTCTGTAAGACGACCTGTATATTGGCGAATATGTAATGAACGTTTTTATGAACGTTTTTTAGCCTGCCGGAAACCATCGTTCTAAACCATTTAAGAATGAGGTTTATATGATGCTTTTCAAACGGGATGGTTACTACCATATTCAATATTTCGATGAGTGCCTTCAAAGGAACCGGAGAAAGTCGCTCAAGACTAAAAACAAGACCGATGCACTGAAACAATTAACAAATTTCAAGCAGTCCTTGATTGAGGATAAGAAACATCCCACATGTACATTATCCCAATTCAAAGATGAATATACTATATTTATCCGAGGAAACTATACTGCGAAATATCTTTCCTCAGTCGAACTTGCATTAAGGAAATTAACAGCATACATAAAAAAAGATATAGACCTATCAGAACTAACAAATGGTCTGATGGAGAAGTTCTTACTTCATGTATTCGGCTATAGCAAGTATGCCGCACACTTATATTGCCGAACTTTGAAAGCTGCCATGAATAAAGCTATCGCTTGGGGTTATATCATTAATAATCCGGTTAAGGGTATCAAGCTACCGAAAATTCCAACGAAACATCCGTCATTTGTAAATATAAATGAGTTGAGTAAGATAATTGAAAATGTAAGTGAGAAGAATATAAGGGATATGATAATAGTAGGGTTTTATACCGGCATGAGGTTATCTGAAATATCCCATCTCAAGTGGAATGCTGTAAACTTTGATTCCGGTATCATTACAGTTCAAAATGATGCAGGCTTTACTACTAAAAGTAAACATGAAAGGATAATTCCAATACATAATAAAATCAAAGTGTTATTATCAGAGAGATACCAGTGTGATGCCGGTTTATATGTCTTTTCAAAGAGGGGAATTTTATATCGTCAGGAATTTATATCTAAATCGTTTAAAAAGGCCGTACGTCAATCAGGGTTATCCAATGAATTACACTTTCATAGCCTTAGGCATTCATTCGCATCAATGTTAGTCCAGCAGGGGGTTTCACTTTATGTGGTTAAAGAGTTATTAGGGCATGCCTCGATTTCGACTACACAGATATACTCTCATTTAGTAAAGGACAATCTAATTAATGCTATAGCAGCCTTGAAATAAATATGCAATATAATCAGGCAGTGATAATAAAAATGCCACCATGGGCTCCGCACGCAGTCGCACTGGTCGCGCTCCTGCATGCTCCGCTTTCGGGATCCGGCTATTTGGTTGCATTGTTAATCGAATCCCGGTAAAGGCATTAATGCACTTATTCCAACACGGCGCAGATAATTTACTTCATTGTTGCTTAAAGGCCCGTAGAAGGCTTTAAAACGCATTCTAAGGCCACTGTGCATGTCAGGGGAGGTTAAACATTACATCGTCAGCCAGTTTACATAAAGAACATTATCGAACAAATTAATCAGTCTTAACGGAAACAACTCAATTCTATCCATGTCCGATAATGTTGCATTATATAAACTCGGCACGTTACCCGGCAGAAGAGCTATCGTGCCTTTAGCTCGCCTGTTCGGCACAGCTAAATTCACTTGTTTGGAGTAAAGTATTATCTTCAATTAATATTTTGCAATTGTTCAACAAAGAGAATAAATTTCTAACTGTTATATAATCTAATGGGGTTTAGATAGAGAAATTCCCCAGGAATCTTTACTGAATAAAAGGTTTAACAATGCCAGAAGAAAAAAAGTCTTTAATTGAATTACTCCCAAAAATAGTATCTGAAGGTAGGAAGGAAGCCGAACAGATATTAGAGAATCTTTCAAAGCCATCAATAATAACTTTGCAGACAAATGAATTTGTGCTACCGGCAAAAGATATTAGTGGTTTATGGAAAGGTAAAACACCCCGGATACCTCATCAGGAGCGTGCTACATTTCATAAGAGCCAATTGGAATTGGGAGCGCAGCCGGAAGAATCAATATTAACAGATCAATTTTCTTTAACGGAAAGCCTTGAATATTCAGGTGATTGGTTGAATAGACTTGTATATGGTGATAATCTTTTGGTTATGCAGGCATTATTGGCTGGAGATGAAAAAAGTGGTTTGCCTTCTATGCGTGGACAGATAGACTTAATTTATATCGATCCACCTTTTGATAGTAAAGCTGATTATAGAACTAAAATTATTTTACCTAATGGTGGTGTCGAACAAAAACCAACTGTAATTGAACAAGTTGCATATAGTGATACTTGGAGAGATGGCACTTCAAGTTATTTGAAAATGATTTATCTAAGATTAGTTTTAATGCGTGAATTATTAAGTAAACGAGGCAGTATTTATGTACATATAGATTGGCATGTTGGCCATTATTTGAAATTAATATTGGATGATATTTTTGGCAAAGGAAATTTTCTTAATGAAATAATATGGCACTATCGTAGATGGACTGCTGGCAATAATTCATATCAAAAAATGCATGATACTTTACTTTTATATTCAAAGACTGATGATTATTATTTTGATATTCCATATGAGCCTTATGGCGATTGGATTAATAAGGACTATCAATATAAAGATGAAGAAACGGGTAAACGGTGGAGATGGCATACAGTTAAAGGCGTACGATATAAAGTTTTTTTAGAGGATGAAAATAAAGGAGTAAAATGTAATGATGTATGGCAAATACCTTATATAGTATCAACTGCAAATGAACGAGTTGGGTATGGGACACAGAAACCTGAAAAACTTTTAGAAAGGATAATTAAAGCATCTTGTCCTGGTAATGGTATAGTAGCAGATATGTTTGCTGGATCAGGTACTACCGGTGCAGTTGCTGAAAAGCTTGGTAGAAAGTGGATAATGAGTGATCTTGGTAAACCGGCTTGTATGATAATGAGGAAAAGATTAATAGACCAAGATGCACATCCGTTTTTCTTTCATTCAATCGGAGATTATCAGAAGGAACAGTTTACTAAGAGTGAATTCAAAACTATTAGCTCACTTGCTCAGGTTGTATTGCAGCTATATGGCGCGATGCCATTTACACAAAAGGATGCACCGGCCAATGTCGGGTATATAAAACAAAGTAGAACACTTGTTTTAGTAGATTCACCGAATAAATTAACAGGGTATAATACTATTAAACGAGCACAGCAATACAGAGCATCATTTATGGGAGGTTGGCAAAAGGTAATTATTCTTGGATGGAACTTTGAAACTAATATTGGGCAGGTAATCTCAACTTTGAATGATGAAAATATCGAAGTTCTTGTAATACCGGCAGATTTGCTTGATAGATTGAAATCGAAATCGTCTTATCAGCAATTAATTAAGAGTGGGAAGATAAGATTTTCTTCTTTGCAGTATCTTACCATTAAACCTATAAAAATTGAAAAGGGGAAGGCAACAACCGAAACATTAACGATAACTCTGGATAATTATGTGCTGCTTTCACCGGATGCATTACCTCTTAGTGAAGAGGATAGAGGCAAACTGCAAAAGTATATAGCCGAAGAACCACTTGCACTTATTGAGTACTGGAGTATTGATCCGGATTATGACGGTAAAGTGTTTAGAAGCCGCTGGCAGGATTATAGAGAAAATACGGAAAATGATACCGACCCATTGAGAGTAGTAACAGAAGCTGTAATTGAGGTTGATAAAAAAGATGGAATGAGAAAAGTCTGTGTAAAGGCGGTTGATGTATTTGGTTTTGAAAGTGCAGTAGTTGAGGAGATAAAGTAATGGCTAATCCTATGAATATTGGCACTCGCGAATTACCGATAAAATTTGCACATAAAGTTTCTGAATTTGCAAATCGTGAATTCAATAATTATCAGTTCGCTGCTGCTACATCAATTACAAATGAACTTTTACGTTATTGGTTTTCAGATGCATTCTGTGAATTTAGAGAATACAATTTCCATTTGGGTCAAAAGCAAGCCATACTTAATGCAATATATCTTCACGAGGTTATGAAAGTTAACAATGTTACAGATATGTACGGAATTTGTGGAAAAGATATTCTTGATGATGAAGGGTTTTTATATGAGATACAAAAAGAAAAGTATCAGCATCCAAAATATTGTATGAAAATGGCAACCGGTACCGGTAAAACATGGGTAATGCACGCTCTTTTAATATGGCAGTATTTAAATGCCCGGAATGAAGAAACCAAAACAAGTAGATATACAAAGAATTTTTTATTAGTTGCCCCGGGTTTAATTGTATATGAAAGATTATTGGACGCGTATTTAGGTAAACAAAAAGAAAGCGGCTTCAGAGATTTTATCACTTCTGATTTGAAAGTGTTTGAAAAGCTCTTTATCCCGGATGGTTTTAGAGATGAAGTTTTCGGGTTTATTCAAAGTTCAATTTGTCAAAAGGAGGAGATAGGTAAGAAAGTTACGGCGGGTGAAGGAATGATTGCAATAACTAATTGGCATTTATTAGCAGAAACAGAAGAAGATGTTGAAGAAGAATCCGGCCCACTAGAAAATGTTCCTCAGAATATAAAAGAGTTACTTCCAATTTCACCCGGGACTAGCGCCGGGCATAGTTTAGAATCACTGGATAATAATTATCTCGCAGGCGCTGAATTAGAGTATTTGGCTGCTTTGGGTGATTTGGCAGTATTTAATGACGAAGCACATCATATACATGAGAATAAGATATATGGAGATATTAGCGAAGTTGAGTGGCAGAAAAGCCTCAACTATATATCGCAATCTAAAGGGACTAAATTTATTCAAATAGATTTTTCTGCAACTCCATATGATGTTACCGGAAGC
>CAZUCY010000081.1:0-16558 GCA_964618785.1 uncultured Ignavibacteriaceae bacterium | reverse complement strand
AAGGCAAATCCTATATTGGCAGATACGCTAAAGAATAAATCTACTTTTATAACTGCTGAATTTTTGGATTTGAAAAATAATCTATTTAAGAAATTTAGAGTATAAACGGGACATTTCCCGTCATTACTTATTGTGAGTCAGCATGGCAAGCTGATTTACACAGTCCAAATTTATCTGGCAAAAAAAACAGATTTTTTTTACAATCGAATTATATATTTTTTCTTTCGTTAAACAGAAAGGAAAGAAAATGCTTATAGATTCACAGAAAAAAGCAGAACTTACAAAAAAACAAGAAATGTTCTGCCGCTATTATGCTCAAAACGGACATAATCGAATAGTAGCTGCAATATTAGCCGGGTATTCAATAAAGACTGCAAAAGATGCAGCATATAAAAACATTAAAAAACCACACATTGTTAAATTTATAAATGAATTGGAAAAACCGGTTAATGATAAGCTGGCGTTGGATGAAATTTGGGCGCTGTGTAGATTAAAAAACTTCTGCGATGTTAATATAACTGATTTTTTAGATATTGATCCAAAAACAAATAAAATCCGGTTAAAAGATATGAAGAAGATGCCGGCGAAGAAAACAACGGCAATTGCATCGGTAAAGGAAACAGATAAAACTAATTGATAAACTATCCTGCGTGATCAAAATAGGAAAACATTTGGGTATGTTCAAAGGAAAATGAACTACTCCGCCGCAAGCGGACAAAGTATCAAAATACAGAACCAAGATTCGTTGAAAACGACGTGGAATTCGACCCCGGAAAGATAGAACCTCCGAAGTTGAAGCCAAACCTCGGAGTTGAAGCCAAACCCCGGAGTTATTAAATGTCTTTTGCATAACGTGAGTTATCAATATATTTGAAATGTCAATTTGCATTAAAAATTTTACTAATAAAAACTAATGTCATTGCACCCGGATACTAAAACTTTATTTGAGGAAATAAGCAGTTTATCTACAGAGCAGCGGAACCCAAAATCGATGGATATTGACGTTAAATCAACTGCTGAAATACTTCAAATTATTAATGATGAAGATAAGCTTGTTCCTATAGCCGTAGAAAAAGAATTACCGTTCATTGAGAAAGCTGTTGAAATTATTGTAAGTGCGTTAAAGCAGGGCGGCAGATTAATTTATTTCGGCGCAGGCACAAGTGGCAGGCTTGGAGTAATTGACGCTGCAGAATGCCCTCCGACTTTTGGAACTCCTGATGATTTGATAACCGGGTTTATAGCAGGTGGAAAAGCAGCAATGTTTAAATCTCAGGAAGGCGCTGAAGACAGTGAAGAAAACGGCGCAAAGGATGTATTAAGCGCCAATATCACGAATAAAGATATTGTTTGCGGCATAGCTGCAAGCAGGAGAACCCCTTATGTGACCGGAGCAATAAAAAAGGCAAAAGAAATTGGCGCTAAAACGCTGTTTGTTACCTGCAATCCCAGAGACGAATTCAATATAAAAGAAGCCGATATTGCAATTTGTCCTTATGTAGGTCCTGAAGTAATTATGGGATCAACAAGGATGAAAAGCGGTACGGCTGAAAAATTAGTACTTAACATGCTAACGACCGCCTCAATGATCAGGCTTGGCAAGGTCTACGAGAATATGATGATTGATTTGCAAATGACAAATAAAAAACTTATCGAAAGAGCAAAAAAAATTATTATGACAATAACCGGTATTTCTTATGATGCCGCCTCAGAATTTTTAGAGAAAGCAGACGGTCATGTAAAAACTGCTCTCGTTATGATCAAAGCAAATATTGACGCCGTTGAAGCTAAACAAAGATTAATTAAATCAGACGGCTTCGTTCGCAAAGCAATCGAAGGCATTTATAATTAACAACTGTGTTTTTAATTAGAATTTGTATAAATGTTAAAAGCGAAAAGCTTACAATTGATATAGAGTAAAATGAATGCTTTTTATATCGCCCCTACCGGGACTTCAGCTCATTTCCTTTATACATTTTGATATAAATATTTCACCCCGATGAATCAGGATTAAGAAAACAATCCGCATATATATTTTACAATTATGGATTTGTTTTGTAATGTTATTCATATTTTATAAAGCCTATGCTATTGTAGGAACCTTCTAACATTACACGGTTTTAAAGTATATTAATAAATGACGCATTTTGGATTTTCGTACTCTCTATAGAACCCGGGGCTATTTGACAAAATTTGAATGACTGTGGAACACGTGTTTCCGGCCTAAAAAATTTAATATTTTAATTTATTGAAAAAATTCTTTATAATGCTTTTATTGTTTATTGTATTATCTCTTCAATCAACACACTGCCAGGTAATGAAAGATATAGATAATGACTTTAATGACTTTATAAATACGGGTATAAGCCTGACAAAAGATTTCATCAGCTTTGATAAATCGACACAGATAGAATTTTCAGGTTCAGCATTATTAATAGGCGCCGGGTATTCCATCGATAATAATATAAAAATTTTTTCACAGAAAAATTTATCAACTTTTAATGGCACCTTATTTTCGATAGATAACGTTTACGGGAGCGGATATACTTTGATTGGAATTGGAGGATTATACGGGTATGGATTGTTCTTTAATGATAAAGGAATAAGAAAAATTGGTTTGCAAACTATTGAAGCAGCCGGCTACTCCGGGATAATTTCGTCTGTAATTAAAAGCATAGCCGGTAGAAGCAGACCTTATACAAACGAGGGGAAAGCTAATTTTCGTCCAATTAATTTTAGTTCAGCAAGTACTTCGTTTCCATCCGGTCATTCGACAGTGTCTTTTGCAGTTTCAACTATTTTGGCAAATAGCACTGATAATCTATTTTTAAGAATAGTCTGTTATTCAGCATCAACATTAGTTTCCTGCGCCAGAATATATCATAATGAACATTGGTTTTCTGATGTCATTATGGGCAGCTTAATTGGTTATTTCACAGGCGATTATGTAAGCAGAAGAGCAGCGGAATACAAATTAGACAGCGGCGGCATTTCTCTAAACTTTTCCTTAACGGGAATTAATTTATCATTAGCATTTTAAGTATTGCCAACCTAATCGTTTTTATAAGGTTATCCATGATAATTTGGGAGTTTCATTTTGATTAAATTTGTAATATGAATATTGAAAATTCTATTGCCGGAAGCCATAGTTTAAGCGCCCTGCATAATATTATAAAAAAAAGGCGAATAATAAATATCTCGCCTTTATTTGGCTCGGTTAAGAGCATTTTTACAAAAAGTTTATTAAAATCAGAAAATCAGATTATTGTTTTATTCCAGGATGTTCAAAGCGCGGCGGAATTTTTTATCGAATTAGATGTATTAGAAGTATCGCCCAATTCTGTAATATTGACCGAACTAAAACCGGAGACAATTCAGGAAAAGCTAACTGAAATTTCGAAAAAAGATAAATTTATTCTTGTAGCCACTTATGATTTGTTAAATTGTCAATTGCCGTTGAAAGAACAAGTTGAAAAAGAGACTACAAAGATTCAGGCAGGGGGAAAACTTACATACAATGATCTTATTGAATATTTGAATCTCTTGAACTATCAAAAAGATAAGTTTGTTGAGGCGCCTGGCTATTACTCTCAGCGTGGAGCAATTATAGACTTTTGGTCTTACAGCGAGCGTAATCCTGCCCGACTTGAATATGACGGTGATTTTCTTGAATCAATCAGATATTTTGATCCGGAAAGCCAAAGATCGATTGAAACAATAGAAATTGTAACTTTAGCCGGAGCATTATCTTCCACCGGCAATAAACCCCATGAATTAACAGATATTTTTAACTACTTAAATAACCCCATAATTATTGCCTCATCTTATGTGCTCAATAATTTAATAGACAAAAAAATAAATCTTTTCACAGAATCCAATGTTGAAAAAGTTATAACACCGACTGTAAATAATGAAATTTTTGACATTGATTTTCCGGGAAATTATAACGAGCTGGTAATAGATCAGCAGTCTTCAGAACCGAATAATTTTGATTTCACTACAAAAGAAAATACACGCTGGATTATAGAAGAAGAACTTACTTTATCAGGCAATAGAATTGAATTGGGATTTTCCGAAGCGCCAACTATTAATTCTAATTATGGTGTACTTTTGTCTACCTTTAAAGAATATACTGAACAAGGATTTAGTATAACAATTACGGCTGAAAACGAGCTTCAATCATCAAGATTGAAAGACCTGCTAATTGATCTGGGCGGATCCCTTCCCTCCGGACACGCAGATATCCCCCTTGATAAGTCAGAACTTACACATTTTATTGAATCGGGTAAAGTTAAAATTGAAACATTTGCAATCAAAGAAGGATTCATTGACAGAAATGATAAAATACTTCTACTGACCGATTATCAAATTTTTAATAAACCATACAGGACAAAAGTTTCAACTAACAAGAAATATAAAAAATCAAAAGCAAAAACTTTTGCTTCAATTAAAAGAGGTGATTTTGTTGTACATGAAGATTATGGAATCGGTAAATATGCAGGACTTGAAACCATAAGAATCGGCGATATAAACCAGGAATCAATGAAGATTATTTTCAATGCGGGAAGCATTGTTTATGTAAATCTCAATTATTTAACATTAGTCAAAAAATATTCGTCCAACGAAAATCTCACACCAACACTTTCTACACTCGGTACCTCTGATTGGGCTAATACAAAACAGCGAACGAAAAAGAAGATTAAAGAAGCAGCCCGTGATTTAATCGAATTATATGCAAAACGCAAATCAACAAAAGGTTATCAATTTAATCCTGATACGATTTGGCAGAAAGAGTTGGAAGCTTCGTTCTTTTATGAAGATACACCGGATCAGGAAAAAGTAACGGAAGAAGTAAAAAAAGATATGGAAGCTGAAAATCCTATGGATAGATTAGTTTGCGGCGATGTAGGATTCGGCAAGACAGAAATAGCAGTAAGGGCTGCATTTAAAGCCGCACAGGAAGGTAAACAGACAGCGATTCTTGTACCTACAACTATATTAGCGGAACAGCATTTCAATACCTTTACGGACAGGCTTATACAATTTCCGATAAAGGTAGCCGCTCTTTCAAGATTCCAGAAAAAAAAGCAACAAATTGAAACTTTAGAAGAATTAAGCCTTGGTAAAATAGACATTGTGATAGGCACCCACAGGGTACTTTCCAAGGATGTTAAATTTAAAGATCTTGGTCTGCTCATAATTGATGAAGAGCATCGATTCGGTGTAATGGCAAAAGAAAAGTTGCGTTCATTCAAATTAAACGTTGATACACTGACCTTAACGGCAACACCTATACCGAGGACATTAAACTTATCTTTATTAGGGGCAAGAGACTTATCAATAATTTCAACACCTCCTCCTAACAGACAGTCAATATATACCCAGGTATCGGTATTTGATATCTTTAAAATAAAAGAATGGATTCTGAAAGAACTAAGGCGGAGCGGACAGGTTTACATTGTGCATGACAGAGTTCAATCAATAGATAAACTTGCCGGGTACATTCAAAGAAATCTTCCGGAAGTAAAAATTGTAATTGCTCATGGTCAAATGAAGCCTTCGCAACTTGAAAGTGTAATTCACGGATTTCTTAACCGGAAATATGATGTCCTTATATCTACAAAAATCATTGAATCGGGAATCGATATTCCAAATGTAAACACAATCATTGTAAACCGGGCAGATCGATTCGGACTTGCAGAACTTCATCAATTACGGGGCAGGGTAGGTAGATCTAACCGTCAGGCGTATGCTTATTTTATAGTTCCTTCCATAAACGGAATAAGCAAAAAAGCGCTAAGAAGATTACAGGCTATCGAAGAGTTCACAGATATTGGAGCGGGATTTAATATATCGATGCGAGATCTGGAGATCCGCGGAGCCGGTAATTTACTCGGGACCGAACAATCCGGGTTTATTAATGAAGTTGGTTTTGATCTTTATGTAAAACTTATTAATGAAGCCGTAGAAGAACTAAAATATGAAGAATATAAAGAAGTATTCAAGGACCTGCCAAAACCGGAAGAAAGGACCGAGCCCACAATCGACACATATTTTGAAATTGGAATACCACCTACTTATATGCCAGAACAGATGGATCGGTTAAATTTTTATACATCCCTGTATTCCATTAAAAACATCTCCGAATTAGTAGAACTAAAAGAAGAAATGAATGACCGGTTTGGCTCATTGCCTATACTTGTAGAACGTTTAATTGCAGTGGCTACACTTAAACTTTATGGTTCACATGCGATGTTTGAAAAAATTGCTGTTCAAAAAAAACATACTCTTGTAATTTTACCCAAGGGACAAAAAGAGGATTACTACAAAAGCAAATTTCCCAAGCTAATGAAACTTATAATGAATGAATATCATAATTCCATTAAATTTGAACAGCAAAAAGATAAGATGAGACTTATTATTCAAAACAAATTTGATTCGCCGGAGAACCTTATGAAGTTTCTAACTAACTTCTGTCAAAGAGTCATGCTTTTGTTTGGCTCTGAAATCAGAACTTAAATTGTATAAAGTAAAATATACATTTTATTTTATCTAATTCATTCGGGCAATTTTTTACAAGTCCTTTTGTTTCATACGTAATACTATCGGTAGTATTAAAAAAAGGTTTCAATAACTCATTATAAAACCATCTTGAAATATCATTCCAGGATTTCCAACTTTCAGGTTTGAATTTTACATAACTAAGATATTTTTCTATAGCCGGCATTACTGGATCAGGTACAAAGGAGGGAATATTTGTTTGTCTCCAGGTATATGAAGCATAACTAAACAGATCCCCGCTGTTTTTATTTATCACCGGATCAAGAACATTACAGTTTTAACTTGCGTACTTCCATTCCCAGTTTGTATCTGGTAAGCATGATGCTGATAATTTAAATACATTCTGAAGCTTAGGAACACTTCCCTAAATTTCCCAGGTATCCATTACAAAAGGATATTCTTCTCTTACTTCATAATCATATTCTATAATACTATTTTTTTTGACGGAAGGATAAGTGAATTTTATTATATTATTTTCGTTATAATAATTATTTACCATAATTGTATTAAAGTCTTTCGATTCTAATTGAACTATTTTACTATCCGGATTTATTATCCTTGCGCTTAAATTAAGTACTTCATTTTCGCCTGGTATAAAAAGCTCTACATAAGAATATTTATCTATATTCTTAAAATTTTCATCACTTTATGGAATTTAACTATGATTTCCAGTTTATAATCCCCGGTAAAGATTATGTGTTCGTCATGAACTTCAGAAAGAACTACTGCATCAGCATCGGGAAAATCTTTTAATTTTAATTCTTGTTTAAGTGAATTTAAATTTACAAATGACTCCGACGAGCAGCTGAGAAATATGAGCGTAGTAATAATTGGTAAAAAATAGAAAAGCAATAATTTCATATAACCTCCCCTTTTGGTTTTAGACAAACTTAGATTATATAATTTTATGATTAATAATTAATAGAAACTGCTTCAGCATTCAACAAAAAAATTCAATTTTATTAAACTGTCTCATTTCAAGAGAAATTTATTAAAACCATTACGCCTGACCCTTTTGATAAAAACAGTATCATACCAATAGATATATTAATTAATTAAGTACAAGTGATAACACTATCTTCAATTTTCTTCACAATATTATTATTAAAAGCAGTTTATCTTGTTTTAAGAAAAGTATTTAACTATGAAGCAAACAAAGAATGGAAATTTGAAGGAGACATACCCTGCGTGGTGGACTTCTGGACGCCATAGTGCAGCCCATGTAAAGTGGTCGGTCCTATTTTAGATGAATTATCTATTGAATATTCCGGGATTGAAACTAAAACATAATAGCGAAAGGTAATAAAAAGAATAATTCCTCACTTAAAATTTTTTCTTATTGACAAGGATTACCCCGGAAGTAATAATTATCCCACTAAGGATTGTTATAAAGCTAATTACTTCATGCAATAAAAACCAAGCAGCAAAAACCGTTACAAAAGGCTCGAAATATAAAAACACTCCAACTTTAGCTGCTTCAAGTTCCTGTAGCGCTTGCGCCCACAAAACGTAAGCAATACCTGAGCATAAAATTCCCAAGAAAAGAATTGCCAGCCATCCCTTGATTGAAAGATGCGTAACTGAATTGATTGTTTCTTTATTTAGAGTAAATGGAATGATGAGAACGGTCATCATAAGAAAAAGGAATAAGATTGTCATAAAAGGAGAATAAACGCGAGAGATTTTTTTGTTTATTATAGAATAAATACTCCATGTGAAAGCGCTTGCAAGCACAAGGGAATCACCCTTATGAAAGATAAACCCAGCACTTAAAATATTTCCCTTGCTCATTAATAGCAAAAGCCCTATAAATGCAACGGTTATGCCCGCAATTTTATTGAAAGTTATTTTTTCATTAAAGATTACGAATCCAAGAATTGCCATGAAAACAGGCGTTACACCAATAATCCAACCTGTATTTGAAGCGGAAGTAAATTTTAATCCGGTAATTTGTATCCAAAGATGAAATACCGCAATTAAGGCAAGAATAAATATTTCTAATTGATTCTTTAAGCTAAGAGAGAAATCTTTTTTAGTATAAAGAGCTATGAGAAGCAAAAGGATTATAGCAAGAAGAAGCCGAAGCAATATAATGGTTTCGGGGCTGAGTTCATTCAAAGCTATTTTGGTAGCAATAAAAGACAGCGCCCAAAATACGACTGCCAAAAGAGGTTTCCAAAATCGGAGCAATTTATGCTTCATTTAGAAATTATTCTTAATAGAGATTAATTTATTACTTAGAATTTTCAGTTTTTTTGGCAGATGAATATTTTTCAATATCATAGTTAATAGTTCTGCCCGGCATATCAAGCTTCACTATTTCTACACTGGATTGCGTATAAAATTGAGTAGCGAGAGTGTCGTGAAAATCTGAGAATACGACGACACATTTTATTCCGGCAGAAATTAAAGCTTTTGCGCACGTTGTACAGGACATATTCGTTATATATGCCGTGGCGCCTTTTAAATTAACACCGTGAATGGCAGCCTGAGTTAAAGCGTTCATTTCTGCATGGTTGGTTCTGACACAATGATTATCTACAACCAGGCATCCAACATCTTCACAATGCGGATGCCCCGGAAGAGAACCATTATAACCGGTTGCAAGGACAAACCTATCTTTTACAAAGACACATCCGCAATGCATTCTTGGGCAGGTTGATCTTTCCGATGCAAGCATAGCAAGTTTTAAGAAATATTCATCCCATGCGGGTCGTTTAATATTAGCCATTTTTTTGAATAAAATTTTTCAAATGAAAATGATTTCAGTATCTAATTAAATTTTTAATGATTCTGCGGTAGCTTTGAACATATCATGATAGTCTGCAATAAAGTTATCGACAGCTTCTTCGGAAGGAAAATTAAGAAGCTTTAAAATAATATTATCTAAAATTATATCTTTATCCCAATAGAATTGCGCAACTCTAAGGCGTTGAGTCATATAATCAACAAAGTGAATTACAGAAACAAAATATTTGTTTTCATTAGCTTCAGAGGGAGCATGATGATAATTTAATGATTCACATAAAATTAATGGGAGGTCCCATTTTTCAACAAGGAACCTCCCTATTTCCTGATGGGTTAAACCAAGGACTTCTACCTCGGCTTGAAGAATAGACATCTTTTCTGATTTGGCTTTTTTTATAATTTGAATAAATTCAGTATTAAAGAACTTATGAATAACCAATATTCCAAGGTCATGCAATAATCCTGCTACAAAAGCTTCGCTACCAAATTCAAAACCTAGCTGTTGGGATATTCGTCTTGCCGCAGTGGCAACCAGTACTGAATGAAGCCAAAATTCCTGCGGATTAAAATAATCTGACGGAGCAACATCTATAGAATCGGCAAAAGATAATGCAGCAACTATGTTCTTAATTTCTTGGAAACCCAGAATTAAAACCGCAAACTCAATTGAAGAAACCATTCTCTTGATACCATACAGTGGTGAGTTGGCAATTGCAAGCACTTTGGAGGTAAGCCCCTGGTCTTTGCCTATTACTTCAGACAAACGGTTAGTAGCAGTTTTTGAATCATTTAATAATCTTGTAACTTCAAAAACAACCTTTGGAACGGAAGGTAAGTCCTTAATTGAAGCTAATATTGTTTCTGTTCTTTGTCTTTTTGGGTTGTCATAAGCCATTGTTATATTCCTAATGTCTTTTAAACAATAAGTATTAATATAAAGCATCCACACGTATTTTACCAATGGGTGTTCGACGAGGAACCATATTTGTTTAACTGTGTAGAATAAATGGATACAAAGAAATTATTCTAACAATACATTATCATTTTCAATATTTTCGCTTTCTTCTTCGGGAACGACCTTGGCAATGTCAGCAATTTTATCCCCCTCATTAAGCCTGATTACTCTGACTCCCTGAGTATTTCTGCCCATTACCCTGATTTCTTTAACACTTTGCCTAATAACCATTCCCTTAGAAGAAATAATTACAAATTCATCACCATCGACGACCTCCATCATGGCAATCATTTTGCCGACCTTGTCAGTTGTTTTAACGGTAATAACTCCTCTGCCTCCCCGATGAGTTATCCTGTAATCATTTATATCCGACCTTTTACCAAAACCGTTCTCGGTGACCACCAAAATATTATCGTTTCTTTTAATTACAAGTAGTCCTACAACAATATCATTTTTAGCAAGTTTTATACCCCTAACGCCGGTGGCGGTCCTACCCATATCCCTGACATCTTTTTCATTAAAGCGAATAGCGAAACCGTTCCGTGTACCAAGGACTACATCGTTATTACCGTCAGATAGTTTTACAGAAATAAGCGTATCGCCTTTAACGACGTTAATTGCGTTTATCCCGCCTTTTCTAACATTACCATAAGCAGACAAAACCGTTTTCTTAATGGTTCCTTTTTCAGTTGCCATTATTAAATAATTGTCATCATTAAATTCCTTGACAGAAATAAAAGCTGCAATTTTTTCGTTCTGTTCTTTTTCGATAAGATTTATAATCGAACGTCCGCGAGTAGCTCTTCCTCCTTCGGGAATTTCAAAAACTTTAAGCCAATAAACCTTTCCCTTATCCGTAAAAAACAAGATATAATGATGAGTAGAAGCAATAAACATGTGTTCAATAAAGTCATCATCTTTAGTTCCGGCACCAGTGACGCCCTTGCCGCCTCTGCCTTGTTTTCTGTAGCCGCTGACGGGAAATCTTTTAATAAATCCCTTATGCGAAATAGTGACAACAACATCTTCTTCAGCAATGATATCTTCAAGCGAAAACTCTTCATGGTTATATATAATTTCCGTTCTTCTTGCATCGCCATATCTTTCTTTAAGAGCTAACAGCTCGTCTTTAATAATCAGAAATCTTTTTTCTTCGCTGATTAATATTCCTTTTAACTTTTCAATTAGTTTAATTATTTCTTTATACTCATCCTCGATCTTTTTTCTTTCAAGCCCGGTAAGGCGCTGCAGACGCATATCAAGGATAGCCTTTGCCTGTATCTCAGAAAGCTTGAATTTTTTCATCAAGTTATTCTTTGCGGTTTCCACATCCCTTGATTTTTTAATTGTCTCAATTACAGCATCAATATTATCGAGAGCAATTATATATCCCTCTAGAATATGTGCGCGCCTCTCAGCAGTGTCAAGATCATATTTAGTTCTTCTTATGAGAACATCCATACGATGCTTAATAAAATGCTGCATCATTTCCTTCAAAGTAAGTACCTTAGGCGCACCGTTGACAAGAGCGAGCATTATTACGCCAAAAGTAGTCTGCATTTGAGTATGTTTAAACAATTGGTTTAAAACAACGGACGGCTGGGCATCGCGCTTAAGTTCAATAACAACCCTCATTCCGTCACGATCAGACTCATCCCTAATATTGGATAAATCCGATAATTTCCCTTCACGAACAAGGTCGGCCATTTTTTCAATTAAGTTTGCTTTATTGACCTGATAAGGGAGTTCGGTAATAATAATATTCTCTCTATTGTTCTTGAGAGTTTCAACGTTAGCTTTTGCTCGGATAATTATTCGTCCCCTGCCTGTAAGATAAGCTTCTTTGACACCTTCGTAACCATATATAATACCGGCAGTAGGGAAATCCGGTGCGGAAACATATTTCATCAATTTTTCGGAAGTGATTTCAGGATTTTTGATTAAGGCAATCAAACCGTCTATAATTTCATTAAGGTTATGCGGAGGTATGTTAGTTGCCATACCAACAGCTATTCCACTTGAGCCGTTAACAAGTAAATTAGGAAGATATGAAGGAAGAACTGTGGGTTCTTGAAGAGAGTCGTCAAAATTAGGGGTAAAATCGACAGTGTTTTTGTCCAGATCGCGCAGCATTTCATCAGCAATTCTATCAAGGCGGGCTTCAGTATAACGCATTGCTGCCGGTGAATCGCCGTCAACAGAGCCAAAATTTCCCTGTCCATCGACAAGAGGATAACGAAGTGAGAAATCCTGCACCATTCTAACCATTGTATCATAAACGGCAGTATCTCCATGAGGGTGGTATTTACCAAGGACCTCGCCAACAATTCTTGCGGATTTTTTATAAGACTTATTGAATGCCACACCAAGTTCGTGCATACCAAAAAGGACCCTGCGATGAACAGGTTTTAATCCATCTCTTACATCCGGTAACGCACGAGAAACTATCACAGACATAGAATAGTCGATATAAGATGATTTCATTTCTTCTTCAAGAGAGACCGGTACTATTTTTTCAAAGATTGTAGCCATAGAACTTTAATTTTATTATAAAAAATGTTATTAACTGTGTTACGCGGTTATTAAAATTTTATTAAATAGCCCGAACTTTAGCATGTACATTCCCATGGAATAATTCAGTGGATAACTATAATTTAGATATTATTGGTTTAGCCGTCAATTTTAGCTTGAGCTATATATATTTTGTAATTAGAAATCCCCGACATAAGTCTGCCTGCCAGCAGGAGGGTGTCGGGTTGATATTAAATATCCTTTGCATAAAGTGAGTCATTAATTAACCTCACAAAAAATAAAATGAGTTATATATCAAGATTTCTGACATACTTAGCATTCTTTTCAATAAACTCGCGGCGCGGTTCTACTGCGTCACCCATTAGGGTTTCAAAGATTTTATCGGCAGCGGCAGCGCTTTCAAGAGTAATCTGAAGGACTGTTCTTGTTTCCGGGTTCATAGTAGTATCCCAGAGCTGCTCCGGATTCATTTCTCCAAGACCTTTGTATCTTGAAATAGTTACTCCTTTTGTGAGTACTTCTCCATTTTCATCAGTCTGCTCATCAACCGCTTTTCCATTTTTTAATCTTTTTAATACTTCATCTCTTTCATTTTCATCAAAAGCATAGAATTCTTCTTTCCCTTTTTTAATTTTAAAAAGCGGCGGTTGAGCTATATAAATCTTACCCTGATTTATAAGTTCCTGCATATGACGGTAAAAGAAGGTCAAAAGGAGTGTCCTGATATGACTTCCATCCACGTCGGCATCCGTCATAAGAATAACTTTGCCATAACGAGATTTGGAAGCGTCAAAATCAGCTCCCAAACCAGCGCCGATTGCTGATATCATTGCTTTTATTTCATTATTTTCCAGAATTTTATTAAGCTTAGCTTTTTCGACATTTAAAATCTTACCCCTAAGCGGAAGAATTGCCTGGAATCTTCTATCGCGGCCCTGTTTTGCGGAACCACCGGCAGAGTCACCCTCAACAATATACATCTCACAATGTTCAGGGTCAGTTATAGAACAATCTGCAAGCTTGCCGGGCAGATTCATACTATCCAGGGCACCTTTTCTTCTGGAAAGGTCGCGCGCCCTTCTGGCAGCTTCCCTTGCTTCAGCAGCTCGCATACACTTCTCGATAATTTTTTTTCCGATGCCCGGGTTTTCTTCTAAATATTCAGCAAGTTTTTCACCGACTAGCATTTCCACGGCGGATTTAGTTTCACTGTTGCCAAGCTTGGTTTTGGTTTGGCCCTCAAACTGCGGCTCCGCAACCTTGACAGATAATACAGCAGTTAATCCTTCACGAAAGTCATCACCTGTTAAAGTTATTTTGCCTTCTTTAACTAAACCATTTTTGCTTGCATAATTATTAAACGTCCGGGTCAGAGCCGTTTTAAAACCGACAAGGTGAGTACCACCCTCGTGAGTATTTATATTATTAACGTATGAAAATATATTTTCATTATAAGTATCGCTGTACTGAAAGGCTAATTCAATCGGAGTATTATCTCTTTCGCCCTCAATATACACCGTTTTATGAATGGGCTCTCTTGTTTCGTCAAGATATTTAACAAATTCAATTAACCCGCCTTTAAAATGAAAGATTACTTCCTCACCGTCATTTCTTTCATCTTTAATACTAATAGTAATGGTTTTATTTAAATAAGCAAGTTCTCTCATTCTTTCAGCAATGGTATCAAACTTAAATTTGAAAGTTTTAAAAATCTCCTTATCAGGTAAAAAAGTAACTTTTGTACCGGTTTCATTTTTTTTAGCTTTTCCAATTTCCTTAACGGGCTTAACGGGGTCCCCTCTTCTGTATTCTTGAAAATAAAGGTTACCGTTCCTTTTCACTTCGACTTTAAGCCACTCGGACAAAGCGTTAACAACTGATACGCCAACGCCATGCAGGCCTCCCGAAACCTTGTAAGAATTTTTATCAAATTTGCCGCCGGCATGCAGGACGGTCATTACGACTTCCAATGCAGACTTTTTTTCTTCGGGATGCATATCGACGGGTATCCCACGGCCGTTATCTTCAACAGTAACCGATTCGTCTTTATTTATAAAAATTGCAATAGTATCGGCATAACCCGCTAAAGCCTCATCTACGCTGTTATCAACAACTTCATTGACTAAATGATGAAGTCCCCGAGTACCCACATCGCCTATATACATTGCGGGTCTTTTTCTAACAGCATCAAGCCCTTTAAGAACATTTATATTCTTCGCGCTATATTCATTTTCGTTTTTATCATTAGGCATATAAAATTTCCGCTTTACTTATCATTAATCCATTTATTTCGAATCAACAAACGCCATTAAAAAATAAATCTTACTTTATTTATGTGTGTATCTTTAAAATAACTATTTATCTTTTCCACAATTAAATTTTCTTTGAACTTTAATTCATTCCGCCAAGCCGGGTTTTCGACCCGAAGAACGAGCGTCATTTTTTCTACTTTAACAGCCTCGGCAACTTTTTCCAGATCGGGAAATATTTTATTAAATTCAATAGTAACGTCAGACTCATTTACAATTTTTCTTACACTTGCCAGCGCAGGATCCGTATTGAAAATTTCCGATAAGCTCATAAACCTATTATGCATAAATCGCCTGCCCGTTGTTTATGTATATAATGGAATCTATCTGTTCCCGTTTTAAGAATGAAAAATTTGTAAGATCCGTTAAAGTGATAAACACCTGCCCAACATTTTTCAGACATTCACTTATCTTTTGTGAACGACACATATCGAGTTCCCCGAATACATCGTCCAAGAGAAAGACAGGTGTTTTACCAGTTCTTTCTTTCAGATAAAAGAACTGTGCAAAACGCAGAGCTGTTTGGAATGTTTTGTGCTGACCTTGAGAGCCAAAGCTTTTGAGATTCATATCATTAATCAAGAAAACAAAATCGTCTCTATGGGGGCCGCATAAATTAGCGGCTCTTCTTAACTCGTCCTCTCTTTTGGCATCAATTTGTTTTTTAAATAGCGCTTCTATTTTATCATCATTACTTTCATCCAGATAGGTGTATTTTATTTCCGGAAGCTCAACATTACCCATTATTCGTTTATAAGAATCCTTAATATAAATATTAAAATCAGCAATAAATTTTATTCTATGTTTAATTATTTCTGAACCGGCATAAATAAGTTTTGATGTCCATGCGTCTAATTCACTAAAAAGTTCTTTTCTTCTTTCCTCTTTAATACGGTAAAGGAGAGAAGATCTCTGGCGCAGAGTTTTATTATAATCCAGAAGAAAGTTCAAAAAAGTTTCACTAACCTGTGAGATAATGGAGTCAATAAATTTTCTTCTTTCACTAGGCAAACCTCGTGTAATTGCGTGATCGGTTGGAGCTAACAATACTATCGGAAATTTGCCTATAATATCGGCAGACCTGGAAATTTGTTTTCCGTTCAGGAAACAATACTTTTTATTTTCTTTCAATGAATAGAAAAGTCTAGTGGCGCTTTCTGTTAATTCTATAAAGTTACCGGCAATTTCAAATTCATTTTCCCGGAATCTGACGCATTCATTATCTAGCTTAGCGATACTACTTTTAGTAGTACACAAATAATAAATAGCTTCTAAAATTGATGATTTGCCCTGACCGTTCCCACCAATAATGTAATTCAGTTGATTAGAAAAATTCAAGCGGGTGTCTTTGTAATTTCTAAAATTTTTTAAATAAATAGATGACAATATCATACTAATTATTTAATCGAACCGGCATCAAAAGCATCATTAAATCTTCATTTTCTTTCATAAC
>CAZUCY010000080.1:0-16582 GCA_964618785.1 uncultured Ignavibacteriaceae bacterium | reverse complement strand
TAATATTATAAAGATTATAGAACAGCACCGTCAGGAAAACAAAGTAAATTTGAAAAGTGCTCCTATCATTGTTTCGGGCGGTTATGGCATCGGTTCCAAAAGTAATTTTAATCTGATCCATGAACTTGCTGCCGCAGTAGGTGGAGAAGTAGCTGGCTCTCGCGCGGCTGTTGATGCGGGCTTTATAACAGCGGACCGCCAGGTGGGGCAGACCGGCGTAACTGTAAGACCGAAACTTTATATAGCATGCGGAATTTCAGGTGCAATTCAGCACAGGGCTGGAATGAATGAATCTAATAAGATAATTGCTATAAATACCGATCCGGATGCACCCATTTTTAGCGTTGCTCATTATGGAATTGTCGGCGATGTAATGCAGATTATTCCTATGTTTATTAACGAATTTAAGCAAAAGTTGAGATGATTTGATGGCAAATTATTTTTTGGATAATACCGATTTAGTTTATCATTTTGAAAGATTAGATTTAAAAGAAGTTGTTGAGTTGACTGAAGATAACTTTTCGCAGGCTACAAAGTTTAATTATGCGCCTATTAATTATGAAGATGCAATTGAAAATTATAAAAAGATAATGGAAGTTATTGGAGATATTACCGCAAATTATATAGCTCCGAGAGCGGCTTCTATTGATGAAGAGGGTGCTGTCTTTGAAAACGGAAAGGTTAGTTATGCTAGGGGAACACGCGATGCTCTTGATATCCTTTCCAAAGCTGAACTTATGGGTATGATATTGCCGCGTGAATATGGTGGTTTAAACTTTCCTACAACAATCTACATGATGGCTGTTGAATTGATTTCACGTGCCGATGCTTCTTTAATGAATCTTTTCGGTTTGCAGGATATTGGAAAAACTATCGCTCAATTTGCAGATGAAAATCAAAAAGAAGAATTTCTTCCAGACTTCTCTTCAGGTAAATATACTGGAGCAATGGCATTAACTGAACCCGATGCCGGATCAGATTTGCAAGCAGTTAAGTTAAGCGCTTACCAGGATGATAATGGCAAATGGTTTTTACGAGGTGTAAAAAGATTTATTACCAACGGCAATGGTGATGTCCTTCTTGTTCTTGCAAGAACTGAACCCGGGACAAAAGATGCACGCGGCTTAAGCATGTTTGTTTGTCATCATGACGATTCATTGAAGGTGCGACGTATTGAACATAAACTTGGAATTCACGGTTCTCCTACTTGTGAACTTCAATTTAATGATACGCCCGCACAATTGGTCGGAACTAGAAGATTCGGGCTTCTTAAATATGTTATATATTTAATGAACAGGGCGCGTATCGGTATTGGTGCTCAATCATTAGGAATTGCGCAGCAGGCTTATGAAGAGGCTCTGAAATATGCAAAAGCAAGAGAGCAATTCGGCAAGTCTATTTATTATCTGCCTGTTATCTCTAATATGCTTATAGATATGAAGGTGGCAATTGAGGCAAACAGATCTTTGTTTTACTCAGCCTGTATCTGGCTTGACAAAAAGGAAAAATATGAAGAGCTTGTCGATAATCTGAAAGCAACAAAAAAACCTTTTTCTGCCGAGAATGATAAATTAAAAGAAACCACAAAAATTGTATCGTTTTTAACACCCATCACCAAGTATTTTCTAAGCGAATCAGCTAATAAAATTGCTTATGATTCTTTACAGATTCACGGCGGTACAGGCTATATGAAAGAGTTTAGTGTTGAAAGATTATCACGCGATGCGCGTATAACCAATATATATGAAGGAACTTCACAAATGCAGATTGTCGCAGCTTCCGGTGGCGCAATCAATGATGTGTTTGCAGAATTCTTCGATGCCTCTGAAAAGAAAGAATATAAGGGTAGCTTGATAAAACTTCTTGACAGCCTTAAAGAAATAAGAGAACTGTACAAGGATTGCCTAAAATACGTTAAAGATAAAAAAGACTCCAATTTCCAGGATGTTGCAGTTAAAGATTTAGTTGAAATGTATGGTTATATTTATGTCGGATTTCTTTTACTTAATGAAGCTGACCGTAGCCAGCAAAAAGTTTTCACTGCCAGAAGGTATATTCTTGACAGCCTTGCGAAATCAAGAAAGAACGCTGAGTCTATAAAAAATGAATTATATTCCGATGTCCTTCATGCAGATTCAATTTTAATATAAATTACACGGGGTTAAACTATGGGCAAAAGCTGCATTATTTATAGATTCTTCGATGACCGCGAAGAAAAACATTATTTAAATAGTTCTTTAGATCATCAAAAGCTTGAAGAGCTTGTGGAAGCATATAAAAAGGAAAATAAAGATAAAGTCTATGCGAAAGAGTTTATCAATTTTCTGCTCAAATATGATCCTGAGGCAACTGAAGTGGAAGTAAGAGATTTTTACTTCTAATATTCTTATGTATGAGTCACTTAGAAAAAAAGTTTTATGTAATGATATTAAAAATATTCCCTCTTCCTAAAATCATATGCGGATCAAAATTCCTTTTTATTTCAACCATTTTAGTAATTGTATCTTGCTCATACATTAGTAGAAAATAATCTGTTTTTAATTTCCCTATTCCATGCTCTGCAGATACTGTTCCCCCAAGCGCAATTGCCTTATTGCATATTTCCAGGTAAATATTTAAACCCGTATTATATTCTTCCTCATTTTTTGGCAGCATATTCAAATGGATGTGAGAATTACCTGCATGACCGTATATTACAAAATTTAATTTTTCTTCTTCAACTAGCTCCTTTGAATAATAATATAATTCTTCAAATTTATCGTCAGGTACGGCTACATCCGTTCCCAGCTTTTTCAAATTATTTTTTGCGATATACTCATTTATTTTTGCCGGTATGGAATGCCGGAATTCCTGTATTCCCTTTTTATCTGCTTCTGTCAAGGCAAACCATGCACTTTCCTCAAAACCGTGAAATTTATTTATCAAATACATCCATTCTTCTAAAAAAGCGTCTTCATTTTCCGTGGTAACTTCCTGCTCAAACCATACGGCTGCTTTTGCGGCGCTCGGAATTTGAGGTCTATCATCGAGTATAAATTTTAGAGTCCTCTCATCAAAATATTCCAAAGCCAAAGCATCTATACATCTGGAATCAAGACTAAGACGGGTATTAATCGAAATCACCCTTGCTTTAGCGATAAAATCTAAAGCATTTTTTTCTTTTTCAAAAAAAACAACGCATGAAATTAGTTTTTCCGGTAGTGGCACTAGCTTTAGCTTCATTTTCGAGATCACTCCAAGTGTTCCTTCGGAGCCTATGAACAGATCAATCGCATCCATATTTTTTTTACAATAATAGCCGGCGACATTTTTTGTCGCAGGCATTTTATATTCCGGCAGGTCTATCTTTATAACCCTTTCCGCTTGGGTTTTTATGGAAAGCTTATATCCGTCCGCTATAATCGAGCCACGTTTTAATTTTAATAAATCACCATCGGGCAAAACGATGTCCATCTCTTCAACATAATTCCTGGTTGGACCATATTTAAAAGTTTTTTCACCGGAAGCGTTTGTTGCAACGGTTCCCCCTATATAACAATTCTTTTCCGTAGGATCGGGAGGATACAAAAGATTTTGCTCTTTTACTTTTTCCTGAAATTCGAATAATAATACTCCTGGCTCGACCACAGCATAAAGTTGTTCTCTATTTACTTCAATTATCTTGTTCAGCTTTTCGGTCGAAATTACTATACCCCCCAGCGGGACTCTTGCCCCTGTAAGTCCTGTCCCATTCCCCGAAATAGTGACAGGAATATTTTTTCTGAATGCTTCTTTTAATATTTCTGAAATATCCTTCTCATTTTCAGGAATATAGACGGCATCGCAAAACCCTTTAAAGTTGGATGCATCTAAAAGATAATTTTGAATTTCGTCGGGTGAAGTTTTTATTATCATAGAATTAAAAAAATCTTTTTAAATATGAATGGTCAACCCTGAAGATAAGTACGGAGAATCTTAAGGTATTCTTTTTGATATTCAATTTTCGGTACATAATTATTATCGATGTCTTCAATTGGAGAATCAACAGGTGGTACGATATTCTCAAATTCTGCTAAAAGACTATCAAGTGCTGCAAACATATTGATCATAGGATAACCATAATTTCGAAGATAGTGAATTAATTTTAGAGTCCTAAATCCGTCAAACCATCTTATTTTTTGTCGTTGAATTTGCTCAATTGTTTTTGAGTTACCTAAAATTCTTTGCCAATCAACTTCGAATCTCTGGTTGATTAAAAATGAATATAAGCTTACATCAATTCCTTTGGCTGATTTAAGCAGTGAATTGCATGAATATTGATCATTATTGTTAAATATTTTTAACCACGCTTTTAATATTTGAAAACATTTAGGATCATAGAGCAAATATTCATTCTGAATACCCGAAAGAAAGCGGTTAACACGTTGACCGGTTCCAAATGGAACACGCCATGAACCTCGGGAAGAAGGAAAAACAGTCGTAGTATCTATCCTTTTTATCGGGTAATTTTTAGTTAGTTTTTCAAGAAAATAAAAATCTTCGCCTGCTTTTCTCTTATTCATTCCCTCAGATTTTATGTAGCTTTGGTAATCGCAAACAATTGTTGAACCTATTGCAGGATAAGCGAATGGGGAATTTGCGAATTTTAATCCAAGTTCATAATAGCGAAGGAATATTTCATAACAAATTATCGCATTTAGTTCTTTATTATATCCTTCAGTTCTGTGAGCATAATTTACAACGGCGGCGAAAAGATTTCTTTTATTAAAATTATTTGCTATCTCTGTAATATAGTTATTTTCAACAGTGCAATCGGCATCAAGACATACAAGTATTTTTTTGTAAGGTGAATTATAATCAAGAATCCTTAATGCCAAATCCATCCCGATTTTTCTGGCAAGACCAACACCCGCATATTTTTGCGGTAATTCTTTCCCGGCAGATGAAGCATCAATCAGCCCGATCTTTAACCGGCTTTTAACTACTTTATTGATTAATTCATCTTCAACGGATGAATTATGATAGATTATCGAATTAAGAAAGTAAATGCTTTTTTTATTGTTCTCCTTTATTTGTTCGGAAGAAAGAGTAGAATTATTAATTACAAAGATTATTAGAGTTGAATTAAAATATTTTTGATTATTTTCTGAGATTGAATCTATGAGTTCCCTTATATTTTCATACTCGCTTATGGCTGGGATTACAATTGCCGTTGATATGCCTTTAATTTCTAATGGCTCGATTTCCCATCCGCGTAAAGCATATTTGTTTAAGTATGTTTCTACTGTTTTCGGAAGCATTCTGAAATAAAATATATTTTTGTAAAAATAAGCTGATATTTGGTAAAAAAGAAATGATATATTTCACCTAATTAATTTTAATAATGCATCGTAAAATAGTTTCAGGTGATAAATTCACAATCTATATTGCTCTAAAGATTATTTGATAAATTTAAACTATTTTTATTACTGCTATTCAATTAGAGATATTGTTTTTAACCGGAAAATTTCAAAGATATGATTCAATCGCTTAGATACATCAGAATTAATATTAAGATTTTTATCAAAAAAATCGTTGCAATTCTTTATACAAAGATTGAGCTGAAAACTTTTGTTATTATTTCAAGTCTGATAGTCGGAGTTTTTTCGGGTTTAGCTTCTGCTTTGTTAAAAAATGCGGTGCATTTTCTTGAAGTGGAACCAAAACTATATTTTAATCATCTCGGCATTGGTTTTTTATTGCCATTATTTCCTTTAATAGGAATTATACTTTCAGTACTGGTTGTTGTATTAATATTTAACGGAAAACTTAGCAAGGGAATATCTAATGTTATTTATTCAATTATGCGGAAGGCATCTGATATTCCTAAAGAAGATATATTATCGCATTACATAACCAGCGGTTTGTCTGTGGGATTTGGCGGTTCCGCCGGCCTTGAAGCTCCGATAGTTATTACAGGTGCCGCTATTGGTTCCAACTTTGCCAAAGAATTAAAATTTAATTACAGGCTTAGAACTATTTTACTTGCAAGCGGTTCTGCCGCCGGTATCTCGGCAATTTTTAATAGCCCTATTGCAGGTGTTATTTTTGCAGTGGAAGTCCTTCTACCCGAATTTTCAATCCCGTCTTTTATTCCGTTGCTTATCGCTTCTGCCTCGGCTGCGGTTGTTTCAAAATTTTTATACAGCGGACAAATATTTTACTTAATTACAGAAGGATGGGTCATCAAAGCCGTTCCTTTTTATATAATACTGGGAATTTTATGCGGTGTAATTTCATTATATAATATTAAGGCAACATTTTTTATAGAAGACTTTTTTGAAAAACTGGGCAAACGTCATTTAAAAATTTTAATTGGCGGTACATTATTGTGTCTTATGATTGTTATACTGCCTCCACTTTACGGCGAAGGGTATTTATCGATCAAAAATTTATTAGAAGGGCAGTTTGAAAAAATTTTGCCCGGCTTTTTCATTATCAATTTTATAGATAAAAACCTTTTATTATTAATAGTTGCAACCTTAATAATAATAACAAAAGTAATAGCTACCGCTTTAACAACCGGCTCAGGCGGCAATGGCGGCATTATTGCCCCATCCCTTTTTACAGGTGCTTTTACTGGGTTTTCACTTGCGCATTTAATGAGCTACCTTAATATTATTCAGCTTAATCATTCAAATTTTATAGTCGTTGGTATGGCAGGAATTTTAAGCGGCGTTTTACATGCTCCGTTAACAGGAATATTTTTAATTGCTGAAATAACGGGAGGGTACACTTTAATCGTACCCCTTATGATCGTTACAGCGCTGTCATATTTCATTTCGCGCCATTTCCATCCTGAATCCATTTATACAGCGCCGCTGGTTAAAAGAGGCGTTAAATTCAGATCGGAAAAAGAAAGATATTTTATCCGGCAAATGAAGGTGAGGGACATAATGGAAGAGGATTTTGTTACAATCCAGCCGACTATAACGTTAAGGGAAATAGTAAATAAAGTTATTCATTCCAAACGTAATTTATTTCCTGTTGTTGATGAAAACGGAATGCTTGTCGGAATAATTACGCTTGACGATATACGCGAAGTTATGCTGAATACAGACATCTATGATGTGATACTTGCTTATGAAATAATGAATACGAACTTTCACTCAATTGATATTGATGCAGATTTGATAAATGCTCTTGATAAGCTTGAAATGGATAACGTTTGGAATATTTCTGTGATAGATAAAGGGAAATACAGAGGCTTCATTTCCAAATCTAATATCTTCAATGAATATCTCTCTTCTTGGACAAAGCACCAGGCTGAAGAAATTTAAAAAACAAATACAATGAGAGTAAGGAGAAATATGTGGCGAATATTCTTAAAATATTTTCCCCCCAAAAAGAAACTTATCAAATTTTTCATTCAGTGCAAGAATAAAATTATAACTCTTGATAAGTTTGTAAGTAAATTCAAATCCTTTAAAAAATACACCGAAGAAAAAGTTAATGAAATGATTATGCAGTTTAAGGTGACTACTTTACAATACACCGCCTAATCATTAATATAAAAATTATGAAAAGAGCAAACCTAATCAATCGGCTAAATGACTAATTCATTTGAAATCAGGAATAATAAAATGGTAGACAAAGCAGAATTAAAGCGAAGATATAAGCAAACATTAACCCCTATGGGAATATATATAATTAAAAATTTAGTTAATGGTAAAATACTTATAGGAAAAAGTAAAAATATTCCCGGAAGAATTAACAGGCACAAATTTGAACTTGAACACGGCTCTGAAAACATACAGGATTTACAAAAAGACTATAATCAGGTTGGTCTGAGTAACTTTTCTTTTGAGATATTGGATCAACTTGAACCAAAGGAAGACCTGGCATACAATTACACTGATGATTTAACTGTTCTTCTAGAATTATGGCTGGAAAAACTTCAACCGTTTGAAGATAGAGGATATAATAAAAAGTAATTAATAATTGGCAAATGGGAATAGCTTATAATTGGCTATATATTTGTTGACCAAAATAAAAGCCGGGCTTTTATAAAATATTAAAACATTACAAATGCATAATGGCTGTAAAAAAATAGACAAATTTACAATTATATTTTAACACTGTAGGAGTTAAATACCTGACTACCGGTAGGTAGGGTGATAGAAAAATAACGCCCGGTGAAGCAAACAGGAACTGCGCAGCGGTGACATTGTGCATGCCTGTTTTATTCACCGTGCTCTATCTACGATATTCCTTAGAGATGTGTAATGTTGGTAGTTAATCAATAATAAGATGGAAAAATGAAGCTTCTTATTACTTACGATCAATATTTATAGTGTATTAAATGTCAGTCTTATTATTTTTTCCGCTTTTTCAAAATCAGCGCTGTTAATCCAATTAATTTTTACCCCCTCTTTTTCCATTTTTCTAAACCAGGTAACCTGCCGCTTAGCAAAGTTATGGATTGCGCTGTTTAATTTCTGGTACATGTCGTTATAATTTAATTCCTTTTTCAAATAAAGACCAATATAACGGTACTCAAGTCCGAAGAAGTTTAATTTTTCAAAAGAGATACCATTTTCAATAAGTTTTTTTACTTCTTCAATCATTCCGTTCTGCAGGCGGTATTTTAATCGTTCAGTGATTCTTTGTTTTATGATATCACGCGGGGGCAATACTCCAATTATTAAAGAATCAATTTCGATTTCGTCAACATTTTTAGCTTTCTTATCTTCTGCAACGATTATTGCCCTGATTAATCTTTCTTTATCAAGTAAATCGGTAGTGTTATGAAGCCTTGTGCCAATTGCAGCAAACATAGATCGCAGTTCCGGCAATTCTTTTGAACTTAATTCCAAGTATCGCTCTGATTCAAAGTTTACTTTATTAAGTTTATAATTTTGAAGTATGCTGCTTAAGTAAAGTCCGGTTCCTCCGACAAGAAAAGGAATCTTTTCATCCCCAATTATTTTTCTAAAGCATGCATTGAAATGTTTTTTGAAAAGGAAGAGATTAAACTCATTCTGCGGATCGATTATATCAATCAGGTGATAATTTGTTATTTTGCCGTCAACGTTATAATCTTTTAAATCTTTTCCTGAACCAATATCCATTCCCCTATATACTTGTCTGGAATCAGCAGAAATTATTTCGCCGTTAAAGTGAAATGCTAATTTAGCGGCAAGTTTTGTTTTACCTGTAGCAGTTGGCCCTAAAATTGTAATTAATCTGCCCGCCCGAAAGAATGAATTATTAATATGTATCTGTCCGGATATTTTAAGATTTATCAAATAATTTAATCTTTAAATACAGAATGAATTGGCAAAGAAATTATAAAAGAAGTGCCTTCCATTGATTCTTGATCTGTTTTAATTTCTCCGCCATGATCTTTTATGATTTTATTTGCAATAGCTAAGCTTAATTCTGCACCCCCCTCGTCGATAGGCGAAATAAATGCTTTGGAAATTTTGGTTTTCATTTCATCATCAATCCCTTTTCCGGTATTGCGAAATTCAATAGAAACCAAGTTCCCTTCTTTTTGGGAGATAATATAAATATTGCCACCTTCTGGCATTGCATCGCACAAATTTTTTATAAGCTGGAAACATGCATGGTAAAAAACATTGGCGTCAAGAAAAACTTCTGTATCTGCTTCAAGTTTCTTAAAAAGCTTTGCATTTCTGGATTCAACATACTCTGCAAACATATCCAATATATTACTAAGGGTTATTTGCAAATCAAGGATCTCTCTTTTAAGTGAATTTCTTCCGTTTACAAAATCTGAAACTATACCGGAATATGTTAATACCGAGTTTACCTGTTCTGTAATAAATTCAGATACCTGCTGTACTTCTTTAAAATCAGACTTTTTACGTATGAATATTGCATAGCGTTTTATTAATGTGAGCGGTGCATTTATATCATCAATAATAAAATCAGTCATCTTTTCCAGCCGGTTTAGACTTGCATGCTCAATTTTATTTTGTTCCCGGGAAGTTTTTTCAATGGCAATACATATATCGGTAGAGAGAGTACAAAGTATTTCTTCATCCTGTTTTGCAAATCCTTTTTTTCCGCTATTAATCATTTGAACAACAGCAACAACTTTTTTATCCTTATCATTAACGGGGAAAAGGAGCATATCTTCTAATAAAATATTTTCAACCGAATCAGTATGAAAATTAAATCTTATATCTTTCCCGGGATCGCTGATATTTATGATTTCATTATCTCTTGCACAACTCCCTATTAGTCCTTCTCCAATTTTAACTTTTTTAAATTCACCTGTATTATCCTTAAATGGGAATGACCAAAGTTCATCATTAACTTTGTTCACAAGAAAAATTCGCGCTATTTGTGCATCGTACAATGAATATATCGCTTCAATAATAGAGCGAATCGTTTTATCAAGCTCAACATTTTCATGAATCTTTTTAATAGCAAAAAACATTTTCTTAAAATCTATTTCATTATTGGAAGATTCAATTATTTTTTGTTCTTCTTCTATTCTTTCGGATTCAAAGATAATAGGTGTCTGTTTTCCTTCAACAGGGGTTATTCCGTCGGAGTCCGGTTCATCCTGAAAGGCTAAATCACCGTTAAGTGCCTCAGAAAAAATACTTCTCTCCGAAAGGTCTTCATCATCAATTATTTGTGTCTTATTTTCATCAAGAGGCACCGTTTCTTCAGATTCACTAGTGGTCAACTCATAAGTATTATCTAAGTCGTTCTCAGCTTTCTCAATCTCTGTGGTTTCTTCCTGAGGTTTATCCTTAAGTAATTCTATCTTCTTTTCAGAGTCAGGAGTAACGGCACTTTCGTCATTGATCTCCATACCAGTTTGTTTAATCTGGTAAGAACTATTTTTTATATTAGTAGAATTTTCACTTCTCTCCGCTGATATAGTATCTTTCACGGATTTATGCGTAGAGATTAAATTAAATAGTTCTTTTTGAGTGAGCTTATATAGAACACAATCAGTGTTTGCTACCGCAGAAGATTTGCGCGGAATACTATCCAGTAACTCATACTCGCCGAAAAAATCGTTTTTCTCTTTCTCACTGAAAGTTGAGCTGTTCGTAGAGTTGAGCACTTTTAATTTTATTTTGCCGTCCAGGATTAAATAAAAATATTCACTTTTATCGCCATATTGAAATATTATATCGCCTTCCTTAAAAGATAAAAAATTACTTTGAAGTAAATTCATCTTAATTGCCTGAGGATTAACCCCGGCAAATAGTTTATTCTTTATTAACGGTCCAATTCCTTTGCTTTGTGACATTATTTTTACTTAAATTTAATTACAATTTTAATAAGACATCTTAAGTATAATGAATTTTACAGAAATAGAAAACGGTATTAACCATATTTATAAAAATGATATATTCTTAGCAAAGATAATTGAAAAATCGGAACCTTGCTCTATTACTCCTAAAAGAAATTATTTTAATATGCTGCTTCGCTCAATTATTCAGCAGCAATTATCAATTTATTCTGCTGCCGCCATTCACAGGAAATTTCTTAACCATTTTGAAAACAGACCTATTCCTGAGAAAATTGTTGAAACGACAAATGAAACATTAAGAAGCCTTGGACTGTCCAATGCAAAAGCAAAGTATATTAGAGACCTTTCGGAAAAAGTTTTGACCGGCGAAATTAAATTTAAAGGATTGGGGAAAAAATCCGACGAAGAAATTATCGAACATTTAATTAAAGTTAAAGGAATAGGTGTGTGGACAGTTCACATGTTTCTTATTTTTACTTTAGCGAGATTAAATGTGCTTCCTGTTGGTGATTTGGGATTGAAACGTGCCATAATGAATGTGTATGGTTTGAGAAAAATGCCGGATGATAGGAAGATATATCAAATTTCAAAGAAAAACCGATGGGCTCCATATAACTCAATTGCGAGCTGGTATTTATGGAAAAGTTTTGAATTATAAAATGAATATTTCATATGAGAATGAAATTTTTAAAAAGTAATTATTATTGAATCTTTTGATGAATATTTGCGACTAATGGATGAACAGAAGTTGATTGAAACTGCAAAAGACGGAGATAAAAATGCTATTTCCCATCTCGTGAAAGCCTTGGAGAAGACTTTATCTCTCCAAAGTGTTTAGCAATAAAAAAACACCTAGCCGCGTGTCCTGACTGCACTACTTATTTCAAATCAATTGACAAGACTATTGAATTTTATAAAAATTATAACTGCGAGCTTTCGCTGGATGCTCACAAGCGCCTGATGAATTATCTCGGATTAGATGATACTATTGTAAAATCCATTGTCCTGGTGTTGATCCCCCTCCGTCATAAATATATTTCCAGGAGCCATCCTTTTGTCTTTTCCACACAGTTAAGTAGTCACCATATTTAGTAACTCTTTTTCCCTTTTTATCTGCATCCTGATATTCCCATCTACCGAATGTATAACCCTGAAGTCCGTCATTTGAGGATTCTGCTCTAATGGGATCCCAATACAATGATTTTATATCATTCTCATGATATAAGTAATATTTTGCTAATTCAACTTTCCCAATTATTGGGAATTCATTATCCCGAATTATTATAACGCTGTCATCGGCAAAATCAATAAAAGCTCTTCCAAGTCCCTTTTGAGTAGAAACTTTATAAAAAATTCTGTCAACATCCATCAGAGATTGATTATAACGTTTTGTCCTTTCGGAATTCTTAATTATCCGAAAGTTGCCGGCATTCCTTGAAATTAGTATTATTACGAAAATAATTACAATTAAAATTGCCAGAACTTTTCTGCTTTTACTCATTGCAATTTCTACCTTAACTGTTAAAGATGTTATAAAAAACTACGGGAAAACTATTTCTAAAGAAATAATTTTTCCGTAAGCTTAGGAATCAGGTAAACAGTTTGGTCATTAAATCGAAAGCCTAAAATTCATCTGTAACACAGCCTTGCGATGCCGATGAAACATTTTTAATATATTTATATAGGATACCGCTTGAAGCCTTTAAAGGAGGCTGTTTCCAATTAGATTTGCGTTCTACTAATTCTTTATTGGATATTTCAACTTGTAACAAATTCTTATCTGCGTCAATTGTAATAATATCGCCGTTTTCAACCAATGCAAGATTGCCGCCTACCTGAGCTTCCGGTGTTATATGTCCGACTACAAAACCATGAGTTCCCCCTGAAAATCTTCCATCGGTAATAAGCGCAACACTTTTTCCAAGCCCCGCACCCATAATGGCTGCTGTTATTTCAAGCATTTCTCTCATCCCCGGCCCGCCCTTTGGCCCTTCATAGCGAATAACCATTACATCACCTGCAGAGATTTCTTTATGCTCAATTGCCTTTAATGTTTCTTCCTCTGAATTATAAACTTTAGCAGGCCCGGAAAATATTGTGCCTTCTTTACCTGTAATTTTAGCTACAGCACCCTCGGTAGCGAGATTTCCATAAAGAATCTGGAGATGTCCGGTCTTTTTAATAGGGTTACTTAATGGGAAAATAATTTTCTGTCCCTCTTTTAAATCAGAAACGCTCTCAATATTCTCGCCAATTGTTTTCCCCGTCACGGTTATGCAATTACCGTCGAGTAAGCCTTCTTTCAATAATAATTTCTGCACTGCCGGTACGCCGCCAATTTCGTACAAATCTTCCATAACATATTGCCCGCTTGGTTTCAAATCTGCAATATACGGAGTACGGTCCGATATCCTCTGAAAATCACTCAATGATAAATCTACCCCCGCTGTTTTAGCTATTGCTATCAAGTGGAGAGCGGCATTTGTTGAACCGCCTAAAGCTATAACAACTGCAATAGCGTTTTCGAATGCCTTCTTTGTTATAATATCTTTCGGTTTAAGATCCAATTCCATTAAGTTAAGAATTGCCTTCCCTGCATCATAACATTCTTTAACTTTTTGATCGCTATTAGCCGGGCAGGATGAACTGAATGGCAGGCTCAGTCCTAAAGTCTCTATGGCAGAAGCCATTGTGTTTGCTGTGTACATTCCGCCGCAAGCGCCTGCGCCGGGGCATGCATGGTGAAGAACATTCTCCAAATCTTCTGCTGTAAATTCTTTCGAAAGGTACTGTCCGTATGCTTCAAATGCGGAAACGACGTCAAGTTTTTTCCCTTTGAAAAATCCGGCGCGGATTGTTCCTCCATATATCATAATACTTGGTCTATTTATTCGAGCCATTGCCATTACCGAGCCTGGCATGTTCTTGTCACATCCGGGTATTGCTATTAATGAATCATACCACTGTGCTCCCATTACTGTTTCAATTGAATCTGCAATTACATCGCGTGATGGAAGTGAATACTTCATTCCTTCCGTTCCCATGGAAATACCGTCGCTAACACCTATTGTGTGAAAGATAAATCCAATTAACCCTGAATCAACAACACCTTTCTTAACAAGCTTAGCTAAATCATTTAAGTGCATATTGCAGTTGTTGCCTTCCCAGCCCATACTTGCAATGCCGACTTGTGGCTTTTTCATATCTTGGTCGGTCAAACCGATGCCGTACAACATTGCCTGCGAACCTACCTGTGAACGCTGCTGGGTTAATCTCCGGCTGTATTTATTTAATCCTTCTTTCATTTCCTTTACCTCTATGAACTATTAATGATAAAATATTTCTTATAAGAATAAACGCGATATTGCATATACACATCGATTCTTAAAATCTTCCGTTAATTTTAAGCTGCTTTTGTTTTGCTCTAGTGCAGCATAAAAGTTATCAATTGATAATACCTCGCTTTGTAACGGGGTAGCCCATTTGAAAATTAAAATTTAAACAATAAATTTACAAAATTAAAAAAAATAAAGATACGTATATTAAATAATTTGCCATAAGCTGTATGCCCTACCTTGCATATTCCAACAGACTTATGAATTATCTTAAAATAGTAATTTTTATGCTATTGATTCTTCATCTTTTTGATTATCCGGGAAATAATCAGGTCTGATTTCTCTTTTATTTCTTCATAAGTATATTCTGATTTTTTTAGAAATTCTTCGGCAGTAACCTGATTTTGTAACCCCGAACAGTTTATAGCTACATTAAGAAATGCGCCTTCCGCAGCAGCTGAAGTAATTGATATGGCAACACCTGCATCCGACAAAGAATTTTGATTCCCGTTTTCAGCTATTCTTTCAAGCAATGGAAGAAGTTCTTTACATTTTATTATTACATCGGCAGGAATAACTGCCGCTTCCATTGTTGCTTTATCTATAGCATCCTTCCTATCAGATTTTTGTACATCGGTATCTTTTGGAAGTTTAAATGCTTCCATTACTCTTTCAAAAGAATGATTATCTTTAATTGCCAATGCAAGGAAATCTTTTTTTAGTCCTTCAAATTTTTTAAGCAAATCTTTAGCCCCGGTTTCAAAATCCAGGTATTTCCTCTTCCCGATAGTCAGATTACACACCATAGAGCCTAACGATGAAGCAAGCGCACCGCAAACCGCAGAAACATTTCCGCCACCCGGAGTCGGAGAGTTCGATGATAGCTCATCTATATAGTTTTGCATAGATTTTTGTGCATCCATTAAATTATAAGATAAAATTTTGGTAATAATGTTCAATTTAATTTTGTTAAATCATGTAATCTATAATTTTTTCATTTTTGTGGAAAGGATTTAATTCGCTTAACCCTAATTTTTCTATTGAAAGATCAACTAAGGATTTTTCATCAAGTTTTTTGCCTTCCGCATAAAATAGTCCTGCCTGTATGAGAGCTTCAAGCGGAACTAGTCCAACAATTTCACTTCCTGCAACTTCAATTCCTCTTTTTTCTGCTTCCTTCTTTACTTCTTCATATGCCAAATGTATAGGAGTAATATTGTAATTTGTTAAATTCATTGAAACCTGTGTAATTTTATATTTTCCCAATGAAATACCCATTCCTTTTACATTTTTTAATCTTCCCTGTCCTTTGACGCTCTCGCCATTTATTTTTATAATTTTACCGCTCTCATCTCTTTTAGGTCCGCCTGATTCGCGTAGGATCTCTGCTATCGCTTTTGCAAATTTTATATCTTCTGTTTTTAAGTTAACATTGTATGCAACTAGGAAAAATCTTGCTCCGGTTACTATTGCGCCTAATTTAGAGTTAAAATTACTTTTACCGTAATCAGGCTGCCATTTGGGGTCTTTTAACTTTTCCTCTAATCCTTCATATTCTCCTTTCCTTATATCGGAAAGATTTTTCCTTTCGGGATTTCTTGCCGCGTTTTCATATAAGAAAACCGGTACGTTTAATATTCCTGAAATACATTCGGCATATGTTTCGGAAATTCTAATGCAGTCTTTCATCGAAGCGTTTTTTATTGGGACAAATGGAACTACATCAATTGCGCCTATTCGCGGATGTTTTCCTTTGTGATTAGTCATATCAATATTAGCTGCAGCAGATTTGCTTATTGCAATTATCCCGTCAAGGATTCCTGACTCATTTCCGGCTAAAGTAACAACAACTCTATTATAATCTTCATCGGGTTCCAAATTTAATAATTTGCATTTTTTTATTCCGCTTAAGGAATCTTTCATTGCCAGAAATGTTTCTTCTTTTTTCCCTTCGCTAAAATTTGGGACACATTCAATAATCTGCATA
>CAZUCY010000079.1:0-16810 GCA_964618785.1 uncultured Ignavibacteriaceae bacterium | reverse complement strand
AATTCTTATGAAAATATCTTAATAATAGGTATTTTAAAAAGAATGTTTATAAGTTATATGTAGATAAAATATTTTTTATGAATGTAAATTAATGGCAAAAGTTATTTCAATAGCAAATCAAAAAGGCGGAGTTGGTAAAACGACAACAGCTATAAATTTATCTTCTTCTTTGGCTGCCGCTGAAAAAAAAACATTACTTGTGGATATTGACCCGCAGGCTAATTCTTCATCAGGTTTAAGTATTAGCAATCAGAACCCGTCGGTTTATGAAGTTTTAATTGGTGCGGAACAAATTGAGAAGGTTATACTAAACAGCTACATGCCTTTTTTGGATATACTGCCTTCTAATATAAATCTTGTGGGAGCGGAAATAGAGATGGTGGATATGCCGAACCGTGAAAGGTTACTGGTACAGTCTCTTAAAAACGTTAGAAATAATTATGAATTTATAATTATTGATTGTCCTCCTTCTCTTAGTTTGCTTACGCTTAATTCTCTTACTGCATCTGATTCGGTATTGATTCCGGTACAGTGCGAATATTTCGCACTTGAAGGTCTAGGACAGTTATTGAACACAATCAACATTGTTAAAAAGCATTTTAATAAAGAGCTTACAGTGGAAGGAGTGCTTCTTACAATGTTTGATGTACGCTTAAGGCTTTCGCAGCAGGTGGCAGAAGAAGTAAAAAAATATTTCGGTGAAAAGGTATATAAAACAATTATCCATCGAAATGTTAGAATATCGGAAGCTCCAAGTTACGGTAAACCGGTTATATTATATGATGCGCTTTCGACCGGTTCCCAAAACTATATTGCACTTGCATCTGAATTGCTTGATAGAAATTCTAAAAAAGTAAAATAGATCGGAGTATGACAAAGTTGAAAACCGGGCTTGGCAGAGGGCTGGACGCCTTGATTAATCAGCACAATTTAAAAGATAATTACGAACCGGCGAAATTTGCAGAGATTGAAAAGGATGACGGCAAACAAGTTGATATTCTTGCCAAAATTCCGGTTGAATTTATTTCTTCAAATCCTTTTCAGCCAAGAATGACTTTCGAGCCAGAAGCTTTTGAGGAATTGAAAAAATCTATTCTATCAAACGGACTTATTCAACCTGTTACTGTAAGACGATTTGGCGGTGATAATAATTATCAATTGATATCTGGCGAAAGAAGATTAAGAGCATGCCGCGATATCGGGTATAAGGAAATACCCGCTTATATAATGAAGGTTGATTCCGATGAAACTATGCTTGCGCTTGCATTAATAGAGAATATACAGAGAGAAAAATTAAATCCTATTGAAATTGGTATGGCATATAAACGATTAATGGATGAGTGCCATTTAACGCAGGAACAGATTGCCGATCAGATTGGAAAAGACAGAACAACAGTAGCTAATTCTGTGCGTCTTCTAAAACTTCCGGTTCAAGTACGTGAAAGCCTTATTAAGGAAGTTATTTCTTCCGGGCATGCAAGAGCATTAATTAATCTGCCATCGGAAGAAATGCAGATTGAAGTTTTGAAGAAAATTATCGATGGGAATCTCTCTGTTAGAAAGGTTGAGCAGATCGTAAAGAAAATTATGTTGTCTACGGAACCACCTAACAGAACTATTAAATTTACTTCACAGACAACTTCTTATTCATCATCGATAAGCGATATTGAAGATAAACTGAGAAAGTTGTTTGGAACAAAAGTTATTTGCAAACAGAAAAATGATGGTACAGGTGAAATTACTATTGAATTTTATTCCAACGATGAATTAGAACGTTTATTTGAACTCTTTGAAATTATCAGCAAATCATATAATTAATATTTTAATCTTTTTCCTATTTTCACTGCAATTAGGTTTTGCACAGCAGGATTCAGTTCAAAAAAAGATTGATAACTCTTCAGATACTATCTTTGTAATGAGTAAGGCTCCCCTTGGTGCAGTTCTCAGAAGTGCTATTCTTCCCGGTTTAGGACAAATTTACACCGAATCATATTGGAAAGCTCCTATAATTTGGGGAGCTGCCGCATGGCTGATTTATAATTGGAAGTTCAATAATACTCAATATAAACAATACTTGAATTATTACAACCTATTGGGATCTGTAAACGGTCTTACGTATTTACAATATGCTAAATTTTATCAGGATCAAAGAGATCTATTTGCCATTTATATGGGATTAACCTATATTCTTAATCTTGTTGATGCATATATTGACGCACAGCTTTTTGATTTTAGCGTCAGCAGGGATTCCGGAACTAATACTTCTATGCTGAACATGAGGATAAATTTTTAATGAAAAATACTTTAGCATGCAAAAATTGCAAAGAAGAAAACCCCTGTTATGCTTTAATCTGCAGAAAATGCAAATCTTATCTGCGCGAAAGAATATATAATATTGATCTATGGAAAATACTCGCTCTTTTAATTGAAAGTCCCGGGAAAGCTTTCACCTTAATAATTCAAGCAGATCATAAAAATTTTATTTATTTAATCATGTGCCTTGCATCCGCAAAACTTTTTATAGACTCAATATATTTATCTTTATGGACAGTTTCCGCCGGAACTATTCATGAAAATATTATAAGAAATTATCTTATTATCTTGGGATCTGTTTTTACGCTTGTTCTTATTTTCGCAATTGTTATTACAATTATTAACAAATTATATAATTTAAAAACCAGGATACGTGATAATTTTGCGATTCTGACTTATTCATTATTGCCGTATATTTTTGCGTTTATAATTCTATTTACTGTTGAAGTAACTGTGTTTGGCGGAAATCTTTTTTCTAAAGATCCCTCTGTATTTTCCTTAAAAGAGTTTTTGGCTTATACTCTTTTAGGATTTGAAATAATTATTATTTTATGGGGAATATTTTTATCTGCAATTGCTATGTATATTCAATCTAAAAATATTGTTTACGCTATTGTGGTTGGCTTTGTTTTTAATTTATCGTTGTATTATTGTTTATATCTAAATTCAAAAATATTATATCGTTAAAAACTGTTCATTATAAATTAAATTAAATAAATAAAATGGAAATCAAAACTGAAGTAATGATAATTGGAAGCGGAATTGCCGGTTTGTTTGCCGCTTTAAGGATTTCGGAATATGCCGAAGTTGTTTTAATTACAAAAAAAGAAAAAAATGAATCGAATACAAATTATGCACAGGGCGGTATTGCTTCTGTCATTGATCCTAACGATTCATTTGAGAAACATATCCATGATACCTTGATTGCAGGTGCAGGATTATGTCATAAAAATGCTGTTGAAATAATCGTTAGAGAAGGTCCCGACAGGATACATGATTTGATGGAACTCGGAACTCAATTTACTCAGAAAAACGGAAAGCTTGACCTTGCAAAAGAAGGTGGCCACTCGATGCCGCGGATCGTTCATGCCAAGGATCTAACAGGCCGCGAAGTCGAACGTGCTTTAATAGAACAAGTCAGCAGTTTAAAGAATGTAACGATAATTGAAAATACCATTGCCATAGACTTGATTACCGAGCATAATGTTCAGAGGTTGAAAGACTCCCCTTTGAAAAATAGAAACTGCTGGGGAGCTTATGCTTTAAATTGTAAGACTAATGAGCTGATTAAAATTTCATCGAAAACAACTATACTTTCTACAGGGGGAGTAGGACAAGTGTACTTGCATACAACTAACCCGCAAATTGCGACAGGCGATGGGTTTGCTATGGCATATAGAGCCGGAGCAAAAATAGGAAACATGGAATTTATACAGTTTCACCCTACAGCCTTTTATAATTCTGTCCAGGGTGACAATTTTACTGTCCCTTCATTTTTAATTTCAGAAGCAGTTCGAGGGTTTGGTGGAATACTGCGTACATTAGACGGCAATGAGTTTATGAATAAATATGATTTACGTAAAGAACTTGCTCCAAGGGATATTGTTGCGCGCGCAATTGATAATGAGCTGAAAAAACGCGGGGAAGATCATGTATATTTAGATATAACTCATAAGAATAAAAGTGATATTCTTGAACATTTCCCAAATATTTACAATAACTGCTTAAAATTCGGAATAGATATTGCAGAAGAATTTATTCCGGTTGTTCCTGCCGCACATTATTGCTGCGGCGGCATAGTTGTAGATGAATTTTCAAGAACATCCTTAAAAGGGCTTTATGCCTGCGGTGAAGTAAGTATGACCGGCGTTCACGGCGCCAATAGGCTTGCAAGCAATTCACTTCTGGAAGCTGTCGTTTTTGCCGAAAGAGCTTCAATTAATATTAAAGAATTCTTAAATAAATTTTCAGGTACAGTACCGGATATTCCCGACTGGGATGATTCCGGCACTCTTTCTTCCGATGAAAAAGTTTTAATAACTCACAGTTCAAGGGAAGTTAAACAGGTTATGTGGGATTATGTTGGCATCGTAAGATCAAATCTCAGACTGCAACGGGCAGAGCAGAGGATTCACAATATTTTCGTGGAGACTGAAGAACTTTACCGTAAGACCAAAGTATTTGAAGATATTCTCGAGTTAAGGAATATCGTTGCATGCTCACATATTATTATTAAATCGGCTAAGAAACGAAAAGAAAGCAGAGGCTTGCATTATACTTTGGATTATCCCTCAATGCTGCCGGATAATAAGGCGAAGGATACTATTTTAAAAAATTATAATCCTTAAGTTAATTTGTAGCGTCATTGCTACTTTTTGTTAAATAATTAATTATAGCTCCGTACCTTATCCCTTTTGTGCTTACTACTACTTCGGAAATATTGAGATATTCTATAAGAGTATGTAAAATAGTAGTTCCTGCGAACAATACATCTTCACGTCCGCTTACCACGCCGCCGAATTTTGTTCTAATCTCATCCGGTGTAAGTTTAGAAAGTATTTCGACAAATTCTTGTATCTCCGATTTTGTTAATATAGACCCTT
The DNA here is from genome assembly GCA_964618785.1 of uncultured Ignavibacteriaceae bacterium. GTDB lineage: Bacteria > Bacteroidota > Ignavibacteria > Ignavibacteriales > Ignavibacteriaceae > FEN-1297. The sequence continues at coordinate 11,894 of CAZUCY010000079.1, read as the reverse complement.
CAATTATGGATTCATCATATTCTATTAGACTTTGTTTTATGCATGCTAAAATGGTAGGAGTGCCTGCAATCGCTATCGTTTTCCCAGTAAAAATATTATTACGATCTAATTCCGAGAATATTCTTTTAACAAATTCTGTAAATCGTTTTATTTCCGTTAATATTAACGGTTGCTTAATTGAAAATCTCTCAGTAAGGTTTATCGCTCCAACAGGGTAGCTTTCGCTGAATTTAATCTCATTTCTATAACCGGAAATAATTTCAGTACTGCCTCCGCCGATATCTATGACTAAATAATTAGCTTCATCCGGAAAACTACTTATTGCACCCAAATACGACAGCTTGGCTTCATCTTTGCCTGTGACTATAGTTATATCCAAATCAAGTTCAGATTTAATTATTTTAACCAATTCTATGGCATTGGATGCTATTCTAAAAGCGTTAGTAGCCGTTACAATTACTTTATTACACGAATATTCAGCGATAATATCTTTATATTCCGATAAAGTTTTAAATAATAAATTGACTTTTTCTTGTTTCATAGGAGAATTTGGTGTTATCCCGGCGCCAATTCTTGGAATTCTAAGTTCTTCACGAAGAGTTATAATACGTTTTGAACTATTATCTGTTTCCGCGATTAAAAGAAGAATAGTGTTTGAGCCGATATCTAATGAAGCAATATTCATAATTTTTTTTTATTTTTAATTTATAAACTGAGTAATGCTATGAAAAATACAAATATCTTATCTAAAATATTCCTTTATCTATGCGTTCTATCCGGTTTGTTATGGATAGGAGGCTACTTTGCGCGCCTTATTTTGACCTATCAACTATTTGAGAATACTGATTTTATTCTTAAATCTTTTCTAAATAATCAAAACCTTCCGGGTATTTTTATTATTCTTAAGAGTGGGATAATTTTAACTTTTGTGCTGTATATTATTTTTATTATTTCATTTATAATTTTTCTTGTTACGGCTCATTTAAATCTTAAAGAAAATGGATGGTTTTTTATAATTACGATTTTGGTTTTAATAACTGCTCCGTTCGAGATTTACTTAATGACAATCGATCAAAAGATTATTAACTTAATTTTATCGGGGTTATTTAATGTTAATGATATTTTGGACCTAATTATTAAAAGATTTAAAATTTTCGGAAGCTTTCCGATAATCGAACTTCTTTGTTATTTTGCTATAACATATCTATTCATTTTCCAGCCGCTGAAAATGAGTAAGAATAAATCAGAACATGAAAATTAAAGAAAAAGAATTTGAAGATATAATTCAGGATTTAAAACTGCTTGCATCGCAATTGGGAGCTGATGTAAGGTTTGAAAAAGGCGACTTTAAGGGAGGATACTGCCTGCTTAAAGAAAATAAAGTTATTGTTATAAATAAAATGGCAAATCTTCAAAGAAAGGTTGTTATTTTGTCTATGGCGCTAAAAGAACTTGGAATAGACAAACTATATCTAACTCCCAGAGTAAGGGAAATTATAGATGAAATGGCGGAACAAAAATGAAAATACTTGTATTAAATGGTCCAAATCTTAATCTGCTTGGTTTAAGAGATAGTAACCACTATGGAAAACTTTCATTAAAAAAAATTGAAAAGAAGATACAAACAGAATTTCCTGAAATTAAGTTCGAATTTTTCCAATCAAATTATGAAGGTGAATTAATTGAAAAAGTTCAAAATGCAGAGAGAATTTTTGACGGCTTAATAATAAATCCAGGCGGCTATGCGCATTCTTCCATAGCATTAAGAGATGCTTTAGCAGAATGCCGTATAACTAAAGTAGAGGTCCACCTATCTCATTTAGTCAACAGGGAAAATTTCAGACAAAATTTAATAACTGCTTCCGCCTGTAATGGTTACATTTCCGGTTTTAAAGAACATGGTTATCTCGCAGCAGTTTACCTCGCTAAAAAACTATCTGAGAAATAAAAATTGGAATAAAGAAAGTAAATCTTGATAAAAGCAGTAGTATTTGATTTAGATAATACGCTTGTAGACTTTATGAAAATGAAGGAAAGGGCAATAGAAGAAGCTATTCCCGCAATGATTGATTCCGGGCTTAACCTCTCCAAAGAAGAAGCCGGTAAAATTATAGATGGTATTTATAAAGAGCAGGGAATTGAGTACCAACAGGTTTTTGATTTATTTTTACAAAGACTTTTAAATAAAATTGATTATAAGATACTATCGGCTGGTATAGTCGCCTACCGAAGAGGAAGAGAAGCAGCGTTAATCCCGTATCCCCATGTTTACCCTACACTTAACAAATTAATGAAAATGGGTATTAAAATGGGAATATTATCCGATGCTCCGGTAAAAGAAGCATGGTTAAGATTGGCGTATCTTAATTTTCATCACATTTTCGATGTGGTGGTAACATTTGAGGATACTAAAATCAGGAAACCTGCTCCTGCTCCATTCCAAATGATACTAAAACAGCTCCAAATTCCTGCAAATGAAGTATTAATGGTAGGTGATTGGGTAGAAAGAGACATCGTAGGTGCAGCAAATGTCGGGATGAAAACAGCATTTGCCAAATATGGTGATACTTTTAATACTGTTCAGCATAATGCTAATTATATGTTAAATGATATTAGTGAAATAATTGATATTATTTTAAAAGAAAATGGTTTATAATATTTAATTAAACTAAACTTTTATTTAGAACAACAGATATTGATATTAAAGTTGCAATTAGTTATTTTTCCCTCAAAATAATTTTAAGCCGCATGAAGAATCTTTCAATAAAAAAGCTTTATTATTCAATTAGTGAAGTTAGTAAAATAACCGCTGTTGAACAGTACGTACTACGATATTGGGAAACTGAATTTGAAGAATTAAAACCACAGAAGAATAGAGCAGGAAACAGGATATATACTAACAGGGATATTCAATTAATTCTTCAAATTAAAAGTTTACTCCGGGAAAAAAAATATACTATTGAAGGTGCAAAAAAAATATTACAGAACTATATCCCTGAAATAGTTGTGCAGCGAATCGATTCACCAGCTAATACAGATGTACAGCCTGTCACTCATACGGAAGTAAAAAAGGAAAAAGATTCTTTAAAAAAAGATCTTGAAGAGATAAAATATATTTTAGAATATTTAATAGCTAAATTATGATTTAACGGAACGTGGCGCAGCCCGGTAGCGTACCTGAATGGGGTTCAGGTGGTCGTGGGTTCAAATCCCACCGTTCCGACTTGTTGAACTAAAAAAACCCCGGGAAAAGATCGGGACTTTTTAAATTTATTGTTCTCTTTTGTGTGGAAATACCTTGTCTCATCTATAATATCCTGATATTAGTTATTAATTCTACTACTTAAGTTTTATAAAGTTGCTTTGTTTTTAATATTATTGTGTAAGCATGATTGAAATCTATTTCTTGAAGGATAATAATATTCAAAAAGGGATAATAAAATGGGAAATATTATTTCATCAGTACAGAATAATTATTTTAAGATATCTTTTGTGATTTTGCTGGTTGCTGCCGCAATTATTTACTTGGAATGGGATAAAAAATATTATTACAATCCGGATTCTTACATCATTGACCAGCTTGCAAATAAAAAAATAATTATGCTTGGGGATTTCGGGCATGGATATCCGTTGCCTTTTAAAAGTTTGATCTCACTTCTGAATTAATGGCTGGATAAAATTAAATCCGGCGATTTTAAAGTCAATAACATTGTTCTGATGCTGGAAGATGATACTTTAGAGGTGAATAATATTAAAGATTTTGTTAATACAGGTAATTGGAAACCTTTAATTGATATTGGACTGCTTGATAGAACTTTGGAGTGGCTTGAATTCTGCAGCGATCTGAGGTTATTAAAATTGAAAAAAGATGCTTTAAATGCAGAAAATAAATTTTCTCCCAAAATTAGTTTTGACATTGTAGGAGCTGAGTCTTATACCAAGTCCGATTTTATGCAAACACTCAAGTTCTCAAAAATAGAAAGCGCAAAATACTTTATTTACAGAAGAAACAGTTTAACCTCAAAATATTTCTAATTATTTAAATAAAAACATAAATAAAAAAGCTATAATATTCTATGGTAATGCTCATCTAATTAATGACTATGTGAATAAAAATATTTTTGGAACTTTATTCAATTCTGAAATAAAAGGATACTATTTAGCTCATTATCTTAAAGAAAAATACGGCAATTATTCAGTTCTGACTATTAATCAATATTGTTTAATACCGCAAGAACTTGAAAACACTCATTTAGCTGTGTCAAAGTGTTCAGATATTTTTGTTTATAGCAAAAACATTCCCTTGCAAAATGTTCATCCGATGTATTTTGATGGATTTATTCTTAGAAATGAAATAATGACACCCAGCTATAATCTAAGAAATATTTTTAGTAAGAATATAATTAAAACTGATATTGAAAAGATAAAATATTTTATGAAATATTTTCCAGGTTATGCGGCAAAAGGATATTATAATAGGGCACTTGAATCATTAAAATTTCTTACAGGTGAAAAATTTTCAAATATATCGGAATGGGAAAAATGGTTCGCAAAAATTGATTATGATGGATTTAAGAGATTGACATCAAAATATTTTTCAGAGCAAATTTTAGATGAATTTGAACATAATCATAGTAGTTTTGAACTAAGATTTCAATTATTTAATTTAGGAATGGATAAACGCATATTAGATACTAATTATATCCTTTCCAAAGATTATTGGGAAAATGTTGTTTGGCCTGAAAAAGTTAAATCAATCATCTACTTAAATGCAATTGGTATAATGTGGGTTGGAACTGCAGCGGAAATGCAAGAGGCAAAAGATTATTTAGAAAAGCAAACTCCGGGAAAATTTTTGTTTCCGCAGGACTATCTGCAGAATTATAGAAAAAATCATTATAATGTGAATTACTAGCGCTCATTATTACAATTTTAATACTTCGCGAATTATTGAACCTAAGTTTTACTTACTAACAGTACTCTGATATTCGTATCTGAAGGGAAATATGACAAACTAAGATATCATTTAAGAGTCGGTTTATATTTTTTGTGAATGTTTAGTGAATATTGTTAAATTTAATGATGATAATTAAAGATCTTGTATATATTGCAAATTTTTAAATAAAAAAAATTAAAAAAGTAAAAAAAACTTTGGTAAAAATTAAAAGAGGTAATCTTATGAAATCATCACTTATGTTATTTGCTGTTTTGTTGTTTTTATGCGGATGCTCAAATCCGGTTAAATTGGATATGAGAAATTATTCTACCCAGATAAAATTCCTTACAGAACAGGAACAAGATGTTATAAATAGATGGAATTCGGTTTCAGGCACTCATTTTGTTAATGATGGTTATATGTACCAGGCACTTGATACCTATATCATTGATAATTACGATCAATTTGTTTCTAAGCTTGAAAAAATACAGCCCCAAACCAAAGAAGTTCAGGATCTTCATGCTATGTATGTTCAAGGCGCAGAGAAACAACTTCAGGCTTTTAAATTGATGAAAGACGGGGTGATGAAAAAAGATAAGGATATTATGAACAGTGCTTATAAAATTATGACGGACGGACGGAATATTGAAAGACAATGGGCTGCTAAATATGAAGAAATGATGAATTCCAAATAAGAAATACCGTAACAATTTTGATTGTTTTTTTAAAACAGCAGAATTTTTTTTAGCTATTGGGATTCATTCTGCTGTTTTTGTATAAAAAATATCAGCATTTTTATTTTTCATCACAACACTGTTTTAATCATTAGATTTTATTCGTAACTTTGTAATAAGTTTTATTAAAGTAACGAATTGCTTAATGCAGATAATATCAGATAAACCCAAGTGTCACTGCGGAATCTTTGGAATCTATAATAATGAAACAGCATCTTTAAATACCTACTACGGGTTACATGCTTTGCAGCATAGGGGACAGGAAGCAAGCGGTATTGTAACAAAAGACTACAATAATAATAAGCATGTCGTTTTTAACATTCATAAAGGCGAAGGCTTAGTATCTGAGGTCTTTTCGGATCCCAAAGTCTTTAAAGAAACTCTTACCGGGACTTGTGCTATCGGACATAACCGCTACTCAACGACTGGCTCTTCTAAATCAAAGAAAAACATACAACCGTTTGTAGTTCAATACCGGCTCGGTAACCTTGCTGTTGCCCATAATGGCAACCTTACAAATGCAAAACTACTTCGTGATGAGTTAGTTGATGAAGGCGCGATTTTCCAGACAACCAGCGACACTGAGGTAATATTGCATCTTATTGCCCGCAGCAGACTGGATAATCAAATTGATCAGATAAAAGAAGCGTTAAACCGTCTTGAAGGTGCTTATTCATTAATACTAATGACCGATGATAAATTAATCGCTGCAAGAGATCCTTATGCTTTTCGTCCGCTTTCAATAGGCAAACTAAATGGTTCTTTTGTAATTGCTTCGGAAACATGCGCATTTGATATTATCGCTGCAAAGTTTGTACGGGAAGTTGAACCGGGAGAAATTGTTGTGATTGATGATGATGTAAAGTTAAATTCCGATATTAAATCATTCAGAATTAAGGATGATGCCGTATTTCCTAAAAAGCACTGCATCTTTGAATATATATATTTTTCGCGTCCCGACAGTTTTATATTTGGGCATAATGTTGATAAGATGAGACGACGATTGGGAAAAATTCTCGCAAGAAATTATCCGGTCCATGATAAAGATGGACAAAAAGTTATTGTTATAAGCGTACCTGACAGTTCAAATACTACCGCTCTTGGTTATCAAAAGGAACTGGAAAAAGAAGGTATTCATTCAAAACTTGAAATTGGCTTGATAAGAAGCCATTATATAGGAAGAACTTTTATTCAACCGGGACAAGAGAAAAGGGAAATCGGGGTACGAATAAAGTTTAATATAGTAAAAGGCGTTCTTGAAGGTCGCACAGTAGTAATTGTGGATGATTCTATTGTACGCGGTACTACTTCTAAACAATTGGTCAACTTGATTAAAGAAGCAAACCCTAAGGAAATTCATATTAGAATTTCGTCGGCTCCGATTATGTACCCATGCTATTATGGAATGGATTTTCCCAGCAAAGAAGAGTTGATAGCTTGCCGGATGAACGGAAATGTAAAAGAGATACAAAAGTATCTTGGCGTCGATAGTCTTGAATATATGTCTATTGATGAAATGCTCCAAGCTGTTTCGGAAGCAGGTTTAGAAAACTTTTGTACAGCTTGTTTTTCCGGTGAGTATCCAACGGAAATTGATTCAGGATTCAAAAAAGAAATGTATGAATTATAAGGCATTTGTTGCTTTTTTATTTATTATGTCTTTACTTGAACTTACTGCTTCCTAATCTATTTCATTCTTTAAATTAAAAGACGGTATTGATTTATCCGTTATGGCACCTAGAATAAAATTTAATATTTACCAAACCTTTTAATAAAGATGAAAATTAATTATAAAGAAATAAAAACTAAGTCCAACCTGTTAAGCCTATTAAGGTTATTCCTCGCTATACCGTTTTGGTTTTTGTTTGATAATTTCAAGTATGATGCGGTTAGATATATTACTTTTTCCCTTTGCATATTCGGTTCTATAACTGACATACTTGACGGCTACTTAGCTCGTAAATACAATCAGGTCACGGAAATGGGAAAAATCATTGATCCGCTGGCGGATAAAGTTGCGATAGGTGTTATTATTATTAAACTATATTTAATCGGTGAGGTAAATTCAACTTATTTCCTTTTATTAATCGGGAGAGATGTTATAATATTTATTGGCGGAATTATTGTCACAAAAATTGTCGGCATTGTATTGCCCTCCAATATTATAGGAAAAATTACTGTCGTTAATATCGGACTTGTAATTCTTTTAATAATTTTAAATGTTAACAGGAATATTTTTGTATTTAAAGGGTTTTATTATTTAAGTATATTCTTAGTGTTTTTATCATTTATTGTATATATATATAGAGCAATTGAATTCATAAAAAAGAAAAACTATGGGACTCTTTAAGAATTTTGACTTTGAGAAATTAAAATCAGGTTTAGCAAAGACAAGAGATAAAATTATAAATTCAATAACTGAGTCAATAAGCGGGAAAGCTTCTATTGATGAAAAAACTCTTGATGAGATTGAGGAAATTTTAATTTCGTCTGATATAGGATTCAGCACAGTTGAAAAAATCATTAAAGATTCACGTATTAAACTTAAAAGCGATAAAGGTTGTTCAGACTTGAATATAATTAAAGCTTTAAAAAATGAGTTAAACTCGATTTTGGATTTCGGAAATTCTCAAAGTGATAAACTTGATGATATCGCTAAATTTAAACCATATGTAATATTAATTATCGGCATCAATGGAACAGGGAAGACGACTACAATAGGCAAACTTGCGTATAATTTCAAGAATGCCGGTCTAAAAGTCTGTGTAGGCGCAGCAGATACCTTCAGGGCTGCGGCTAATGAACAACTTGATATTTGGGCGAAACGAGCCGGAGTCGAAATTGTACAAAAAGGCCGTGGTTCCGATCCTTCGTCTGTTGCTTATGACGTTATTAATAACGCAATAACAAATAATATTGATGTTGTCATTATAGATACTGCCGGTCGTCTGCATAATAAATCAAATCTAATGGAAGAACTTAGCAAGATAAAACGTGTTATCAAAAGACTTCTTCCTTATGCTCCCAACGAAACTTTGCTGATTATTGACGGTAATACGGGTCAGAATGCTTTAGTTCAGGTTGATGAATTCTCCAGGGTTATTGATTTAACGGGTTTAGTTATTACAAAATTAGACGGCACGGCTAAAGGCGGCGTAATTTTTCAGATTTGCCAAAAGCAAAAAATCCCGGTCAAATATATAGGTGTAGGAGAGAAGATAGATGATTTGCAGGAGTTTGATGCAAAACAATTTGTAAATGCTATTTTTAACAACTGACTGTTAGTTTACATAATATACATTATCGGACATTTATATTGACTAAATACTCATGCATGAATTAAATTTTAATTTTTATAAATTATATGTTTTTCTGTTCTGCTTTTTGCTTGTATTCTGCTTCTTGCCAATTAAAAACCATTCTCAAACTAATTTTAAACCGGAATATTCATCTCTATTTGATTCGGTTAAAATATTTTACGGCGATACTTGTTTTATTGGTGTAAATAGTAATTTGATAAAGCGTCTTTATGGATTCAAAAAATATGTGCCGGTTAAAACTTATCTCAATTCATATGAATCTATTAGGAAAACTATTGAGAATTTCAGAAAAACATATATAAAAGCTATTTACGATGAGAAATCATTACTCTTAGACCTTTCGAGGATATTTAAAGAAGATAAACAGCAAAATATAGTTAATGCTTGCGGAATCTACCTTGGTCCGGATAGTGTGACAAATATTGCCTTAAGTTACGTTATTATACGAAGTAGTCCATTTCAGCTTAACACTAAGCTATACCAAATGGCTACTTTAGATCAAGCATTCAAATATGAGATAACAAATTATGGAGATGACTGGTACAACTCAAGAAAATTAAAGGAGTTAATGATTCTTCATTAAAGTAAAATATTGTTTTATATATTATGTAAACTATATTCTTTATAAATAATTTTCATATACCGCTCTCCGGCTTTTTCTTATAGTATTACTTGCCTCATTTTTTTATTAGTAGTAAGTGTAATAATAAGCTCAACTACTTCCTTTTGGAAATATAGCGCTTGGGTAGAGTTTTCAAAAATGGCTGTTTATCAAGTTTTTACTCAATTTATTTTATTGGTATTCTTCATAATTTACTTTTAATCTAATCAAATATGATTTTTATAAAAGTACTCTCTCTTCCATAATACTTTACAAAACAGCTAAAACCGAGTTACAAGAGCGGATAATTCAAAAATTATGTTCAGTACTACTAAATTAATATTTACGTTATTTTGAAAGACAGAAGCAAGTTTTTCAAGCTTATAGACGATATTATTCAGTTCAATGTTAGAAAATCTCCGATTAAATTTTTCAATTGTTTCCAGGTGATCCACAAAATAAAAATCTTTTATGCCCAATCTGAATTTTTGAAAATCATTCAGCCATATTATAATCATTTGTATAAGTAGTTTTATAGAATCAGAATTTTTGTCTGAGATAAACTCACTGAACTGATCCAGAGCAGAGCTATACTTAATTCCAAAAGAGTATCTGAGAATAGAAATTGTTTTTTCAAGAAGCAGTTCAAAATCATGCTCCATTAAGCGAAGTGCATTTGAAATAGAACCGCCTGAAAATGAAGCTATTTTTTGCGCTAATTCCTGCTCAATATTAAAATATATTATTAAAATATTCTTTATATCAGAATAGCTTAAAGGCTTAAAATTAATATTCCAGCACCGTGAACGTATTGTCTCCCTTAACATTGAAGGATAAGGAGTGGTTAAAATAAATATGATACCTTCAGGCGGTTCCTCGAGAGATTTTAGCAAAGCGTTTTGAGATTCATCATTCATCAGGTGCGCATCGGAAATTAATATCGTGCGGTATAAAATGTCGGAATAATCTAAATACAAAAATTTCTTTATGTCACGGATGCTATTTACTTTTATATTTGGAGCTTTTGGAATAGATATCCTGTAATAAGGATTTTTTGTTTTTTGTTTAATTTCATTCTGTACTAGCTGTATTTCATCCTGATTTAATTTTTCGGTAGGTTCGTTGCCTTCGGTTTCATTTTTTCCACGGGGTAAAGGGAAAATATATTTAATATATGGCTCTGAAAAATTTGAAATATAGGTGTTTATTAACGCCGCTTTGCTTTTATCTTCAAGCTTTGAATTTAAAGCTTGAGTAAAACGCAAAGCAAAATATTCTTTACCAACTCCTTCCAAGCCTGTAAATAAAAATGCGTGAGGTATCTTGGATGAGTAAATTAATCCGGACAAAATCTGTTTTACAGACTCTTGCCCATATATACCATTCCAGAAATTGTCCATAAATTTAAAAGGCGCTTAGAGCGCCTAATTTCAATAATCATCTTCATTATAGAAAAAATCCTCATCAGAGGGATAATCAGGCCAAATATCTTCTATCGATTCATAAGGTTCATCTGATTCTTCAAGTTCAATTAAATTTTCCACAACTTCATAAGGAGCTCCTATTCTTTCGGCATAATCAATTAGCTCTTCTTTTGTAGCCGGCCACGGCGCATCATCTAAATATGCAGCAAGCTCAACGGTCCAAATCATTTATTTTTCTCCACAATTAAAATTAGTTCTTACTCGTCAACTCCAAAAATCCTAAGTCTCCGAAGAAAAATCCATCCGGATTAAGGGCTACGCCATCATGGTGTATCTCGTAATGCAGATGAGGACCGGTAGATAAACCCGAGTTGCCCGATAATGCAATCTCCTTTCCTCTAATAACTTTTTGACCTTCGCTAACTAACGCATGAGATAAGTGTCCATATACAGTCACATAACCAAAACCATGATCAATTTCCACTATAAGCCCAAAACCTTCTTTATTACCCACGAAGTCAATTATACCATCTCCTGTCGCATAAACAGGCGTTCCTATATCAGTGGTAAAATCAATTCCTTCATGCATTTGTTTAATGTGTAAAATGGGATGAATACGCATGCCAAATCCGTCACTAATTGATCCTGTACATGGCTTTATGGCCGGAATAGCGCTATATAATTTTTGATTTTCCTTAAGCTTACTTAAAATGTCGGTATATTGTGCTTTTTCAAAATTTATTTTTCTAGCGACTTCATCAACATATGAAAGTACTTTTGCTAACTTTTCTTCTGACGGATTTGTGACAAAGTCCAGGTTATTATCAAAAGAACCGCCGCCAATACCAACCATATTCTCTTCAGGAGAAACAGTTTGTA
>CAZUCY010000078.1:0-17005 GCA_964618785.1 uncultured Ignavibacteriaceae bacterium | reverse complement strand
ATTGAAGAAGTAATCAGAGTGCGGACAGAAGAAACCGGCGAAGAGGCGCTTTAACCAGATCATTTAGAATTCAAAAAGTAAAAGGAGAAAAATATAATGAAAATTTTCAAGCTTAGTTTTTTATTTTTTTTAATCGTTGCCGGAATCAGCACAGTGTACGCTAAAGATACTGCGCCTATATTTACAGTGGATAAAGGCGATACAGCCTGGCTGTTAGTATCAACCGCATTGGTAATGCTAATGACTCCGGGTCTTGCGCTGTTTTACGGGGGAATGGTAAGGCGAAAAAATGTTCTGGGCACGATTATGCAGAGTTTTATTGCCCTTGGAGTTGTTTCTATCCAATGGGTTCTGATTGGATACAGTTTGGCCTTCGGACCGGATATAGGGCATTTTATCGGGAGTCTAAGCTGGGCAGGGTTAAACGGTGTAGGGAGTACTCCCAATCCGGATTATGCTCCAACTGTACCTCATCAAGCTTACATGATGTTCCAGATGATGTTCGCAGTAATTACTCCCGCTCTTATTACCGGCGCTTTTGCCGAACGGTTTAAGTTTAAGACTTACCTGTTATTTTTATTATTCTGGTCTACTTTTGTTTATTGCCCGATAGCTCATTGGGTATGGGGAGTCGGCGGATGGATAAGAAATATGAATGCATTGGATTTTGCAGGAGGACTTGTTGTGCATATCAGTTCCGGTACGGCAGCGCTTGCAGCCGCCATAATGGTAGGAAAACGCAAGGTACATTTTGAAGAAATTACAAAGCCCAATAACTTAACAATGACTCTTACAGGTGCAGCTCTTCTATGGTTCGGATGGTTCGGATTTAATGCCGGGAGCGCTTTAACTTCAGGCTCACTGGCTACTTCAGCATTTGTAGCCACTCATATTGCAGCTGCTGCAGCTACAATGTCATGGTTATTTACCGAATGGATTGACCATGGACAGCCTACTGCACTCGGCGCAGCTTCCGGTGCTGTTGCGGGGTTAGTAGCAATTACACCTGCTGCAGGGTTTGTCAGCCCGCTTGCAGCGCTAATAATAGGTTTAGGTGTAGGAATATTATGCTACTTTGCGGTTGGAGCTAAAAACAAACTTGGATATGATGACTCTCTTGATGCCGTAGGTGTTCATGGTGTAGGCGGCACTTTCGGCGCTCTAATGGTTGGGCTATTTGCAACAAAGGCAATTAACCCTGCTGGAAACGATGGATTATTTTACGGCAATTTTCATCTTATTGGCGTTCAAGCAATTAGCGTTTTAGCAACAATAGCTTATTCATTTTCAATTACGTGGATCATTCTTAAACTTTTAGATAAAACTTTAGGAATTAGAGTAAAAGGAGAGGATGAACTTGATGGGCTTGATTTAAGTCAGCATGGAGAAAGCGGTTATTCTTTCTAATTGATTTGGCGGTAACTATAACTCCGCCCTAAGGGCGGAGTTATTGATTAGCTATCTCACTCCAGATGGGCAAGCCGTCAGTCAGGACTTCCCGATATATATTATAAAGCCAGGTTTTTATTTTAGCCTTCTAAACAAGGAGATTCTAATTAATTTATCTGTAAAAAAAACTATACTCTTTGCAAATGTCACTACTTCCTGGTAGGGCGCAGATAATAAAGCTGATAAGGAAAATCCGGGCTTTTCATATCGGAATGAAATACGGGACAAAACATTAAGGACTAAATAAAAAATAATTAATCTTTTTATTCTGACTTCGGAGCCGTAAATGAAATACCCGTCCCTTTAATTGTTCCCCGTGCCGTTCCACATTTTCTTACAGATCATGAGCCCTAAACCGGCACCTTTTTCATCGTTAGTCACTTTAGAAGAAGTTGTTGTCAAACTTAATAAATTTTTTGTTCATATATTCTATTTTTCACTGAAGGTAAGTTATACGTATAAGGATAGAAGCCGGGTTTTGAGACACTGCCTCAGGTAGATTTCTGAGTCCATTCTCCACTATTTTTTGTCAAGTGATATCCGGAATTGTTACTTTAAGCCCGATAGGTAAATGGACTATAACTACAAAGCATGTTTGTCCTGTTAAAGCGGAAGTACAAATGGAAATAAGGAAAGGCAAAATTAATGGATTATATATTCAATTGTACGGGCGTGATCAGAAATGGCAAAACTATTTCTTGACAGTGATTGATTGGAATAATATATTTCACTTAATGGTTTTCGAAAACGATTAAGATGACCATTTTTATAAAAGTACTATTCAAAAATATTGATTTATCGCCTACGCTGAATGATATGTATATAGAAGATTTTTATAAACAAATTTTAATAAAGGATTAAAATGGAGAGATATATTCGGTTATTCTTCCTGATTATCATTGTAATCATTTCCTCAAACTTGAGTAAAAGTAATCAAAAAGGGACAATAAATCCAATCAATTTAAAATGTGAATATCTTGTAAATCCAATTAATATAGATGTAACAAATCCAAATTTAAGCTGGGAACTGCATCCAACGAATTTTGATTTGAGAAATTTAAGTCAAACTTCTTACAGAGTTCTTGTTGCAACCACCAAATATCTTCTTCAAAAAAATATCGGCGATCTGTGGGATAGCGGAGTAATTGAATCTTCTAATTCTACCCACGTTATTTATAGAGGAAAGGAATTAAATTCAAGACAAATTTACTATTGGAAAGTTGAGGTATTTGACCAGGATAATAATGGATCAAAATGGTCCGCCATTTCCCGATGGAGAATGTCGCTACTAAAGAAAAATGATTGGGCAGGAGCTCAGTGGATAGGTTTAGGAAAAGACAATATTGATTCGCAGCTGCATTCACGCCCATTTCAAATTTCAGGAATGAAAGAACCGGTTCTTAAAGCAACTCACCCTTCACCTTTATTAAGAAAGGAATTCAAAGTCTCTAAAAAAATTATGGATGCTACTGCTTACATTGCAGGATTGGGATATGCCGAGCTTTATTTAAATGGTAAAAAAATTGGTGTTCATGTATTGGACCCGGGGCAAACAGATTATGATGTCTTCTCACTCTATTCTACTTATGACTTAAGAAAATATTTAGTTAATGGTAAAAATGCAATTGGAATTATGCTGGGGAATGGATTCTATGGTCAGAATATCGCTTTTGTTGATTGGCTGCAATACGGAATACCTTGTGTGAGATGTAAGATCTGGATTAAATATGAAGATGGTACTGTAGATTCTATAGCGACCGATTCCGGTTGGAAAGCTTCTACCGGACCAATTATGTTCGACAATGTATACGCCGGCGAAAGTTATGACGCAGAAAAAGAAAAACAAGGTTGGAATAACACCGGCTATGACGATTCTTTCTGGCAGAATGCTCAGATTATTAATGCCCCTAATGACAGCCTCCGGTCTCAAATAATTCCCGCTATAGAAAGAATTGAAGCAATTAAGCCGATTAGAATATTCAAAACAGAAGGTGAAAAATGGGTAATAGATTTGGGGCAGAATATGGCAGGCTGGGCAAAAATCCGGGTAAAAGAAAAACCTGGACAGCAAATAACAATGCGCTTCGCGGAAAATCTAAAACCTGATGGAAAAGAGTTGGACTTCTCATCTCTTGGGAATTTTGCAACAGGCGTTATTCCAACTAACATTTATGTATGTAAAAGCAAAATTACGGAAGAATGGGAGCCCAGGTTTACTTTTGCAGGATTTCGATTTATTGAATTGTCCGGAGTTTCACATAAACCCACAAAAAAAACTGTACAAGGTATCCTAGTGCATACAAATGTTAATAGAGTAGGCCATTTTTCATCTTCGGATTCTGTACTGGATAAAATTTACAATGTTTCTTTATGGACTATTGTAGACAATTTGCATAGTGTTTCTGAAGATTGTCCAAACCGTGAAAAATGCGGCTGGCTGGGTGATGCACATACTACAGCAGTAACCGACTTATATAACTTTGATATGTATAACTTTTACTCTAAGTATTTGCAGGATATTAAAAGCCAATTAGGGAAAGGCGAGGAAACATATAAGCATGAACCGGCAACACCGGGTATCCCGGGAAATATTGCTCCTGGAAAACGCATATGCCAGGAAGCAAGAGTAGATTGGGGTGCGGCGGTTGTATTGCTTCCATATTATCTTTATCTCTATGATGGAGATATTCGTCCTTTTCAGGATATGTATCCCCACATGAAGGATTTTATAAAGTACACGGTAAGATATGAATCTGCAGACGGAATAATTCAAAATGGATATGGTGACTGGTGTCCTCCGGGTGGTAATGATAAAATGGAATGCCCGCCTGAACTTTCTTCTACCGCATTATTTTATAGAATGCTGGATATTCTTAGCGGGATGTCTGAGAAACTTGATGATCCTTTATATTCACAATGGTGCATGCAAAAAAAAGATTCTGTAAAAATTAATTTTAATAAAGCTTTCTTCAAGCAAACTTCAGAAATATCATTTGGGACATACGGCAGTCAGACTGCAAATGTAATGGCATATAGTTTCGGACTTGTTCCTAATGATAAATTGGATGCCTTCGCTAAAGGGCTTATTTATGATATTAATACTCTGCATAACGGGCACATGTCAACAGGAATACATGGATCAAGATATCTATACACCGCATTATGCGATTTGGGCTATCAAGATGTAGCATACAAATTATTAACACAGCCATCATATCCAAGCCTATCATATATAATATCATGCGGTCTAACAACATTGCCTGAAGAGCCGAGGGAATATAAAAATAAAGACATAGAAAGAAGCGCCTCATTCAACCATCCTATGCAATCAGGGTTTGCTGCTTTTTATCACGAAGGGATTGGTGGTATTCGTCCGGAAACAAAGGACGCAGGCTTTAAACATTTTAAATTACAGCCCTACTTGTTTAATGAATTGACCTGGGCAAAATCTGATTTTAATTCTTATTATGGAAAGATTAAAAGTGATTGGAAAGTTTCAGGAAACGATTTTATTTGGGATATTGAAGTTCCTGTAAATACTATTGCCACAATATATGTTCCGGGTATTGATATTAAAAAAATATTCGAGAATGGAATTATGTTAAACAATAGTCCGGGAGTTAAATATATAAAATCAGAGAATGGTCGATCCATTTTTCAATTAGGCTCCGGTAAATATCACTTAGTATCTAATATTCCGGCAAAACAAGAAGATTGATCTTTGACAAGTTGTGATTAACATTTAAATGGAGTTAATTATTACACATTCGTTGCCAAATGCATTATTTAACGAAAGGGTATGAATATTATCGTGTTAATAAAATACATCTTGATTAACTAATTTTATCTAATTAAAAAAAGGAGCTAATGAATAAATATTATTTTTTATCATTTTTGTTTTTATGTGTACGTTTAATATATCAAAAGCACAGCAATTTGAGCAAATAAAATCTTCATCATGGACTGATGAATATAATCTTGAATGGACAACACAGAGCAAAAATTCAAGCGAATCAATGCCGTGCGGAGGTGGAGATATTGGTTTGAATGTTTGGGTAGAAAATGGCGAATTACTTTTTTACATAGACAGAAGCGGAAACATTGATGAAAACGATCAGCAATTAAAATCAGGGAGAGTAAGAATTATACACTGTTTCGCTATCAGCTTGCATGCAACGCTCATGGTGAATTTCCAACCCGCTTTAACGGCGGATTATTTACATTTGATCCGTTTTTTGTAGACAGCGCTAAACTAAATCCCGATTTCTATAACCCGGATTATCGTTACTGGGGTGCGTGAACAGCACAAAATCAGCGTCTTGTCTATTGGACGATGCTTAAGAATGGCGATTTTGATATTATAAAACCC
Source organism: uncultured Ignavibacteriaceae bacterium (assembly GCA_964618785.1). Taxonomy (GTDB): domain Bacteria; phylum Bacteroidota; class Ignavibacteria; order Ignavibacteriales; family Ignavibacteriaceae; genus FEN-1297. The sequence continues at coordinate 11,187 of CAZUCY010000078.1, read as the reverse complement.
CAATTCAATTTCTATAAGCGAAATTTATCAAACGCTAAAGTACGCACGCAAGTATCATGGGGTATTGATGGTTGTTCTTTTTGTGAACAAATTGGTTCGAGTGGTTTGCCGTTGGGAAGCCATTATGGATGGGAGCCGCCGTTTGGAGACAGAGATCCGAAGAAAGAAGTTGGACTTTCAAACCTACATACAACATACTATACAACGCAGCTTGAATTTGCATTCATGATTCATGAATGGTATAGATTCGCCGGCGCTGATATATCAAGTTATATTCCTTTTTTAAAGCAAGCAGTTATTTTTCACTTTGAATATTTTAAGATGCTTGAAAAAAGACGTACTGGTATGAACTTCAACAAAAATGGATTTTTAGTTATTTATCCTTCGCATGCTCTGGAAACCTATCATGGTAAAAATGCTACTGATGTGATATGCGCGTTAAAACTTAATCTCGAATGTCTTCTTTCATTGCCGGATAAATGGGTTAACACAAAAGAAAAGAAGATGTTTAATGATTGGCTTCGACGAGTTCCCCCGATAAATTTTAGAACTTAGGAAAGCCTGATTTACTGGTTGCAATTGATACTTGGCGTTATGGCGTGGATCATTGGGATACTACCGGAAAATTTAATCAGCCGCTATGGTATCCGGCACGTAGTCTTTGGTTTGGTTGGACTCAACAGGCAATCTGGTTAGCACGGTTAGGACTAATAGATGAAGCAAAAGATTATCTTGTAAAAAAATTAAGCGATTCGCGTGGTACTAATGAATTTGATTCACCCAATAGGATGCGCTTTCTTTCTTTCTGGGGACCCGGATTTGATTATACACCGGACCACAACTGGGGTGGAAGCGGTATGATTGCTTTGCAGGAAATGCTTATGCAAACTACCGACAACCGTATTTTTATCTTATCGGCGTTTCCTAAAGACTGGGACGTTAACTTTAAGCTACATGGACCCAAAAACACTACAGTGGAATGTATTTATCGCAATGGTAAAATTGAAAAACTAAAAATATCGCCAAAACGACGTGCTAAAGACATTATTTGTACTCAAAAATAATTCAATTAGACTTGTAAATATCTCAGTATATATTCTGATACAATTTAGTCTGTTAAGCAGGAATTGAAATAAAATTTCAATCAACGTCAAATGCTGTTCAATAATTTTCTAATCTCATAAAATTAAGTGTCATACAGCAATTTTATGTTACATAAATAATTTCCTACCCAATATAAAATTGGATTTCTTCATCCAATATGTAATATGCAAGCTTAACTTAGTAAGCACTTGATTATAATCTAATAATAATAATAATGGAGATAAATTAGAATAATAAGCAAGAATAATATATATAATAAATTATTTAACGTATTCTATTTTGAACCTCGAAACGTCTCTGTTTTGCTTTTCCCAGGGTTTTTCTACATCAGTGTAAATTGATTTATCCGAATTCTCAGAAACTTCGATATACTTTTGATTAGCAATTGAAAGGATACAATAATAACCGTCAACGTAATAAAGTCCGAATTTTTCGGTGTCGCCGGAAATATTTTCTTTATTTGCCGTTATTTTATTATTACTTCCATAACTAAGATATTTATTATTATATCCCGACTTTATAGAATAGGTTCCGTCTTCATTATCATATAATGTAAATTTATCGTTATCGGATAATACCCCGGCACTGTCTTCATTTAAGTTAAGGCTTTTACCAACAGATAAATAATTTCTGTCCACTTTAGAGAGTATTGATATTTTCTTGACAACCGGAGGCGGTATTGCACCTGATATTTTGCCACCTGAAAATGACCACCAATTAAAATGAAAATTATTCCCTGTAAAACGGAAATAGAGATCATGGACTCCTGATATTCCATTTATTTTATTTTTTATTGTCTTCCAGGTTTGATAACCTCCGGTATATGGAATATCGATGGCTGCTTTAAGAGGCCCGTCAGCTTCATCAAATCTTATTTCAATTTTTCCTCCCGCCGATGCCGAGCTGATTCTTGCTTCAAGTTCTTTAGCTCCCGATCCAAAATCCACACCTGCAATACGAATCCAGGCATCGGCATTAATTAAATAAACATCTCTTCCGCCGCCTTTATCGCTGCATGATTCGGTATTAATACCATCTTCACCTGCCATTGTAGCAGCTTCATTTATTTTATAAGGATTGACATATTTTAGCTGGCGCAGCCCGTCTTCGGTAATAGTCTGCATTTTATAAGTACCGTCATTATTAACATACAACCGGTCCAACCCGATATTACGCTGGCAGCACAGTTCTTTATTCTGTTCGATTGCCAGTTTGTTGCTATGATAGAAAGAATAATATTTTCCCTGAAAACAAAAGACGCCCGGCTGTGTATTACCTGCCCCATACACGGGCCATAACATCGTTCTGCTTTCTCTCGTTCCTTGCGGATCTCTAAAAGGGCCTGTCGGTGAATCGCCTATAACATATCTTTCACTAAAATCAGACAATTTTCCTTTTTCACCCCACATTTCCCATGATTGAAAACTCATATATGAATATTGATATTTACCATTAATATGGGTTATATAAGAAGCTTCATGCTGATCATCAATATTCAGGTTGATTTCTTCGCCTTCAACATGAATCATATCCTTACTCAATTTGTAAATATGGGGTCCGGGCCAATATATATATGCCTGCCCATCATCGTCAATTAATATGGTAGGGTCAATTCCGTCCAGGGTGATTAACGGATCAGGGCGTGCTTCCTTAAATGGACCTTCCGGCTTTGAACTTATGGCTACGCCTATGCCCTTACCCGGGCATGACCAGTACAAATAGAAAACATCATTTCTTTCAACCACCTGACATGCCCAGGCATCAGTATGCCATTTTGTACTTCTTACATCGAACACCTCTCCGTGATCGGTCCAATTTATCATATCGTCTGATGAAAGACATGTATAATCATACATATTCCAGTCATGCTGATCATTTCTGTCGTGTGAACAGTAAACATATACTCTCCCTTTATAGACCAATGGCGCCGGGTCCGCAGTAAAGCGCTGGCTGAAAATAATTTCATTGGCTTTAATTTTTACACAATAAAACGCAATAAAAAAGGGAATTACAGCTAAAAATATTTTGAGTTTCATATAACACCTTATATATAGCTAAAATAATTACCGGACTATTTCGATTGGTTTAAATAAACCATCGTCGCTAAAATCTAATTTTAATATAGATATCGTTTGTCAATTTGGTCTTTATTCCAACCGGTGTCGTCATGATTTAAAAGTTTCCAGCATAAATCTCCGCCATCGGGTGAAGTGGTCAGATAACTTATCTTTGTTTCATCCTGATTATCAACGGAAGTGCCGGCATGGAGATAAGCAGTTGCAAAAAATACAAGAATAAAAGCGATAATAGGAAAATATGCTCTGTACTCTTTTGTCATTTTTAATGTCCTTTAAGTCGTAATATGAGTTATTTATTAAAAGGTTTCACTGAAACAGTACCGTCGACATTCCATATAAGGTCACGGATTTCAAAAAAATGCAAGCCGTTTTTTATGTGTGAAATTAAAGTGATATACCATTTACCTTTGGTTTCAAGAATTTCCGATGCAGATACTTCGGGTATAACACTCATTTTGTCAACCGGAAGTTCATGCCAGTTTTTTATAGGATTATTACTTGTTATATACGTTGTACCATATTTATAATTAGTATAAAAGATATAATATTTCTCATTATGCTTAACGGCGAATGGAGATTCCGGGGGAGTATCAAGGCTTTTTTCCAAACGGATAAAGCCTTCGTCTTTCCATGTCAGTAAGTCCTTCGAACTTGAAATTCCTAAACAATATTCATGTTTTTGTGTTTCGGGATTAATTCTTCCCGCAGCATAGTAGCAATAAAAATTATCACCGTCTTGTAATACCATTGGATCGCGGCAATCAGACCATTGATTCTTATCCCATAAGCCCCAAGGACCGGTCGTAATAACAGGGCTTTTTTCATATCGCTGCCAGTTATAAAGATCTTTTGAAGTTGCAAGACATATTGACTGACAGACATTATTATTCACGCCGGCGTAAAACATCCAGTACTGATTTTTATATTTCAAAATATAAGGCGCCCAAACCTGGTACTCATCAACGCCGGATAGCGGGCATTGAAGAACAGGTTTTTCTATCTGCCAGGTGATTAAATCCCTGCTTACAGCATGACCGAAATTGAATAAAGGATATTCCGGCCAGTTTGTTGCGGCGCATCCCCGTATATATATCAGATGATAAATACCATCCTTTTCAATAAGAGCATGATCAACTGTATAGCATCCCGGTTCGGCAAATTTACCTTCGAAGGGGTCTGCTCCCATGGACAATGTTTTAAGAAAATCCTCTCCCTGCGCAACCATATCTTTGGGCGTATCAAATCCGGACCAACTCCATTCAAATTTTCCCGCCGGAAGCGTATTGAGTACTTTTTGTTCGGCACGGTTAAAAAGTTCTTCTATTATACCTGAAACTTTATCCCTGTCAGCAAGCGTCAGGCGTTCAAATCGTTTGTGCCGTATTTGAGCTAAATCACTACGAAGTGAAGATATTTGCTTAAGCAGCTGTAAATCAGCGGTATCGGGGTTTGCGGACTGAGCGCTACTTTTTATATTAAGAATACTAATAAAATAAATGATAAAAAGGACAGTATTGCTTCTCAACATACTTATTTCTCCTGTTGGGATATGTCTATCATATATAAAAATATTTAACTTCTATTAATGGTAAGAGTCTATAAGCAAAACGAAAGCTCTATTTTACAGTTAGCGGTTAGTAATTATAAACATTCCTTCCGGAATAATTCTGGATTTCCACTCTCCGCCAAATAACTACTGAAACAAATGCAGATAATTTGAAATTGTAATAAATTTATGCCGCCTTATTTATCACCATTATTCAACTCTGAATAGACATAGTTAAACCTGCCGTCCGGCGCTGCATCGCCGTTAACATAAAAATCCATAATATTTCCATCCTCCTGCATATTATCGCTCCATTTGAATTCAAAATTTAAATCCTTATCTTTAATATTAAGCACCGAACGTTCCACTTTCATTTCTAATACTTTTCCCCTGACAGCAAATTCAACCCCGCCAATCTTTTCCCAATTCCATGAATTGTTTAAACTCTTTTCTATAATAGCTTTATTACCCGGGCTTGTACGATTAATTACGTAATCATATCCCTGCCATCCGGTTGCTTTATCCCGGTCTATGTCTATAAATAATCTCATCCACTTAGGATCAGTAGTCGGTGTTAAATTATCCGCAGTTTCTACATAGAAATAAATATAGTCATTATCACGGGCTACTTTTGCCAGTACTATATCGTTCCTACCGGTGTTGTTGATGTAAACTAAACTATCACCTTGTCCTTGTGCATTACGCCATATAGTATCGCCTTTATAATCATGGAATTCCGGCTTTACATCCGACCAGCCATCAAATTTCCCAATATTAATTGTTTTAGGAGCCGATACTGATTCCTGTGATTGCATTCCTTTAAATTTACGCACATTATTAACTAACTGTAAATAATAAGCATCTCCTTTATCCCCCCAGGATTTTACAGGTTCAATATCCCTGCTTTTTTCACAATTATATTCATCTACAAAAGAAAAAGGCGCATAGGGATTTGGCCAGGACTTGGTGTCCCATCGTCCGGCAACCCATTCATTCCACCCGGTAACAAAGATCAGATCAGGATTGATTTTAAACGCCCTGCTCCACTGTTCCTGAAAATTAAGACCATAAAAATACGAATCTTGACTTTTACTTTGTCCGTTGGCTTTGGTATAACTGCGCCCGTATGAAGAAGGCTGGTTAAATGCACTGCAGTGACCTTTTGTAGCATCACATGCATTTTGAGATACACCAACTGTGACTTCTTCAAAGCTGCCATCACTTTTTTTACCAAAACCATGCTGAGGATAATCTTCAAGCCATCCCCACTGATCATTTTTGGATGGACCATTAACATAATCAGGTTGACCTGGCCTGAATGTGAAAAAGTTTTTTATTTCTTTCATAAGCTCACCGTCAGTTCCCAAGGAAGTTTGATTCGCAGATTTGTTTTCTGCATCAAGCATCTCCGGATAAGCCATAATCAGAGGTTTTCCGTTCCACATAAACCATAAATCTTTGTATAACCCGGGCTTATATAAATCTTTATAAAGTTCTACAATCTGCTCTTTAGATTCTTTTGTCGGGCCGAAATTAAGGATAAAAACAACCTGTGGAGTTTTAACTCCATCCATTCTTGCCTGCTCCCAAACTTTTAATAATTCGGTGTAAGAAGATTTCCAGGTTATATTTCCATTTGTGCAGTCAAAAAAGACAGCATCAATACCGGCGTTAGCAAGCATTTGCGCATGTTTTCGTAAGACCCAATCATCCGTTGTACGATAATAACCAAGTAAAGGTTCATCCCACCAAAAGACTCCTCCATTAAAAAAACCCTTCCATGCCGGGTCATTTAAAGTCGTCGCAGCATTTGGAAACGTCTTAATAATCTGAGAAACATTCATCACAGGTGAAAAACCAGCATTCTTATCAGTATGCCATGTCCAATAAAATATTCCAACATATTTTCCGCTTTTCACAGCGCCAACTTCATTTTCAGCAGGAGTTTTTCTCCCTAATCCATCGGTAGCGGACCAATAATCGCTGTTCACATTCCATGTTTGAGCTTCAATAATAAAAGGTACAAATAAGAACGTGAAGAATAAACTTATTCGTATTAATATATTTGTTTTCACAATAAGTCCTTTCATAATTTAAAATATTTATATGTTAATATGAAATTTTAATCCGGGATCAATGCTAATTCCGTAATTAAGATATTTGGGACAGAGAGAAGTTGAGCCTTGAAAACGGCTTCATCAGGGTCGATAAGTTTGAAACTTACCCACTTGCCTTCTTTATGGGATCCGATAATAGAATTGTCCTGATCATATAGAAACATTTGCGCATTACGGTTTTGATTATCCCAATCCTGGAAATGAACCAGCAACTGCCCTTAAAAATTTCCGGGATATTTTACCTTTATTTTTATTCCAATATTTTCCCAAGGACTTTCATTACTAATCCATGCACTTCCATGTTTATCTTTCAGTACCAGCACATTCCAGAAGACCTGGCTTCACCGGGTATCTACCTGATTTTTTAAAATACCTTGTGGAAACAAAAGTATTCGATTTCCGGTTTGAAGAAGTTTTTTAGTACTGTCATCCCACTTATTTACAATAAATACATTATCATTTTGTTCCTCTTTGGAGACCGGATAAACCCATATTTTCTATTCATTACAATAAGTAGTACCAATTATATCAAGAGTTAAAGTCAACTTTGAAGGTACTGTTATTTCCGCTAAAGAACATTCAATATTACCAAATTCCGTAATTCCAGCAGTAGGAATATCTTTAGTCATTGGAAAAATTTCGTTCTTCATAATTTTTCCACCTGCTGTTTTTAAGCTCCAATGAAGTACAGGATTCTTAATATCATTTGTCAGAGCCAGTAAACTCTTGCTGCCTGTGATAAACAATATTAGAAAAAGGACAGCAAAAGATATAGTTTTCATGAATTATCACCTCAAACAGTAAAGCCGCTGATTATAAAATTATTTATTATTGGCAGCCATCTGAGCAACAGCGCCTACAATTCCAAATGCCGGGTACGCGCCCATTGATTCAAATACCAGGTAATCCAATTCCATCGGATTGCTCAAATCAATTTCTATAACATCCATTAAACAGGATTTTGTAACAACCGGTATACTGGTTGACCAATATTTGGGCTCGGGGAAAGCAGGCGGTTTTCCTTCCGCCCAATCGGATTGATTAGTTTTTAACTGAGGCAACAATTCAAAACGGTTTGTTCGTGGTTCCCTAAAAGTAGCAAATGTATAAGGATTAACATTTGGGACCCAATAATCCAGATCACCGGGATAGCACAAAGTTCTGTTATAAACAATCCTGTCTTTTGAATACGCACTTACTCTTCCCACCTCCGAAAATATATCATGATTATCAACCAGCGGTATTACCAGAAGGAAAAGCTTTGAATATTTTCCCGGAGGAAGTCCTAATTTGTATGATACTTTGCCCGATCTGTGAGAAACAGGTATAAATTTACGATGAGGAATTCTGAATGTAAGCCCCGGTATTTCAGGGACCGGAATTTCAGAAACGTCTTCCAGAGCAGCCATTGGCTTGGGCCGGCCATAATTTGTGAACATAAAAAAGATGTGAGGAAAGCCCTGCATTATTCTTAATTCATCCCATAATGTATCGGGAAATAAATCATTTTCCGGGAGAAGTAACTGAACCATTGGTTTTACATTTATATCACAGGATATTATTGTTACAGGAATTGAATATTTACCGGATAATACAAGAGTTGCTTCATTATCCCCCGAAGACAGGCTATTTACAATTTCCGGCGGCATTATTATATCGGCTTTCATTTCAGAGCGCGGCGCAATATTAATTGAGAAAGGAATTTCCTGTTTATAAACATGTAATACAGCAGTACCTTTCAACAGATTATTAGTGTTGTTACGAATTTGAAGATTTAAAGAATATCCATTGCCGTTTCTTTCAACTTCATGATTCGTCACAGCTTCATAGTCAGGCAAAATTGTTAAATCGACCGGAAACCATAAATCAAGGTCCTTAGATAATCTTCCATGAACAAAGAATGTTCTTCTTGAAAAATTAAGCTGCCCCAATTGTCCGAATTTCTCATAAGGTTTCAACAGCCCGGTATTTATTGCTGCACTAATTGAATTAGGACTATCATCATAATTCCATGAACCAAGAACTTTACATCTGTCGTCAATCCGATCGATTTTTAATCCTTTTACTTTTAACTGAAACGAATCCCCTTCAACAATAGAAGCAGGATAAGATATATCATACTTTATCGGAGAGAAGTCAATTTCAATTTTCACTTTTTGACTTAATATACCATCAATGCAGAGAGTTATATGCCCGACTCCAGGATCAATTTTAAAGTCTGCCTCCTTGCCGTTAACCAGGCACCGGGTTATCTTAGCAGGCGGTAATATCCATCTTACTCTTTTTTCCAATGCCCTCAATGTTTCGAATGTATATGAAAGTTTATTCCCTTCGCGAATATATTCAACTTTAAATTCCGGCAAAGTTAGTTTTGCTTTCGACCAGGTATCAGGAAATGAGGGAGCTATTTCTATAAAATTTTCTGGTACGTTTATTTTTAATCCATATAGCGCTTCAACTATAGAGGCTATATACAATCCGCATGGAGGAGTAAAATAAGCCGGCAGCGGCTCGGATGAAATTTCAGGCCAGGCTCCTCTATGATTTATATCCATAGTCCAGTCAGCCATAGTCTTTAACGGAAGCCATGTCTTATTATAAAAGCCAGACTTTGAAAATGCCCACGCCGCCCAAGGCTGCTGTGCTTCTCCATTCTGCATACCCCATGTTCCTATTGCGTGCCATGAAAAGTTATTTGAACAAAAAATTGATCCATTCTTGCCCGTTAACCGGTCAAGCAAATGACGGAGTCCCGTGTACTGATCTAACGGATCGACAATATCCCAAATAATCGGATAAAGAAATGTTTCATATTGACCGTCAAGCCGGATGCTACCGGTAGGATCGCTGTAAAATGCAAATCTACCGAGATCATTCAGCCATAATTTATCGTGTAACTTTTGCACAATCTGATCAGCTTTCTCTTTCCATAGTTCAGCATCCTTCGTATCGCCTATGCAGCCGGATAATTCGGAACGTGTACGAAACATATTAATCAATTCTATAGAAGGATTAGTACCATCACCGGGATTGCCTATAAAATCTTCCTGGTTACCTATTTGCAGCCCCCATCCCGGTAGCATGTCTCCATCTTTATCATAATCTTTAAGAGATTGTGCAACAACTGTATCTAAATAAGGAATAATCTCTTTTGCAAAAGCCTTATCGCCTGAAAATTTCAGATAGTGCCTTACCTGCCAGGCCCAGTATTGATTTGAACCGCCAAAATCCCGCTTAATAATTTTGTCCGGCATAAACTGAGGGATATTTCCATCCATTAAATGATGAGCTTGTTCTAGAATAGAAGCCTTCGATCTATCCGATTGCCCAATCCACTCGGCTGCGGCGCTTACTTGTTGCTGGAAAAGAGCATACCAATGATGCAGACATTCACTCCAGCCTAATGGCTCCAGCCAGGCATATTCCAGATTATAAATAGCTGAGCGAAAAGCGTCATTCATATTTTTATCAGGTGTCTCAATACAGGATGATTGAAGCAGGCTGTTGTAATATTTATCTCCCCGGTCTCTTGATGTATCGGCATCCATTTTACCAATTTCAAATGCTCTGTTCTCATTGTTTGAAAATGCAATAAGTACATTTCCCGAACCCGGCAACATTTTTATTTTGACTTTCGAAGCGCCTGAATTGTTCGAATCAACCTCAATTAAATCAGAACTTTTCATTAAAACGGAAATATTTTCTTCGCCGCTTTTGAAATAAATAGTTTTTTCATTAATAGATTTAAAATAATACAGCGATGCCACTGTATCATCGCGCAGGTCCTCACGGTCTTTCCCGGGTACTAAATCAGTATGGGGGAGTAAGGAAAGTTTCTTCCCGCTTCCGATTTGCAAAATTAAAGGAGTAATTGGGTTAGTTTTTATTTCATAAAGCGCTGCCCCATCCCAAAATTCTGAACCTCTGCCGACAAATAGCGGTCTGATTTTGGTTTCTATCTGAATATTTTTTAGTTTAAACTTTGCAGTAACACCTCCGGGAAAATCTTCCACAGAAATATCTGTAGCTTTAGACGGCATTATTACCTCCCCGTCTAATTCTATGCCCGGGAGTAGTTTTACTAAATAATTAGCATCAGTATACCTAGCACCATTTTGAAAGTACGTCATCACGCACGAATTTGGTACTGATTCATCTGTGAAAACTATGGTTTTGTTGTACCCCGCCATACGTTCCATGTATTCACGTTTTGGCAGTTCAATTTTTTGACATAAGAGAAAACTTTGGGCGCTTAATAACAATATAAGCCAGGTCAATAAATTTCTCTTTTTCATATTTCTTAGTCCTCCTTTATTTTTATCAACTCTGTTTTTTTTGTTAA
>CAZUCY010000077.1:0-17034 GCA_964618785.1 uncultured Ignavibacteriaceae bacterium | reverse complement strand
GATTCTTCATTTTTTGATATTAGTTCTACCAGATCAATTATTCCCTTAGACGGAAATTGGAGTGTTTATTCTCCAAATTCAAAGGAGGATGAAAAAGTTTCAATCTCAATACCTTCGACCTTTCAGGGTGATGAAGAGCTGATTTTCGATAAAAATTTTAATTTATCAAAAAGCGATATAGAAAATCATGAAATGAATCTTGTATTTCTTGGTTTAAATTATACGGCAGATATATCGATTAACGGAGTGATTATATACAGACATTCCGGAGGAGAGGTTCCTTTCCAGTTTAGCCTTCCAAGAGATATTTTAAGAACAAAGGGGAGCAATGTCCTTTCTGTAAGATTATATTATAGATTAGATTCATGGGATACAATTCCATTAAAGCAGAGATTTTTATTTCCGCAGAATTTTGGGGGAATTATAAGAGATGTTTATATACAGCTTCTACCAAATGTATCAATTTCCTATCTTAATTTATTATCCAATTATGAATCCGGCACAAATAGATCAAGAATCAGCATTTTTTCCAAAATATACAATAATGAATTTTCAAAATCTTCAGATACGCTGACTTCACAACATCAATTTGTATTGAGAGTAAAATTTGTTTCGCCTAATGGAGGTTCAGTTACTTCCGTTCCCGATTATTCATTCCAGTTAATACCAAATAGAGAAAGAAATATATCCCAGACAATAGATTTAATTTCACCTACTCTTTGGTCTCCTTCCAACCCGCAATTATATACGGTGTATTTTGAGTTATGGAATGGAAGTGCTTTAATAGACAAGGCAAAGCGTTCGCTTGCAATATTTTCTTTAAAATCCGGTACCAATTCAATATTTCTTAACGGACAACTATTTATGCTAAACGGCGTTACATATGTGCCGTCATCCCCTGACTATGGTAATATGGTTGGCTACGATCTTATGGAAAGAGATATCAGAATGATTAAAGAATTGGGATTTAATAGCGTAAAATTTTCAAAATCTATTCCAAATCCTTATTATCTCAGTTTATGTGAAAAATATGGATTGGTTGCTTTTATTGAATTGCCTTTGGCATCAGTACCGGAGCAATTAGCGCAGGATCAAAATTTTATAAACAGATGCAGGAATTATGTTTCCAATTTTATTACTGCTTATCAAAGGTACTCGGCAATTGGAGGTATTGGTTTGGGCGATTCTTATTTACCAAAATCGGTTGCACATATATCTTTAATTAAAGATCTTGCAGAATTAATTAAATCCAATACCAATAAGTTGGTTTACGCCTCATTTAAGGGATTTAATATTTCGCCAATTAATAATGTTGATTTATATGGCATAGAGGTATTTAATAGCCCTGTAAATTCATTTTCCGATCAGTTGAAGCAATTGCAAAGTGATTTAGGTTCAGGTAAAGTTTTTATAAGCGGCGCAACATATATAGTGAACATAGGATATACCAATGGCTATTTAAATGATCATTCATTTGAAGCCCAGGCAAAATATTTTGAAGATTTAATTGAGTTTGCCGGAAATAATACATTTGCCGGCTATTTTATTAATACTATGTTTGATTATCGTGGAGATTACGCTTCTCTTTCTGCTGGTTATAATAAAGATAATGTTTACGAGATCGGTATTTGTGATGAGAAAAGAGGAACAGACAGATTAGGGTATAAAGTAATTTATTCACTTTTTCATAACACAGAAAAAGTTACTATTCCTATCGGTAGTAAGAAAGACGATGTTCCGATAGTGTTTATTTTATATGGCCTGCTGCTGGCATTAGGCGTTGGTATCCTAGTAAATTCAGGTAGAAAATTTAGAGAAGATTCCTCACGAGCCTTATTAAGGCCATACAATTTTTTTGCAGATGTACGTGATCAAAGAATTATGTCAGGCTATCACACAACTGTGCTGGCGGTAATAGTATCGGCAGTCACTTCTCTTATAGTATGTAACTTATTGTTTTATTTTAAAGAAAGTGTAATCTTCGAAAAACTTCTTTTATCGTTCGGCAGTACAAGAATTATAAAAGATGTTAGCTATTTATCGTGGCATCCAGTTGCGTCATTAATTTTGCTCACTGTTTTTTGTATAGCTGCAATATTTGTTATTACTTTAATTGTCAAAGCAGCTTCCTTCTTCATAAGGAACAAAGTTTTTTATTCCAGTGTTTATTTTTCGGTTATTTGGTCATTCTTACCGTTTATTCTTCTTATACCTGTTGGAATAGTTCTTTATCGCTTATTAAGTGAAGATATTATCAACCTATATATTTACATAAGCTTGATGCTGTTCACAATCTGGGTATTTTATAGATTAATGAAAGGGATACACGTTATTTTTGATGTAAATCCCGGCAGTGTTTATTTCTATAGCCTTATTTTCATTTTAGTTATTGTTGGGGGCGCGCTGCTATACTACCAGATGAAGAATTCCGTAATAGATTATCTACAACTAACAATTAAACAATATAATTTATTCAGGTGATAAATAATTGTATTTATCGAAACTCGAAATATTAGGATTCAAGTCTTTTGCTTTAAAGACGGAAGTGAACTTTAATTCGGGTGTTACTTCAATAGTAGGACCGAACGGCTGCGGAAAGACAAACATAGTAGATGCTATTCGCTGGTGTCTTGGCGAACAGAAAAGCAGTACATTGAGAAGCGATAAGATGGAGAATGTTATCTTTAACGGTACGACAAATAGGAAGCCAATGGGGATGGCGGAAGTTTCACTTACCATACAAAATAATAAAGGAGCATTGCCGACCGAGTACTCAGAAGTTGCAATAGCAAGAAGAATTTTTAGATCTGGTGAAAGTGAGTATCTTCTCAATAAGAATATATGCCGCCTGAAAGATATAACTAATCTTTTTATGGATACGGGTATGGGGACAAATGCATATTCAGTGATAGAACTTAAGATGATAGAAAATATCTTAAGCAGTAAAGCAGATGAACGCCGCAATATGTTTGAAGAAGCCGCAGGAGTTAACAAATATAAACTTCGCAGAAGACTTGCTCTAAGAAAGTTAGATGAAGTTAAAATCGACTTAACCCGAGTAAATGATATAGTAAGTGAAGTTGAAAAGAAAGTTAACTCGCTGGAACGCCAGGCGAAAAGAGCTGATAAGTATAATAAGATATCTTCTAGACTTCGTGAACTTGAACTTGATTTGGCTGAAAGAGAAATGGCTTTATTTACAAAGCAGAGGGCAGAAATAAAAGATAAAAAAGAGATTGATTTTAAGAAGAAAAAAGAGATTGATTCAGAACTGGCTCAATTAGAAGATGAGATAAAAATTATTAAATCCGATTTAACCGAAATTGAATATCAATTAAAGAGTAAACAATCTGAAATAACTTTCCAAACCGAAAAAATTTATAACATTCAAAAAAATATATCCGTTGCCGAAGAAAGGAAAAATTCACTTGAAAGAAACATTGAGCATTATAAAGAGGAGCTTGATGAATTAAATTATCAATTTAAGGAAGCTAAAAAATTAATTAACGACAGTACAGCAGCTATTGAGGAATTTAAAGTTAAGATTTATGCTAAAGAAGGGGAGAAACTCGAGGTACATTCAGCACTAGATAAAATCAGAGCAGAATTGGATGAGAAGAGAAATACTTTAAAGCAGCATTCCGATATTCTGATGGAAAGATTCAAAGAGATAACAAATAAAGAGAATGAATTTTCCAATGTTGAACAATCGCTTGAGACTAAAAATATCTCAATAAATAAGCTGAATGAGAAAATATCATCATATACAAATAATATTGCCAAGACCGTAGGATATCTTGAAGAACTTGGCGAGGAAAAAATTGAAGCGGAACAGAAGCTTGCCGAAGCCGAAACGATTTATTCTCAGAAATATAAAGAAAAAGAAAATCTTGAGAGGCATTTAAACTCAATTAAAGAAAAAGAGCTTGAGTATAAAAGCGTTCTTAATAATTTAAAAGAAAAGATTAACTTAATACAGAATTTAATTGATAATCTTGAGGGAGTATCTAAAGGCGCTAAAGCATTGCTTGAAAACAATAATTGGGCAAAAGGCAATAGAACATTACTTGCACATATAGGAAATTCCTTAGACGACTATCGTTTTGCAATAGAAGCTTCGCTTAAAAATAATTTGAATGATATTCTTGTTGAAACGCTAGATGATTTAAAAAACGGGATTAAGTATCTGAAGGATAACGAAATCGGTAAAGCATCATTTTATATATCGGGCTTTAAAAATGACCGGGGAAAAACTTTACTTGAAAAAGTTCAGATCTGGTTACAGAATAAAAAAGCCAAAAGTCTAAGTAAGGAAATAGGATTTTTAGGCTGGGCTTTTCAATTTATCCAGACAGAAGATAAATGGAAGCCTTTTTTTAACAGAATGCTTGATAAAACGGTTATAGTAGATTCACTTGAGTCAGGATTTAGTTTATCCGAAAGATATTCCGGATTTAATTTTGCAACACTCGGTGGTGACTATATTAGTAAATCCGGCAATATAGAAGGCGGTTCGGCGCTCAAACCAGATGACTCTCTTTTCGGCAGGAAACAGTTTCTTGAAAAATTAAAGAATGAATTTCCACAAAGAGAAGCGGAACTTGAAAGTTTGCGCAAGGAAATTGAAGGATCGGAGATTAGAATTAATGAAATAGACCTTCGAGTTCTTTCAGATCGCGGCAGGTTGATGATTAATGATTTGGCTAATGTAGAAAAGCAAATTGCACAATTCGAGTTTGAAAAGAAAAAAGCAAGCGATGAAATTGAAAAAACAAGGCAGGAATTAAATGAATTTGCTACAGAATCCAATGCCATTGATAATGAACGTACGCGCTTAAGTTTACTTTTAATTGAAAGCAAATCAGAAAGAAGCGAAGAAGAAGCTAAGCAAAAAATAATGGAAGAAGAGTTCAAGAACAATGAAGCAGAATTTAATTTTGTTATTGCCAACGAGAATAAAATAAATTTAGAGTATGAAAGACTTCTTGGCGCTAAAAAAAATATCGAAAATGCCGTTGAAAGAGCGCAGGATACGATTGAATCAATTAAAAAATCAATATTAAAACGTGAATATGATTTATCTTCATCAATTGAAGAGTCTGACTCATTAAGAAATATTATTGATGCAACACAAGCAGAGTTTGAAGAATTAGACTTAGGTAAAGAAAAATTAGTTAACGAAGAAAAGGGAATAGATTTACGATATAAAGAGATTAGGAAACAGATATCGGATAAAGAGGATCAGCAGAATATAATAAGGGAAGAAAAAGAAATAACTTCCGAAGAGATTCATGCGAGCGATTTAAAGCTGAATGAAATCGGAATGAAAATGAGTACACTCAGGGAAAATATCCAGGAAAATTACTCTATTACAATTGAATCAAAAGCATTTGAAAATTTAGAATTATTTGATTATAAGCTGCGTACGGAAGAAGTTCATTCTCTTAAGCAACAAATAAAAAATCTTGGGCCAATTAACCTTCTTGCTTACTCCGAATTTGAAGAAGAGAGGCAGCGTTTTGAATTTCTTTCAAAGCAGAGGACAGATCTTCTGGAATCGGAAAAAGATATTGTAAAGACTATTGAAGAAATAAATGTGACTGCACAAGCTTTATTTATTGAAACTTTTGAGAAAATCCGTACAAACTTTGTAAATATATTCCGGGGATTATTTAATCCGGGTGACGAGGCAGATGTCCGTTTAGAAGAAAATATTGATCCTTTAGAAGGCAAAATAGAGATTATTGCAAAGCCAAAAGGGAAGCGTCCCACGTCAATTGAGCTGCTATCGGGAGGTGAGAAAACTTTAACTGCGATAGCCTTGCTTTTTGCTATATATCTTGTAAAGCCGAGTCCTTTCTGTATTCTTGATGAAATTGATGCGCCTCTTGATGACGCAAATATAGACCGGTTCACAAAAATTATTCATGATTTCAGCAAAGACACTCAATTCATTGTAGTTACTCATAATAAAAGAACGATGGAAGCTGCCGATACGCTTTACGGTGTTACCATGCAGGAAGAAGGAGTATCTAAATTAGTTAGCGTAAGATTTAATGAGGACTTAAGTTTTGTATCGTGACATATCATATTATTTTGATCTCATATTTAATGAAAGCAGCAGCAATTTTAATTTTATGATGCCTGTTATTCTGTTTGTTATTTTATATATGTTATTCTGTACAGATACATTTGCCCAATGGATTAATAATCCTACTTTAAATACTGAATTGGTTAGTGATGTTTCAGATCCTATTAATATTTTGACTGTAAGAGATTTAAGCGGGGGAGAATTTGTTTTTTGGCAGGACAATAAAAACGGTTTTCAAAATGAAATTTATTTTGAGCGTTTTAATAGCGATGGTAAAGTTACCGGACCAACCGGGCAGACAGGCATAGCTTCAGAACAATCCGGTTTTAGACCTGGGTGGAAAAAAATAACAAGTTTATCCGGACCGGAAGAAAATCCGGTTTGCGCTAACGAGACTTCTAATTCTGCAATAGTAATTTGGACTGATTATACCTATTCCAAAGCCGGGAATTTATTTGCACAATGTATACTTAACAATGGAAACTTTGGATGGACCGATAAAGGGCTTCAATTGACAAATACCGATGATGAAATCAGCGGATATTCTATCTGCTCAGATAAATCCGGTTCCTTCTTCACGGCATATATTTCTAAAGATCCGGAGATTAATGGATCTTATAAAGTTAAGATTCAGAAAATAAGTTTTGAGGGGAAGTTTTTATTTGACCAGAATGCAGTGTTGGTTTATGAATCAAGGGGCCGCAAAAATATGACTAATGTTGTTCCTGACGATGAAGGCGGGGTATATGTTTTCTGGATTGAGACACAAAACAGCAAAAGAATAATTATGTGTCAACATATAAATAAAGAAGGAAAAGGCGACTGGGAAGGTGAAAATTCAACACAGCAAGATAAAATTATTGAGATTTCAAATAACGCCCATAATGTGACGACATATTCAGTTACAAAGGTAAATAATAACTCGGTTTATATTGCCTGGCAAACGCAAAAGAGTAGTAAAGATATTTATCACCAGCTAATAGATAATAAAGGTAGAAGCTTATGGGGCCGAGGCGGAAAGCAAATAACTTCGCTAAGAGGCAACCAGTTTGACCCTCAAAGTATTTGTTTCGATTCTACAATAATTTTGAGCTGGACAAACGAGCAATCAAACAATTCAGATATTTATGTTCAAAAATATGATATGACCGGCAGACCGTTATGGAATAAATACGGTATTCCTGTGATAAAATATCGAGGCAGACAATTTGGCCAGCATATTGTTAGTGATGGGAAAGGTGGTGCAATCATATCATGGATAGATCGAAGAGATAAATCAGCCTTAGCTGATATTTATGCACAGAGAGTCGATTCCAAAGGTAAAATAGTATGGGATTCTTTGGGTGTGGGGGTTGCCTTAAATCATAATACACCCAAAAGTTATTTATCTCTTATAGAAGATGAAGCCGGCAGTGTAGTAGTTATATTCAAAAATAGCAGGAACAATAAGAGTAAAATATACGGGCAGAAAATATTTAGTACGGGTTATTATAATTCACAGATAGAATCCTTTAAAACAACATTAATAGGCGATAGCATAAAAATTTCTTGGAATTCAAGCGGAGGACAAAATGGCGCTAAATATAATGTAGAAAGAGCTGTTCAAACTCAGGATGGTAATTTTAAATGGGATATTATAGCGACAATCGGTTCTTTAAATAAGAGTAATACACTACAATATGAATATTTTGATATACCTGCGGTAACGGGAACGTTGTATTATAGGGTAACACAAACGGATTCGAAAGGGAATATCCAGAAATCAAATATAAACCAAATTAATTATTTCGGTAGTTCACCGGATATAATAGTTACACAAAATACACCTAATCCTTTCGCGGATTCGACCGTAATCAGTTTTTATCTGCCTAATCCTGAGATGGTGGAGATTGAATTTTTTAATGACCACGTTGAAAAGATAAGCGAAATGGATAAATCTCTCCCAGCGGGTAAAAACAGTATAACTTTTTATTCCAAGGGGCTTAAGCCAGGGATTTACTTTTACAGGCTCAGGGTAGATAACTTTGTTGATGTAAAGAAAATGATAATAACAGATTAATGAGTCAGGCGAAATGAGTTTTGTTTTTAAAATATTTGTGGATTTTGATGGGACTATATCAAAAGTTGATGTTGGCGATTCAATTTTTAGAAAATTTGCAGACAAGGAAAAAGTTGATGAGATAATTACCAAGCTTTTAAATGATGAAATATCTGCAAAACAATCGTGGTCATCTTTATGTGATATAGCCGGCAATATTAATAAAGATGAATTTGATAGGTTTATTAATTCGATTGATATAGATGAGTCTTTTCATGAGCTTGTTGATTACACTAATGTTAATGGTATTGAGCTATTTGTATTAAGTGATGGTTTTGATTACTATATTAATAAAATATTGGAAAAAGAGAATATAAGCAGCTTAAAAATATATTCAAACAAATTGACAATTAATGTATCCGGTAAATTAATACCTGAATTTCCATATCTTGATGAAGGCTGCACAAGTTCAGCTAATTGTAAAAGAAATCATATAATAAATCATAGCAGCGATGAAGATTATACAATCTTTATCGGCGATGGGAATTCCGATAAATTCACGGCAGAATTTTGTGATTACATATTTGCCAAAGATGATTTGCTTAAATATTGCGAGCGGGAACGAATAACATATTTTCCATTCAAGGATTTTCATGATGTAGTAATAAAAGTAAAGCAATTGGCATTAAAAAAGAGATTAAAGAAACGCCATCAAGCTGAATTAAAAAGAAGAGAAATTTATATGATGGAATAACTTAAGGTACATAGTTGAAATTATTGAAATACTTGTAAACAATCCAAAATAAAGCAACACAGCAAATAAATGTCTAAAATAGCGAATAAATTTTTTAAATATAGAAGTTATACCCCAATACCATTTCTTATAATGATGCTGCTATATGAAAATGCTAATGTATGGAGCTTAATCCTTGGCTTTTTAATTGCATTAACAGGTGAGCTTATAAGATTTTGGGGAGTAAGCTGGGCCGGAAGTGAAACCCGTACAACAGGCGGTGTAGGCGGCACGTACTTAATTATCAGCGGACCATTTGCCCACGTACGTAATCCATTATATGTGGGAAATATTTTAATATACTTAGGTATTGGAATTATGTCATTTTCAATTTTCCCTTATCTGCAAATAGCAGCATTAATCTTTTTCTTTGTGCAGTATTTTTATATAATAAAAGAAGAAGAAGGATATTTGAGAAAAACTTATGGAAAAGATTATGAGGCTTACGTTAGATGTGTTCCGAGATTAATTCCAAGGCTGACTGCCTACAAAGCAGAAAATGTTGAACAGCCGCCATTTGATAGTAAAGATGGTTTAAGATCAGAGAAAAGGACATTACAAGCACTAACGATAGTCTCTATTACAATTTTCCTTATATGGTACATCAGAAGATTTTAATTGATTAGATGATAACGAAATAAGTGAATAAGAAATTAATAATTATAGCCGGTGAAGTGTCTGGGGATATGCACGGAGCTTCTTTAATAACTGAATTAAGAAAGCTTGATAATACTATTGAGATTTTCGGTATCGGCGGCGATAAAATGAGTGCTGCCGGAATGAATATTATTCATCATATAAATCAGATGGCCTTTCTCGGTTTTTCAGAGATTCTAAAACATCTCCCTTTTATTAAGAGAGTACAAAAAGATTTAATTAACATTATAGTAAAAAAAGGAATCAAGACGGTAGTGTTAATTGATTATCCGGGTTTTAATTTGAGTATAGCCAAAAAACTTAAGGCGAAGGGTATAAAGATAATCTATTATATTTCGCCGCAAGTTTGGGCATGGGGTGCAGGCAGAATAAAGAAGATAAAAAAACTGACAGATAAAATGCTGGTGGTTTTCCCATTTGAAGAAGAACTTTACAAAAAGGAGGGAATTGAAGTAGAATTTGTCGGTCATCCTTTGCTTGACAGAATAAACGAATATAATTTTTTAGCAAAAAACGAGCTATATAAAAAATTTAATCTGGAAGCGGGAAAAGAAATTCTTTTAATTCTTGCGGGCAGCAGGATTGATGAAGTTAAAAAAATGTTTCCGGAATGTATTGCGGCTGCGGAAAAAGCCGCAGATGAATTCAATCTTCAAATCGTAGCTGCGTGTTCTCCGAATATAGAAGAAGATTTTTTGAAAAATATATCAGCAAAGCGGAATTACAAAATTATAAAAGGGTACACTTATGATTTAATGAGGTATGCTAAAATAGGTATTGTAAAATCCGGTACATCTACTCTGGAAGCCGGACTGCTTGGACTTCCAATGGTCATTGTTTATAAAACAAGTTATTTAACCTATCTAATCGGAAAGAACTTAGTAAAGCTAAATAACATCGGAATGGTAAATATTGTTGCGGGTGAAAATATTGCAGTGGAATTAATTCAGGAAATGGCGAGCATTGATACTATATATAGTGAATGTAAAAAGATTTTGCTTGATAGTAATCTGCTTGACTCAATTAAATTAAAATTGGATAGTTTGAAAGGAAAATTAGGTAGTGAAGGCGCATCAAGGCGGGCAGCAAAATCTATTTATTCTATTTTGAATGAAGCTTAAGGAAATCAGACGGGATATTTTAAGGTTTTTAGGAAAAAGTTTTCTTTGGATTGCCGTAAGTGTTCTTTGTAAAACATTTAGACTGACCTCTGTAAATAAGAGCGCTATAAATGTTCTTGAAGCTGAAGGTAAAAATTATGTTCTGGCTTTTTGGCATGGCACAATGCTAATTCCGTGGTATTTTAACAGAAAAAAGAATTTTATTGCATTGATTAGCAAAAGTAAAGACGGCGAACTTCTTGCAAAGATATTGAAACGCTGGGGGTACGATGTTGTTAGAGGTTCGAGCAGTAGTGATGGTGATATAGTATTACGTAAGATGATTGAGTATTCAAAAAATAGCCGAACTGTAGCAATAACACCGGATGGCCCGAAAGGCCCTAAATATAAAATGAAAGCAGGCGCAGTAAAAACAGCACAAAAGAGCAATATTCCGCTTGTTCTTGTGGGCATAGGCATTAAAAAGAAAAAAATCTTAAAGAGTTGGGATAAATTTGAAATTCCGGCATTTTTTTCAAAAGTAAAGGTTGTATATTCCAATCCTATTTTTTTTAAGAATGATTTGAGTTACAAGGAAACCTCAGATATTATTACTTTTTGTGAAAATAAACTGAATGAACTTCAAGCAGAAGCCGGGAGGTTTCAATAAAAATTGTTTCCGGTGCGTTTCCTTTGAAATTATGAAGACAATTTAATGAAAACATTAAGATACATATTATATCCTTTTGTGCCGATTTATGCAGTATTAATTGAAATCAGGAATTTGTTCTTTGATAAAAAAGTGTTCAAATCTGAAAAAGTGAACGCAAAAATCATTTCAGTTGGCAATGTTACAGTGGGTGGTTCAGGTAAAACACCATTGGTTATATATCTATCAAATTTGTTAAAGAAAGAAGGAAGGAAAGTCGGAGTACTAAGCCGCGGATATGGAAGGAAATCTAAAGGATACATTCTTGTTTCAAAAGGGGAGCAGGTTATAACTTCGGTAGATTTATGTGGAGATGAGATTTACCATACTGCACTTGAGTGTGAAATTCCTGCTGCTGTTTCAGAAAACAGGGTTCTTGGTGCAAAGTTATTAATTAAGGAAACCGGTGTTGATACCATTGTGTTGGATGATGCATTCCAACACAGATGGATAGAACGAGATGCAAACCTGCTGATTTGCGAGCAGAATTTTCTTAATGATTTTTCAATCATAAGTCAAAGCCTTTTGCCGACCGGGGTAATGAGAGAACCTTTTAGTTCAGTAAGAAGAGCTGATGCAGTTATAATTAACAGGAAGTTTTCCGTGAAAATGGAAATTCCGGACCGTTTAAAAAAATATTTTGAAAGGAAAAAAATATTTACAGCATATTACAAAGCAATTGAGTTTGTGGACATAAAAAAAAGGACTCATTATAAAATAGAAGAATTTGAAGGTCAAAAGAGTCTTGTTGTTTCCGGTGTTGCAAACCCATACTCATTTGTGAATGCTTTGGAACAAACTAATGTTGATACGCAGAACAGAATAATTTTTAAAGATCATAAAAATTATGCAACTAAGGAAATTCAAAGAATAAGGAAAGAGTTTTATGAAACAAATTCTCATTCGGTGGTTACCACAGAAAAAGATGCAGTTAAGCTTTCCAAATATTCAAAGGAACTTGATGATATAGATATATATTTTCTGAAAATAGAATTAGAATTGGACGAAACGGAAAGATTCAAAGAATATCTAAAAACTATGTTTAATTTATCAAATTAGAAAAGGGAGTAAAGAAGCGAAAAATAAAGTTAACAAAATGTACTGTACATTTATAAAAAACAGAATTAAATTATTAATATTTATTTAAGATAATATAAATTGGAGCAAAGGAAAAAATGGCTAAACAAACTAAATATATTTATTTTTTCGGCAATAAAAAAGCTGACGGCAAAGCTGAGATGAAAAATCTTCTTGGCGGTAAAGGCGCAAATCTAGCCGAAATGGTTAATATCGGTTTACCAGTGCCGGCCGGTTTTACTATTACTACGGAAGTTTGCACTTCTTATTATAAGAATAACAAAAAGTATCCCAAAGAATTGAAGCTTCAAATGCTTGCTGCATTAAAAAAAGTTGAAACAACGATGGGTGCAAAATTTGGAGATGCCAAAAATCCATTATTAGTATCCGTAAGAAGCGGCGCTAGAGCTTCCATGCCGGGAATGATGGAGACAATTCTTAATGTCGGTCTTAATGATGTTACACGCGAAGCATTGATTGCAAAAACGGGTAATCCACGTTTTGTATATGACTCACACCGCCGATTGATACAAATGTATTCGGATGTGGTTATGGAAAAAGCCGCCGGGATAGAACCGGAAGAAGGTAAAGGAGTACGCCAGCAACTTGAAGGTGAATTGCAAAAAATGAAAACAGCACGTGGCGCTCATAGCGATACAGATTTGACTGCTGACGATCTTAAAGAATTGATTGAAACATACAAAGCTAAGGTTCAGGAAGTCCTTAATAAACCTTTTCCTGAAGATCCTATGGAGCAACTGTGGGGTGCAGTAGCGGCGGTATTCCAAAGCTGGATGGGAAGACGCGCAATTTCTTACAGAAGATTTGAGGGCATTCCTGATGATTGGGGCACTGCAGTAAACGTTCAATCGATGGTTTTTGGTAATATGGGCGAATCTTCAGCCACGGGAGTTGCATTTACCCGTAATCCTGCTACAGGAGAAAATTATTTTTATGGTGAATGGTTGACTAATGCTCAGGGCGAAGACGTTGTTGCGGGTACAAGGACTCCAAATCCAATTAATGAACATGGGAAGAGCGAACACACGGAGCATTTGACTTCACTTGAAGTTGGAATGCCGACAACTTACAAGCAACTTCACAACATTCAGCGTTTATTAGAAAAACATTATCATGATATGCTTGATATTGAATTTACTATACAGGAAGGCAAGCTTTATATGCTTCAGTGCCGCGTTGGTAAAAGAAACGGTCCGGCCGCTGTAAGAATGGCGCTTGATATGTACAAAGAAAAATTAATTACAAAAGAAGATGCTGTAATGCGCGTTCAGCCTTCGCAGCTAGATGAACTTTTACATCCTATTATTGATCCTTCCGCAGAAAAAACTTCTAAAGTAATAGCAAAAGGATTACCGGCAGGACCGGGCGGTGCGACAGGGCAGGTGGTATTTTCAGCCGCGGACGCAGTTGCATGGCAAAAAGAAGGCAAAAAAGTTATCCTTGTCCGTGAAGAAACAAATCCTGAAGACATTGAAGGCATGCGTGCCGCTGAAGCAGTGTTAACCGGACGCGGAGGTATGACATCCCATGCCGCACTTGTTGCCCGCGGATGGGGAAAGTGTTGTATTGTAGGTGCCGGAACTATTAAGATTAATTACCACGAAAAATATTTTACGTCAGGTGAAGTCACGGTTAAAGAAGGTGATTGGCTTACACTGAATGGTTCCAAAGGAGTTGTATACGAGGGTGAACTTCCTATGAAGAAAGCTGCTGAAGAAAATCCTGATTTTGCTGCTTTCATGAAAATATGCGATCAAATAAAAAAATTAAAAATCAGAACAAATGCAGATACGCCTGAAGATGCTGCAAGAGCGCGTGTTTTTGGCGCCGAAGGTATTGGACTTTTCAGAACGGAACACATGTTTTACGGAAAGCATTCTGAAGAACCATTATTTAAGCTTCGCAAAATGATTGTGTCCAAAACGGAAGCTGAAAGAAGAAGCGCCTTGGATGAAATATTTCCGTTTGCAAAAGCCAGCATAAAGGGGGCATTGGAAGCTATGGACGGGTATGGTGTAACAATAAGAACGCTTGATCCACCGCTTCATGAATTTGTTCCTACCCGAATGGAAGAAAGAGAAAAATTAGCATCAAGTCTTGGAATTTCACTTGATGAATTAAATAAACGCGCGGAAGCAATTCATGAAAATAACCCAATGATGGGGCACCGCGGTGTCCGTCTTGGAATCACATATCCAGAAGTTACAGAAATGCAGGTACGAGCTATATTTGAAGCAACAGCAGAATTATTGAAAGAAGGGAAGAAACCTTTCCCTGAAATCATGATACCAGTTACTTGCACTGTTAATGAGATTAAAAACCAGAATGAAATAATTAATAAAGTACATACAGAAGTTGCAGAGAAATTCGGCTTAAAGAAAATTTCTCATTTAACCGGAACAATGATAGAAATACCGCGTGCAGCATTAACTGCGAATAAAATTGCAGATGTCGCTCAGTTCTTCTCATTTGGTACGAACGATTTGACACAAATGGGATTTGGATTCTCACGAGATGATATTGGTTCATTCTTACCTGATTATCTTGAAAAGAAAATATTGCCTGAAGATCCATTCCAGTCAATTGATCAGGAGGGAATTGGCGAATTAATGAAAATTGCAGTAGAACGCGGCAGAGCAACCCGTCCGGATCTTAAAATCGGCATTTGCGGTGAGCATGGGGGCGAGCCTGTATCAGTTGAATTCTGTCATAATATAGGCTTGAACTATGTAAGCTGCTCGCCATACAGAGTTCCGATAGCAAGGTTAGCTGCAGCAAGAGCAGTTGTAAAAGAACTATCTACAGCAAAAGTAAAAAAAACGAAGCCAGCACATAAATCAATAAAGAAAGTTGATGCTAAAAGAAGGAATAAATAATTAATAATTAAACAACATTATTTGAGGGGGAGACAGAATATTGTCTCCCCCCTTTGAAAATTAGTTCACATATAAGAGGTAACGAAGAATGAAATTATCGGACTTCAAATATAACTTACCAAAGACTTCGATAGCCAAGTATCCCGTTTCCCCGAGAGACAAATCAAAGCTGATGGTTCTCAACAAAGAGACGCAAGAGATAGAAGACAAAGTTTTTACAGACGTTGTAGATTATATGGAAAAAGGCGATGTACTGGTAGTTAATGAAACGCGTGTCTTTCAGGCAAGGCTTTACGGCAAGAAAGAAAAGACGAACGCAAAAATCGAAGTGTTTTTATTAAGGGAATTGAACGCAGAAGAATGTATATGGGATGTAATTGTTGATCCTGCCCGCAAAGTGAGGATTGGCAATAAGATTTATTTTAACGACAAACTCTGGTGTGAAGTAATAGATAATACAACCTCGCGTGGAAGAACAGTTCGCTTTAACCAGCCGGGCAACGTTTATAAGTCAGTTGAAAAAATTGGTTTAACTCCACTTCCACCTTATATCAAAAGAGAACCGGAACCATCGGACAAGGAAGATTATCAAACTGTTTATGCTAAAATTGACGGAGCAGTTGCAGCCCCTACCGCAGGCCTTCATTTTACACCCAAGCTTCTGCAAAAAATTGAAAAGAAAGGAATTGAAATAGTTCCTGTTGTGCTGCATATAGGTTTGGGAACTTTCAGGCCGGTTGAAGTTGAGGATCTTACAAAACATAAAATGGATTCTGAATTTTATGAAATTACTCCCAGTTCTGCCGAAAAAATTAACAAAGCTATTTTGTCAGGCCACAATATTTTTGTTGTTGGAACAAGCACTTGCCGAGCTCTTGAAACCAGCGTTACAGCAGAAGGTTTCATAAAGACGAGCCGCGGCTGGACGGATAAATTTATCTATCCTCCATACGAGTTTAAAATTACAACTAGACTAATTACAAACTTCCATACGCCTGAATCTACATTGCTTATGCTTATATGTGCTTTTGCGGGAACTGAATTTGCCATGAAAGCTTATAAAAAAGCTTTAAAAGATAATTTTAGGTTTCTTAGCTATGGCGATGCAATGCTTATTTTATGAAAATTTTTGCTGTTATTCCTGCCGGTGGAAAAGGCATCAGGAGCGGTTTTTCCGCTCCGAAGCAATTTGTAAAATTCAACAAGAAGGAACTTATCGTTTATACGCTTGAAGTATTCCAGAAAAATAAATTAATTGATGAAATAATTATTGCTGCTGAAGAGCCTTATTTTCAGTTGCTTAAAAAAATTAAAGAAAAATATAAGCTGACTAAGATTAAGAAAATTGTTGCCGGAGGCAAGGAAAGACAGGATTCCGTAAATAATGCTCTTTCTGCAATTAATGCAAATAAAGAAGATCTTGTAGTAGTTCACGATGCAGCGCGCCCTTTATTAAAGGAAGGCGTATTAAATAACGCAATCAGTATAGCTAAGAAAAAGGGAAATGCATTAGTTTGTATAAGAGTGAAAGATACGCTTATAAAAGCAAAAATAACGGTAGATTCATATTTAGACCGAAAAGAAATATATAATGTACAGACTCCGCAGATTTTCAAGTATAAAGATTTAAAGAAAGCTTTCGAGAAAGCATATAAAGAAAAATTTTATGGTA
>CAZUCY010000076.1:0-17382 GCA_964618785.1 uncultured Ignavibacteriaceae bacterium | reverse complement strand
TATATAAAAAGAGTAATCGGATATTTTAATCATCTAAACGGAGAAGATTATGGAAATGAAAGATCTCTTTAATTCACTTAAGGAACAGCATGAATTTTTACAGACATTTTTAGACACTATCGTTTTGCAGCAAAAAGCAATTATTAATAATGATATTGGAGGACTTGAAGAAACAATTAGGACCGAGGGCGCATTGCTGATAAATATTGACCGTTATGAAAAACAGATGGCTGAGATCATCAGTGAATTATCTGAAAAATATTCAATTAATGCCCCTTCGAATAAACTTACTGATTTTGTTAATGCTCTCCAGGGCAAGAAAGAATTTAACCCGAATAATATTGTGAAGCTTCATTCGTCACTTAAAAAGCTGGTTTCACAAATAAAGAAAATAAATGATCAGAATAGAATGTTTATTGAACAAGCAAGAAATTTTGTTAGGCAAACTGTTTCTGCTTTAATTAGTGATAATCGATCACCAATCTTTGATAGGAAAGCTTAAATGAGTGTTAGCAGGACACTAAATATTGCTCAATCAGGGTTGCAGGTTTATCAGGAAGCACTGGATGTTACATCCAATAATATTTCCAATTCCTCCAATCCTAATTATTCAAGACAACAAGTGAACCTCAAATCTGCTATTCCTACGAGTTCAGGTAGTACTATCTGGGGTAATGGTGTCACTTTAGCAGATATTCAAAGAGTTAGGGATAATCTGACTGATGGGCAAATAATAACTAATAACTCAGCGTATTCATATAATAATCAATTAAGTAATGAACTCGGTGATGTCCAGAGTCTGTTTAATGAACCCTCTACAGACAATACTTCGGGCACAACTTCGGTCAGCAATTCAACCGACAGTCTTTCGAATTCAACATCTGCATTTTTTACGGCTTGGCAGAACCTTGCGGTTACACCTAATTCGGTATCACTTAGGAATAATGTGATTCAGGCAGCACAAGGATTAAGTAATAATATTACTACTATTAATGAAGGAATAGCTACCGTCAAATCTAATACTTCTACCGCACTTGATGGCGATCTGACAACTCTTAATAGCGATTTACAACAAATTCAAAGCTTGAATGTCCAAATTACGGCTTCTGAAGCTGCAGGTCAAACACCTAATGATTTGATGGATACTCGCCAAGGGCTTATTAATAGTGTCAGTAATCTGGCAGATGTAAATGTAACTTATAGTTCTACCGGTGCGGCAGTTTTAAGTATTGCTGGAACAGTTGCTGTGGATCAAAATACCTATAATCAATTTTCAGCAACGGAAGTTAATGGTAACTTAACAATTAACAATGCAAATAGCTCAAGTCCTGTAAACCTCTCTGGAGGGGGCACTATTGGCGCTGAACTTGACA
Organism: uncultured Ignavibacteriaceae bacterium; assembly: GCA_964618785.1. Taxonomy (GTDB): domain Bacteria; phylum Bacteroidota; class Ignavibacteria; order Ignavibacteriales; family Ignavibacteriaceae; genus FEN-1297. The sequence continues at coordinate 16,009 of CAZUCY010000076.1, read as the reverse complement.
CTTATAATAACTATATCCCTGAATATCAAACTTCACTGAATAACTATGTCAACAGGTTAATGACTTCTGTTAATTCATTACATGAAACCGGTTATTCCATTACCAACCCGACCCAAAGCGGTACTGATTTTTTTAGTAGTTATGCTGATGGTACTCTAACGATTAACCCGGCTTTAGTTAATGACCCAAACCAAATTGCTATATCGTCTGACGGTACTTCAGGCAATGGCAATGTTGCAACAAGTATTGCAAATTTACAAAATCAACAAGATTCTTCCGGTACTACTTTAACCGATGATTATGCTTCACTGGTTTCCAAAATTGGAACCGATACTCAGAATGCTACTAATCAGGCAGATAATTATAATACATTGCTTACATCATTAAATAATCAGGAATCCTCGTATTCAGGCGTTTCGCTTGATCAAGAAATGACAAATGTAATTCAATATCAAAGATCCTATCAAGCATGTGCGGAAGTAATTACTACAGCTAGCGCCATGCTTGAAACACTTATAACAATGATGGGTGGCTCATGAGAGTATCAAATTTAGAAACTTCACAGACTTTTATAAGTAATTATAATAATATAAACTCGCAATTAAACACGCTGCAAACACAAATTGCCACGAATAATAAAATACAGAAACCGTCAGATAACCCAGCTGGCACTGCTAGTTTGATTGAATGGAACACTCAATTGGCTCAATCACAAGCTTATTCAAGCAACATTACTAATGCTTCTAGTTTTGTATCTGATACCTCAAGCGCTTTGCAAAACATCCAAACGGATGTTTCAGACATTATGACCACGCTGACTGATCTTAGTAATACTACTGAAACCAGTAATTATTCTAATTATGCGGACCAGATACAGCAGTCACTTAATGATATATTGAGTTTGGCAAACACTCAATCAAACGGCCAGTACATCTTTGGTGGAACAAATGACTCAACTGCGCCTTATGGATATTCTGCAGATGGTTCTTCCATTGAGGTTAAATCTTCAGGTGTCTCGGGTACTCAGATTATCAAAACTTCCAGCAGTACATCACAACAGATTAATATGAGCGGAACTCAGGTTTTTGGAACTATAGTAAATCAAAATGGAAGTATAGACTCTTCAACAAGCGTCGGCAATACCGTCAGCAATCAAACCACAGTATATGATACATCCGGTAATCCATATACGCTTCAGGTAAATTATACAAAAACCGCTGCCGATACTTACAGTATGACTTATGACGTATTAAATAGCAGTAATACCTCAGTACTAACATCTAAACCGGTAGCCCAAACGATGGTTTTTAATCCGTCAACCGGAAATCTTCAATCTGTTAATGGTTCTACACCTGCACCAATACAAGTAAATATACCGGGCTCTAACATAAATTTTAGTCTAGATCAAGCTTCTGTGGTAGAAAAAAGCGGCACAACTACATTAAATCTTTCCGAAAATCAACAGACGGATATATTTAATAATCTTATTTCCATCGTGAATTCGCTTAAATCTGGAATAGCGCCTACGGCTGCTCAGACTCAAGCCGTATCAGATTTTAATGAAAGGATACTTAATAACATTGCTGATACCGGCAATGTTACTAACCAACTTACTAACACGGGTACATTATTGAGCAGTCAACAAACACAATTGACTAATCTGATATCAAATGTACAGTCAATTGATGCGGCAAAGTCAGCAACCGAACTTTCAAATCTGAATTATATTTTGGATGCTACATATGAAGTTGCTGGTGAAATTATGAATAATACTTCCTTGTTGGAATACTTATGATAAGTAAAACTTCCACTTTAGGTGGCCTCCTTTTAGGAATATTTTCAATATTTGGGGCATTCTTTTTGGAAGGTGGGGCTTTTGGAGCCTTGTTCCTTATTTCACCGATTCTTGTTGTTTTCGGCGGGACATTTTCCGCTATTATTATAGGCTTCGGGTTAGATAAGTTTAAAAATATTGTTACCTTAACGTTTTTAGCGTACTTCCCTAGAAAATACAACATAAAGAGTCTAATCAATAATTTAGTAGATCTTTCGATAATGAGTAGAAAGGAAGGACTCCTTTCGGTAGAAAAAAAACTTGATCGTCTTGAATACGTTTTTCCAAAAAAATTAATTAAATATGTAATTGACGGAACAGATGCAGATTCATTACAAAATTTAGCCGCATTAGAAATTAGAGCAATGCAGGAAAGACATTACTCAAACATCTTTATATTCACCAAAATGGGTGGATATGCGCCAACTATGGGTATAATAGGTACTGTCATGGGCTTGATTATGACCTTAGCACATGCCGGTGGAGATCCGAATTCATTAATTAAAAATATAGCTACGGCTTTTATTGCAACATTATGGGGCGTTTTTAGCGCTAATATTTTATGGCTGCCAATAGGCGACAAATTAAAGAAGTGCCACTTAGAAGAAAAACATATGATGGAGATATCCCTGGAAGGCATTTTGGCTCTTCAGAGTGGGGAGATTCCTTCAATAGTGAAAGCAAGATTGACAAGCCTGCTTCCACAAAAAGAACAATTAAGAATGATGATATCTTAGATGGTGAAGAATCACTATTCTCCGAAAGTGGCGAAAAAGATAGATATTTAATTACTTATTCAGATTTAATTACTCTGTTATTAGGACTGTTTATTATTTTATATGCTATATCTAAAATCGATGTTGACAAATATGAAAAAATGATAACTGCTATGGGAGATGTTTTCGGAAGTCGTGGTAAAGTTGTCAATATGAAAAGTGCGGGTACGAGTTTAATCCCTAATAATGGTAATCGCTTAATGTCTGACTTAAATCAACTAATAGATCAATATCATTATAATAAATCTATTCGTCTTGAAGAAAATGAGAGGGGCGTAACGATTCATATTCTAGATGATATTCTTTTCCCTTCGGGCAGTTCTATTCTTGCCGGTTATCCGGTCACCGTTCTTAATAGGCTGGCGGAAATATTAAAAGAATTGCCTAATGATATAAGAATTGAAGGGCATACGGATAATGTACCCATTAATACTCCTGTTTTCCCTTCAAACTGGCATCTTTCAGTCTCAAGGGCTTTAAATACAGCTTATTATTTGATTAACAATGAAGGGTTAAACCCTGAAAAAATTTCGATTGTTGGTTATTCGGAATATAAACCGATAGCAACCAATGATACTCAAGAAGGAAGAGCTTCTAATAGAAGAGTTGATATTGTTATAATAAAAAAATGATGTAATATGCAAATTAAAACTAATCAATTTGGTATCCTTGAATTTGATAGTAATATTATTATTAAATTTGAATCAGGGATTTTTGGTTTTGAACAGTTGAGAGATTACCTGCTGATTAAGGTAGATACTGACGTTTTATTCTGGCTCAATTCAATTGACGAACCTGAAATTGCATTCCCTATGATTGGTTTAAGATTGATTGATGAAGGTTATCCGCAAGAAATTGAACATGAGGCATTTGGTATTGTTAATATGAATCCTGAAATATTAAAAATTACTGTTAATCTTAAAGCTCCTGTTTATATTAACCAAACTAATAAAAGCGGTTACCAAAAAATTTTGGATTCCGATAAATATCCGGTCAAATTCAACCTTTTTAAAGAGTAAAAAATACGGATAGCTTATGCTGATTTTAACTAGAAAATTTAATGAAGAAATAAAAATTGGTTCGGATATTACCGTCAAAGTCCTTTCAATTTCTGATGGTCAGGTAAAATTGGGAATTACAGCCCCTAATAATGTGGAAATTTTTAGAGGTGAGATTTACGAGAAAGTAAAACAAACTATTATTGAAGCATCGCTTTCAAGTAAAGAAAAATTAGCGGACTTATCTAAAATTAATTTAAATAAAATTAGAAAGATAACAGATTGAAATGAGTGAAGAAAACCATAAAATACTTGTCGTTGATGATTCGGAAGTAATTAGGAGATCATTGAAAAATTTTTTTAGCGATTACAATTTTGATGTTGTGACATGCTCAGACGGTTACGAAGGAATTCAGGCCGCCGCCCAATATAAACCATCCTTAATTTTCCTTGATCTTATGATGCCAAATTTCGATGGCGTTAAAATGCTGCAGGTGTTAAAAGTACTGGAAGGTCTTAAAACAATCCCTGTTATTATTATAAGCGGCAATACCAACAGAACCAACGTTCTGAATGTAATTGAAGCAGGCGCGGAAAGAGTTATGTCAAAACCGCTTCAAAAAGAAATTATTATTAAAAACATAAACGAAATGCTTGGTCCTGATTTTTTAATAAAGGCTAAAAAGAAAAATGTGTTTTCGGTTTCGGAGTCAAATGATATTCAGAGGAAATTAGCTTCCATATTTTTAAAAAGTGCTGCCATAAAGAAAGAATCTATGTCGGAAGCTTTAAGTACACGAGATAGGGAAACATTAATGTACATCGTTCATGAATTTAAGGGAGCAGGCAGTACTATCGGCTACCCCAAGTTAACTTTTATAAGCGGCGTTATTGAGGATTATTTAAATGGAGCCCAAATTAGCTGGGATCAAGTCAATATGATGTGCAACCAGGTATTTTCTATTATTGGCGAAATTGAAGAATCAAATGTTGTAGAAGAAAGATAATATGTTTGTTTTAGTTGGCGCTGCATTAGTTGTAGTTGGTGTTATTACGGGATTTCTTATCGCCGGCGGTAATTTGTTCCTACTTCTTCAGTATGCAGAATTTATCACTATTTGTGGCGCCGCTTTAGGAAGTTTATTAATATCAGCGCCTCTTTCCCTAATTAAAAAAATTATAGCGGAAATTCCAAAAGCTATTAGTCCGAACCAGTATACTAAACAAGATTATTTGGATTTGTTAAAGTCATTTAATGACTTGTTTCTGGTTGCCCAGAGAGATGGGCTCCTTGCTATTGAAAAGCATGTCGAAAACCCTATTGAAAGCAATATCCTTTCAAACAATAAGAAATTTATTGATAACGAGATGACAAGAAACTTTTTTGCCGATACTATGAAGGTAATGCTTTCAGGTGGTGTCCCGCCGCATGAATTGGAAGAGTTGATTGATATGGAAATAGAAACTTTAGAGATTGAGTTCAAACCTGTAGCTGCTACTCTTGCAAGAGTCGGAGATTCATTGCCCGGTCTCGGAATTGTTGCCGCAGTTCTGGGAATTATAGTTACTATGGCATCCATTGATAAGGGTGCTGCAATTGTTGGTGAGCACGTTGCAGCCGCTCTGGTTGGTACTTTCCTTGGTGTATTATTAGCTTATGGATTTGTTAATCCTCTCGCTGCCAATATTGAATTCAATATTGAAAACAGACTTAGAATTTTCCATACAATAAAAGCCTGCATAGTTGCTTATGCAAAAGGTAATCCACCGATTATTGCTATTGAAATTGCAAGAAGAACTATTTTTACAGATGAACGTCCAACTTTTTCCGAACTCGAAAATTATGTGAGAGGAAAAAAATAGCTTTATGTCCAGTGGCAGTGATTTACCACCCCGAATAGTTAGGAAAATTAAAAAACATGGGGGCGCTCATGGTGGTGCTTGGAAAGTTGCTTATGCTGATTTTGTTACCGCAATGATGGCTCTTTTTATTGTACTTTGGGTCATGGCGCAGAGTAAAGAAATACAAAAAGCGGTCGCCAGCTATTTTAATGATCCAATCGGTATTTCAACTGGAAAAGGTATTATGAGCGGCGGGCAAATTGCTATTAAATCCGAAGGAGCTTTTAATGCGGAACAAGCCCATCAGAAAGAAATGGAGTTATTAAAGAAGATTGGACGGGATATTCTTAACGATCTTTCTCAAAATCCTACTTTCAATAATTTGTTGGGGCAGGTAAAAATTGAATTTGTTAAAGAAGGTCTAAGAATAGAAATTGTTGATTCAGCAAAAGATTTATTCTTTGAAATAGGCACCGCTAAACTTACTAGAGAGGCATATTTGCTCTTACAAAAAATAGGAAATAATCTTGCAAAGCTGAATAATAAAATTCTTGTCGAAGGTCACACAGATTCGCGTCCTTATAATGATGGACCAAATGGATATACAAATTTTGAACTAAGTGCCGATAGAGCCAATTCCGCAAGGCGTGCATTAACTTCCGATAAATTGCCGGATGACAGGATTGAGCAAGTAAGAGGTTATGCCGATAGACTGCTTCGTAATAAAGAAGACCCTTACAGTTTTGTTAATAGAAGAATAAGTATTATTATTAAATATACGGATAGTAAAGAATGAAAAATTTACTTATTATCGAAGACGACCCGTTTACTGTTGATTTTTATCTTTTCATATTCAAAAAAGCAGGTTTTAACCCAATTGTAATTGAAGATGGAGATAAAGTTATCCAATCTTTGGGAACTGATAATATTAGTTTGATAATTATGGATATAAATTTAAAGAATACGTATCTTAATGGTGAAAAAATTGACGGGATTAGGCTATCTAGTTTCATTAAAAAAAATACTAATTATTCTAATATCCCTATTATCCTCGTTACTGCCTATTCACCCTCAATTAAAGGTGAAAATTTTTGTAAAGAGAGCTTTGCGGAAGATTATATCACTAAACCTATTATAGATTTTAATTTATTAATTAATAAAGTAAATAAGCTGATGGTAAATTCATTATGAATAAAGTTTTAATTGTTGAAGATGAAAAAGATACTCTCTTTATTCTAAATAAACTTTTAACTAAAAATGATTATGAAGTATTTACCTCTACTAACGGGCAAGAAGCTATTGATGTCCTAAATAAAGAAATCCCTGATGTTATTATAGCAGATTGGACTATGCCGGTTATGGACGGCTTGGAACTTTGTAATGTTGTTAAAAAAGATGAAAAATTTAAATTAATATATTTTATAATTCTAACTGCTAGGGCTTCATTAAAAGACAGGGTTACCGGTTTAGACGTTGGCGCCGACGACTTTCTGGTTAAACCGGTCCAAAACCAGGAACTGTTGGCTAGAATCCGCTCCGGTATTAGGATACATAATCTCCAAAATGAATTAAAGAATATTGAGCATGATAAAGCTATTATCGAAATGGCTTGTACTATTGGGCATAAAATTAACAATCCTCTTAGCAGTTTGGTAATGACCGTCAATAATATTGAAGACGATTTAAGAACCTCAGGGAAAAAATCTTTTGAAGAAGATTTCCTGGTCATTAACCAATCAATAGAACGCATCAAGGTTTTAGCAAATGACCTTGCCCACCTTAAAAATCCTGAAATAATAGATTATTCAAATGATAGCAAAATGATAAAATTGGACTAACCTGCTTTATAATTAATCACAGGTTAGCACTCAATTTTTCACCTGTTTTTTCGATTATAAATTGAGGAAATAGGTATGCTTAATAAGATAGATAATATTAGTCCCGGAAGTGAATATAGTAAAGCAAGCAGACCCTTGGGCTTTTCTGCTAATCTTGCTTCTGCATACGTACGTCAATCATTTATCCATGATTCTGTAAATATTTCCCCTGCCCTTCAGTTCTTAAATCTTGTTCACTGGAGATTAAAAGAGTTTAAACATATTGCAAAAGAGAAATTATTCCTTAACTTTATTCTTTCCGATATTGAATTTCAAACGACAATAGACCTTGTCAGCATTGAAGGGGCAGATGATATAAATTATCATATAATCAAAGAAGGAATAGAATCTGACTTTAATAATAATATTGTTTCCAACTTGTCAGTTAAAATTCAAAATGTACAATACGATAAGGAAGAGGTATTAATAAATCTTTCGGCTTTAAATGTATTTTTTCAAAGATTTTTCAATCAAAGAATTTATCGTGAACTAACTCAGAGTGATAAATACATTATTGATGAACTTATGAGCGGAATTTCTACAGGAGTAAATGAAGAATTGAAATATGTAAATAATCATTTGTTTATTTTTCTTGAAAAACTTGAAGACATTAGAATAGATAAAAAAGATCGGAAAAATATTAATCAAAGTGAAATTGTAACCGTTAAAAGTATTAAAATATTAAATGCTCAATAATATTAACCATCCTAATCCTACAGAGTATAAAAATTACCTCTCTTTAACCGAGTTTGAGTCGTTTTATAAATTCCCTAATGGGAATCCACTAATGATTATTGACACAGGGCGCAAAATTATTTTTTCCAATTCTTCGTTTAATAATACTTTTAACTTACCTGAAAATGAGGCATTCTTTGACCTTATTTCCGAACCGGACTTAAGTTATCTTTTATTTGCTATTACAGGTAGCAATTTTAATAATTTCCATTTTGATTTATTCTTTTCGCCTGATCAAAACATTAGAAATTATAATTTCAACGTCGAAATTGAAAGAATCTATATTGAGCAGCATGAATACTTCGTCTTGATTTTTAATTCTCTCGAAGAAAAAGCAAAACTGGAAGAAAAAATAAATAATCTTCATACCGCATTAGATCACGGTAACATCCCCGTACTCGTTACTGATGGAGAAGGTAAAATATCTTATGCTACCAATTCATTTGAATTTATATTAAAAAGGGATATTGAGAGCATTTATAACAATCCTCTCCCCGATATTCTCTCTCTTTATCTTACAATTGAAGAAAAGCGCCATCTTGAAGAATGTATCGAAAGTTTTAAAATTTGGACGAAAACAATTTCTTTCGTAGACGATAAAGAGGATATTATTTATTTTGAGCTTAAACTGAATCCTATATTCAGAGCCGGGGAAGATAATCTGCGCTTGATTCTTACCGCTAACGATATCACTAATTTTGTGCTGAAAAATCAAATAATTAAAAAATCGGAAAGACGATTAAAATCCATAATCAATAACATTTCCGATCTGTTGTTTATATTTAAAGAAAAGGATGGGGAAATATTATTTGAAAATGCCAACGATAATTTTTGCAAATCATTTTCAATCGATAAATATAAGTCTCTAAAAAAAACGGTTGGTTCCTTAATTGAAGAAAAGCTTTTTGAGATAATTAAAAATGCCGTAAAAGAGTTTAATTGTACTCTTGATGGTAATATTGCTTCTCACTACAGAGATTTAAATGAACGTGAATATAGTATAAGTATTTCTTTTATTGAAGACAGAGTTGAGGATGAAAAGATTTTTATAGTCAGCATGAAAGACATTACAGATCAAATTTTGTATCAGGAACAGTTGAAAAAAGCTTACGCCAAGGAAATGAATTTGAATAGACTTAAAACTGCATTATTGGAAAACATGTCGCATGAAATAAGAACCCCGTTTAATGCAATAGCAGGTTATGCAGAAATTATAGACGAGTGTGTTGTAGAAAAAGATTACAATACTATTCTCGACCTTGTGCTGTCATTTAAGGATGTCTTAAGCAGGATTCTAAATTTATTTACAAACATTGTTGAAGTTTCCCAGATCGAAGCTGGTGAAGTTGAACTTGATATTGTCAAATTAAACTGCAACCAGGTATTAAGATCTGTCTATAATAAAATGTCTGAATGTGCAGAAAAAAAGAAATTAATTTTCAAGTTAGAGTTGGAAAACGACGAACTAATTATAAAAACGGATTGGGCTAAATTTGAAAAGATAATTTATTCTCTAGTGGATAATGCTGTAAAATATACTGATTACGGAGAAGTCAAAATTCATTCAAGGTTATTTAATAGAAAGGCTGAGATACGTATTTCGGATTCCGGCAGCGGTATGGATACCAGCAGAATAAAACAATTGCTTGAGCCGTTTGTTCAGGAAGAAGAAGCATACGTCCGTAGTTATGAAGGCGCCGGTCTTGGCCTTACTGTAGCTCACAGATTAACAACTATCCTCGCTGGAAATTTTGATATTATAAGTTCAAAAAATAAGGGCACCACTATAATTCTTTCGTTTCCCTTTTGGGATGAGAAAAATCATTAATCATTATCCTGCTCAGTCAATTTATATCTTACTCTGAGCACACCTTCATTAAAATCTGAAGAAATAATTTTAAATCCACATATCTCCTTTGTCGATTTAACATGAATTCCGCTGCAAGGACATGAATCATAATCCCCGATTTTTATAATTCTTATCTCATTGCCGGCATCTTCAGGAAGGCGTTGCAGGTTATAATATTCTTGAGCCGCCTCTTTTGCTAAAAACCCTTCAGATACATTCATATCTGCAAGTATGACTTCATTAACTTTCTTTTCAATTACAGAAATCTCTTCGGGCGTTAAATTCCGGCTAAAATGATAATCGCATTTGGATTTTTTTTTCTCTATGTGCGCGCTGAATGAACGCCCGCAGTTGAATAATCTTATCATTGTTTGATTTAAGATATGTTCTGCAGAGTGCATCCTTGGGTCGTATGATTTTCTCATATATTTTAAATTTTTTGAAAAAATAAAATACTAATTCTTTAATAAAAAATCATTTCTTTTTTTGTATATTTCATTTTAAAACTGATTCTTAAAACATATGTATTTGTGATTTAGGAAAACAAATATCTCTGTTTAATTAGTGTTGGGGCATAATAAAGAATTTTTCGTCTAATCCGGTTAAAATTTGAATATAAAAAGAACATTCAATAGCTTCATTTGCTTATCGTTTAGCACTGATTTTATTAATTCGTGTAAAACTGAAATGATTAAAGGAGACTTATTAAATGAAAAATAAATCATGGAAAGTTAAATCCTTCATTTTGATATTATTAATGTTGACCAGTGATTTACTCCTTGCGGCGAATATGTATAAACAAAAACTTAAAATACATTTTAAAGGGGATTCAAAAATTGAAGTGGGAAGCGCCTATGTCGGGCTGGAATTTCATCACAGCAGCATCCTGCCGCAAAGAATAAGCTTCTATTATCCGATTGCGAACAGCATAGACTTAAGTGCCGATTATTGGAGAAGGGATACTACTTTCGCAATGTCTGCTGGCTTAAAAATTGGCAATGGTAAGAAGCAATGGCTCGGTAACGAACCGTTTGAATTTGATTTAACGCCTTTCTCAGTTTCTTTCTTTAAATCTGATAAACAAAAGTCAATTAATATAACTTATCAATTTTGTAAAGATAAGCCTGCAACGATTATAACCTATATATTTACAAATCTTAATGAAAAAAAAGATGAGTTTGAATTCTATACACATCTTGAAATGTCTCTTAAAACATGCCATACTTACACATTAAATGATTTGGCAGAAACAGAATTTGATAAAATGGGGAATACCATTTATGCAAACTTTAGTAAAGAAGAAACTCAGTATGCACAGGTGTTCGTATCAAACAGTGGATTAATGCCTTCCAGCTATAATACTTTAGGCAATTTAAATTCTTCTTCTAAACCGATTAATGATTTTTGGTCCCTGCATGGCAGCTCTTTACCTTGCGGTATTTTGTCCAAAGAAAATCCGGGAATTCCTGCGGCGGAGTTTGTTTATAAAAAAGAATTAATGCCAGGACAGAAAATGACGATTGTTCAAATCGTCGGTTCTTGCAGACAGTTTGAAGGAAAAGACATTGTGAAGTATCTTTTAAATAATTACAAACAGGAAGTAAAAAATTACGAGAACTATGTAATTGGCAAATCATATACGGAAAGTAAATGGTACACCGGCGATAAATCAATAGATCATTCAGCTCATTGGGCAAAGGCAATACTTGCGGCAAATCAACATTATATAAATGGAAATATTTTACCCATGCCGTGCCCTGCTGAATACAATTTCTATTTTACTCACGATGTACTGCTTACTGATCTTGCCGCTGTCAATTTTGATCTTCCAAGAGTTAAAAAAGATTTAAAATTTATTGTGGACCATGCAAATGCAAATAACATCATTCCACATGCATTTTATTGGAAGGACTCCTCATTTGTAACAGAATTCGCAAGCTCAGATAACTGGAATAATTTCTGGTTTGTTATTGCTGCCGCAAGTTATTTAAGGCATTCCGGCGATAAAGAATTTTTAAAATTTCTTTATCCGTTTCTTTCTGAAAGTGTAAGTAATGCAATGAAAACTAAAAAGGAAGATAATGTAATGTGGTCTTACCATCCGGACTGGTGGGATATTGGAAATAACTTTGGGCCTAGAGCCTATATGACTATACTTTTTTCAAAAACACTTAAAGACTTCAACTTTATTTCTTCAGATCTTGGTGAGAATGTAGATAAATTAATAGCTAATAATGAACTTTCCAAAAAAATGGAAGAGCAGCTAGTTAATAAATTTTGGGACGATAAAAAAAAATATTTGATGAATTATTTAAATGATGGTTCAGAGGACCCGCACTATTATGTCGGCTCACTTATGGCTGCTAATTTTAATATGCTCGATAAAAAACATACCAATGAATTATTGCATACCGTAAATAATATATTACTGGATAAGAAACTTGGAATATATACTGCCTTTCCGATGGACTTTAATCAATATGAAAAAATTCTTGGCTTCAGCGACGAGGTTGGTATGCCTTATTATTATTTTAACGGCGGTATCTGGTCCCAGGATAATGCCTGGTATGCGCTTGCTTTGGCTAAAAGTGGCGATAAACAAGAAGCATTAAATTTTATTAAAACTACTATGACTCTTGATGGAATTATAAAAGGGCCAAATGGCCAGCCTGCAATGTATGAAGTAAGAATACCTGATAAAAATGATCCTTCAATTTACGGTACAGTTGATAAACCTCAATTTTTGTGGGCTGGCGGATGGTATTTATATACTCTCTATCGTCTTTATGGCATTGATGAAAATGATTGGAATATAAGTTTTGACCCATTCCTTGCATCCGGACAAAAATCTTGTTTTTTTTCTTTATATGCTGCGGGTGATAGTCTTAAAATCAAAATCTCTGGAAAAGGTAAATATATCAGATCAATTAAATATGATGGTAAAATTGCCTATACTTCTGTCATTCCGAAAGATTTATCAGGTACAAAAAATATTCACATTGTATTAGGCTTTCCCGAATTTCCCTACGTTAAGGAAATAAATTCACAATTAATTAATTCATCATTTAACTTCAAACAAAAAAAAATGAAAATTAAATTAAGTTCTTTTGCAGGATATGCGACAAATATAAAAATCATTTCTCCCTCCAATCCCAAAGCGGTTTATGTCAATGGTAATAAAATAACAACCCGTTTGTCCACAGAAAAAAAAGATAATATTTATATGCTTACAATTAATTCAAACCAATCAGAGAATCTGGAAATAATAGATATAGATTATTGACCTCTGAAATATTTGTAGCCGTGGTATAATTAATTTTAATAAGTAACTCATGTAAAAAAACTCGGGGTTTATAAATAAAATATTAATAACTTCTTAACATTAGTTAGGTAATGTGAGACTTATCTATTGCAATATTAGTTGCGTGTAAGTAATTTGATTTTGTTAAATTAATTTTAATGTGTCAGGTGAGTCTCACATAATGTTATGTTAAATGAGTTTTGAACCTTCATATATAAAGCTTTTTAAGTCAGGTGAACTGAAAGAAAGAGTAGAGCAGGCAGAAAAAATACTCAGTTCCTGTACATGCTGTCCGCGTAACTGCCTTACGAATAGAACAAAAAATGAACATGGGGTTTGTCTTAGCGGTTTTTTACCAATTATTTCTTCATATTCTCTTCATTTTGGAGAGGAGCCTGTACTAAGCGGTTCAAACGGAGTCGGTAATATTTTCTTCGGTAATTGCAATTTGAAATGTATCTTCTGCCAGAATCATGAAATCAGCCAGAATTGGAAAGTGGAAAACCAGAAAGAGGTCTCATTTGAAAAACTTGCCGATATAATGATTCAGCTCCAGAATAAGAGGTGCCATAATATAGGTTTAGTATCTCCCACACATTTTTCAGCACAAATTTTAAAATCAATTTATATTGCAATAGAAAAAGGCTTGCACCTTCCAATAATTTACAATTCCAACGGTTATGATTCTGTTGAAATGTTGAAGCTTTTTGATGGAGTTATTGATATTTATCTCCCCGATTTTAAATACGGAAATAACGAATATGCTAAAAAATATTCTAGGGTAGATGATTATTTTGAAAAGTCAAAACTTGCTGTTAAAGAAATGTTCATTCAGGTTGGCAGTGAGTTAATATTCGATGGAAATGTCGTAGTAAAAGGTCTTATTATAAGACACCTTGTACTGCCGAATGATCTTGCTGAATCGGAAAATGTATTTAAATATATTGCCGAAGAACTGAACCCGAATATTCATTTATCCGTTATGTCTCAATATTATCCCGCTTTCATGTCTAAGGTAGATATCCTTATAGACAGAACTATACGTGAATCAGAATATGACCGTGTGCTCCGGCTTCTTGATAAATATAATCTGGATTACGGCTGGACACAAGAAATAGGTAGCTTTGAAACATACAGACCGGATTTTAATGGGAGCAGGGAAAACCCTTTTTCTATCTAATAAAGCATTTTTACATTACTCGAAGATGTTAGAAACATCTAAGTCCTTAAGCAAAATTAATTCAAGAATATTATTATGGATAAAAAACAACGAAACAAAATTCTTACGGTATTATTTATCGGTGTATTAATGGCTGCGCTTGATATCGCAATTGTTGGTCCTGCATTACCCGCTATACAGAAACAGTTTAATATTGACGAAAGATCGGTTTCTTGGATTTTTGCCGTTTATGTTTTGTTTAATTTAATTGGAACACCGCTTATGGCAAAACTTTCCGATGTTATAAGCAGACGAAAAATTTATATTCTTGATGTATCTCTATTTGCTCTGGGTTCGCTTGTTGTAGCTTTGTCGCCACACTTTAACATACTACTTGCCGGAAGAGCAGTTCAGGGATTTGGCGCTGGTGGAATTTTTCCAGTTGCCAGCGCCGTTATTGGTGATACTTTTCCTGAGGAAAATCGCGGTAGTGCGCTTGGTTTGATTGGCGCTGTCTTTGGAATTGCATTTATCATAGGACCGGCTTTAGCGGGGGTTTTGCTTTTATTAAACTGGCATTGGCTATTTATAATAAATATTCCAATTGCAGTCATTGTAATTTATTTGAGTTTAATCACTATTCCCGATAAATCCGGCCGGAATAATAATAAGTTCGACTGGAAGGGGATGTCTTTATTAATAATAATACTCTCATCCTTTGCTTATGGATTGAACCGGGTAAATTCAGCTAAGTTATTGCAAAGTTTTTCTTCACTGGGAGTATTTCCTTTCTTTATAATTTCGCTAGTTCTAATTCCATTCTTTGTAATAAATGAATATAAAATAAACGACCCTGTTTTAAGAATAAAGCTGTTAAATCCCTTGCAAGTAAAACTTACAAGTATACTTGCAATGGGCGCAGGTTTAAGCGAAGCCGCCGTTATTTTTATTCCGCCTCTTTTGGTATCGGCGTTTAGTCTTACGGCTTCTAAAGCAAGTTTTATGCTTGTTCCCGTTGTAATTGCAATGGCTATAGGATCACCCACGGCAGGAAGGATGCTGGATAAGTTCGGATCAAAAGTTGTCCTAATTACCGGCACAACTTTACTAGCTGCAGGAATGTTTGGATTAACTTTTGAATCTATGACTATTACTGCATTTTATGCAGCCGCATCATTTATCGGCTTCGGTATGGGATTTCTTGTCGGTGCTCCGCTCCGTTATATTATGCTACGAGAAGCAAAACAATCGGAAAGAGGTTCTGCACAGGGTATGCTTACTGTTTTTACCGGCATGGGACAACTCTTCGGAGGTGTATTAGTAGGCGCTTTGGCAAGCTCGCTGGGCGGGGGTGTCAAAGGTCTTCGCAATGCATATTTTTGGGTCGGAATAATTATATGTGTTTTAATTTTAATTTCTCTAAGATTAAAAAACCGTCAAAGAGAATTCCAAAAAACAGCAGAATGATATTTTAATATTATATCACTAACAAACTAAATTATTTTCCTCACTGGAGCATGGACGTTAATCTAAGAATAATAATTTATAATTAATCAGTTGATAGTTATTTTATTTATTGGTCAATTATATATTTCTACTATTCTATTGTTTCCAAAATTATCTCACCATGCAGAAATG
>CAZUCY010000075.1:0-17641 GCA_964618785.1 uncultured Ignavibacteriaceae bacterium | reverse complement strand
TTGTTGTTGATCCTGATGTTGACAGGCTTGTGTTGATAACAAATGAAGGTAAACCTTTCGGTGAAGAGAATACGATTACCCTTGCTGTGAAATTTATCTTATCAAAAGAAAAAGGAAATGTTGTTGTTAATCTTTCCACTACACGTGCAGTTGAAGATGTTGCTGAAGCAGAATGCCAGAAGGTATTCCGCTCAGCAGTAGGCGAAGC
Source organism: uncultured Ignavibacteriaceae bacterium (assembly GCA_964618785.1). Classification (GTDB taxonomy): domain Bacteria; phylum Bacteroidota; class Ignavibacteria; order Ignavibacteriales; family Ignavibacteriaceae; genus FEN-1297. The sequence continues at coordinate 17,433 of CAZUCY010000075.1, read as the reverse complement.
AAATGTCGTTAAAAAAATGAAAGAAGTAAACGCTGTTATTGGGGGGGAAGGAAGCGGCGGAGTAATTTATCCTGAATTACATTACGGACGTGATGCTTTAGTCGGAATAGCAATAACACTTCAGCATTTATTGGAATTTGGGGGCACATTAGCGGAATTGAAAGAAACTCTTCCTGCTTATTTTATAGCTAAGAAAAAAATTGAACTTGGTAATATCAATCCCGATAAGATAATAAATACATTAATTAATAGGTACAGCAAAGAAAATATAAACAAAGAAGACGGACTGCGTATTGACTTCCAGGATTACTGGGTAAATTTCCGTAAATCAAACACCGAACCCATTATAAGAATTATTGCAGAAGCGAAATCTCAATCTTTAGCTGAAGATTTGGCAAATAGATATGTTAATGAAATAATGGAATTGATACTTTAATACAGTCTGCTCCGCTTTTGTATATAGCTGAACAAGGCTTTATCAAAAGGAGTGGATGTTTCAATTAGATTGTATTCAATGTTGGAATTAAGGCATTCGGTTTTTATTTTATTTATAAATTCCGCCATTGCTTCCATATATATCTTCTGAATCTGGTAAGGTTGCGTGGTCAGTTCTTCATTCGTTTCAAGATCTTGGAAAATTGCTTCATTGCCAAATGCAAAATTTCGTTCAAACGGATCCAATATCTGAAATACAATCACTTCATTCTTCTGATACCTGAAATGCTTTAATGCTGATAAAATTGAATTAACATCATCAAAAAAATCAGAAACAATGATAACCAATCCCTTTCTTTTGATTTTCTCGGCAATGGAATTTAAGCACGACGACGTATTTGTCTTATCGGAAGCGGAAATACCGGTTAGCTGCTTCAAAAGTTCCTGAAGATAGGCTCTGCTGGTTTTTGGAGGAAAGTACTTATTAACTTTATCAGAATAAAGAGTCAAACCGACTGCATCCTGTTGCTTAACCATTAGATAGCTTAAGGCAGCAACTAGCGTAGAGGCATACTCCAGTTTTGGCATATTTCCTTCTGAGGCATAATGCATAGAGCGGCTTGTATCTAAAAGAATATAACTCTTTAAGTTTGTTTCCTCTTCATACTGTTTAATATAAAACTTTTCCGTTTTCCCATATGCCTTCCAATCAATATCTTTGATAGCATCACCCTGCTGGTACGAACGGTGCTCCGTAAACTCTACGCTAAAGCCATGATAAGGACTTTTATGCAGACCTACCATGAACCCTTCAACCACAAGCCTTGCTCTTAACTCTAATGAGTTAAGCTTTGAAATAATGGCAGGATTTAAATACTTCCTGTAATCATTGTTTAGTGGGGACATCGTCCTTTGAGTCTTGTTTCCTTTGAATAATTTCTGCCGGTGTAAGTCCCAAATTTTTTAACTCCTCTTTTACTGAAATAACTAATTCATTCTCCGGATACTTTTGAAGGAAAAGATTAAACGTAGCGGTAGCCTGTTGATATTGTTTTAAATCATTAGCTTGTATAAAACCCGACATAAATAACGCCCTGGACGCAAGTTTATCATTTGGATATTTATCAAATAGATTTCTGAATCGCTGCACTGCCTTTTCAAAGGACTGCGCATCGGTTAAATTTTCCTGCTTTACTTGTTTATTTTGATAAAATGTAGCTGTCTGGAACAAAGCAAAAGGCGCTTTGGTACTGTTGGGGTAAATATTTACTAAATTGTCATAAGCCGATATAGCAGTTTGAAAATTATTATCACTTAATGCTTTGGCGGCTTCATTTATATAATAATTTTCTGTCCTTTTCGTGCAGCCGGTTATAACTACTATAAACAAAGCCATGATAGTTAAAGTAATTTGCTTCATAAGGCGCTTCTTAATTTATTAATATATGCAAACTTATTAAATTAGACGTGAAGTATCAATTGACACATCACTCATTTAACTACTTGATTATTAAACTAATACTTTTATATTATACAGATACAATTTGTATTGAATTAATATAATCGATCGTATTTATTTTCTAAGCACCCTGTCATACGCAGATTAAAATTCTTGTATATGTAATAGTTCATAAATAGTTCATATTTATTATTATGTACTGTTAATATATTATACATGTCATTCATTTGAATAATTAATCTTGAATGTTGCCTATTTATAATATAATAAAGTAAAGATTAATTTCTCCAAAGTGAGAAGGATTGCTTTTAATTATCATATATGAGAACTTTATATTGTTATATTGCTTATATATCTTACAATATTATTTGGTTTACTTTTTGATAGTAAAATTAGAAAAATAAAAATTTTCTTAATAAATATTTCGGGGTAAAGATGAAAATAAATTTATTTACTATGTTGTCCATAATAATTCTGGCTACAACGCTTTCTTTTAGCCAGGAATATTATTTAGGTGTTGGTAATGGAACCCAGACTCAAGGATACTCCTGTTCGTCATGTCATACTGCCGGGAATATTGGAGAACCTGTCTATGATACCTGGAAATTCACCCTACACGCACAAGCCTATGATTCATTGAAAAACGAATTAAATTACTCTTGTTTACAATGCCACACTACCCAGGATTCAAGCTTAGTTAATTATGGCGCAAATGAATATCTTGTAAAAGATACTACTAAAAAGCTGGGTTATTCTATTACAGATACTGCTCATTTCAATAATGTTAAAAATATTCAATGCGAAACATGCCATGGCCCTATGGGGACCTCAAGCCGTGTTTTAGATGATGTGTACCATTTTTCTACAACTACAAACAAGCCGAATTATTCGGCGAGTTTATGTGGAGGTTGTCATTCAGGTCATTCTCCCTATTTTGAACAATGGTCGCTATCCGTACATGCAAAATCTACATCAGGTGCATGTTCCATAACTCCAACTATGAAATCATGCACAAAATGCCATGTTGCTCAAAACTTTGTCGCTTATGCAAGTAATCCTGCTGCATACAAAGATACAATTTTGGTGACTGGCGCTGATGTTCAGCCGCTTACTTGTGTTGCATGCCATGATCCGCATGATGCTAAATATCCCGGACAGTTAAGATTTGATATTTCCCAACCTCAAATTATATGTGATCAATGCCATTATGAAAATATTGATTCTGTTAATATAAATACTACACCGCATGAAACAACAGGTCCATGCTTAAGCGGCGATCCTTTGTTTGGATATAGGTATCCTGGACAAACTTATATCAATTCTGCTCATACTTATGCTGCAACGGAAAGATGCGTTAACTGCCATGTTAATATGACTCCAAATGCAGACGGCGGTGTAAATACAGGTCATACTTTTGAACCACGGGTTCAGGCTTGTGCAGGATGCCATAGCGATTATTACTCTTCTGTTGATACATCCAATCATGCAAAAATGTTTGACTACAGAGGAACACAAACTACTACCGATAGTTTAATAAATATTCTTCAAACTAAACTGAACAGCATGACGCACGCAGATTCTTTGACTAATTTATTTAAAGAAGCTAATTATAATTTAGCAGCCATAAATGGTGAAGGAAGCTTGGGTATTCATAATACTAGACTTGTTCAAAAGTTATTGAAGGATGCTATTGCAAGCTTTTCACTTACGGCAATTAAAAATGGAACTCTATTGCCGGCTAAGTTTGAACTTTGCCAAAATTATCCTAATCCTTTCAATCCAACAACAACTATTAGATTCTCTTTGCCTCAGGGTGGAAATGTCAGGATTACAATATATGATGTGACAGGTAAACAAATTCAGACACTTATAAATTCCTACTATGCCGCCGGTACATTTAACGTGAATTGGAATGCGATATCTTTCGCATCAGGTGTGTACTTCTATAGAATTGAATCCGGCGCTTATAATATGGTTAAGAAAATGATTCTGCTTAAATAATTTTTTAAGTCAAACTTGAGACTCACTTTCAAAGTGAGTCTCACTTAATATAAATTACCACAAGGAGGATAAATGTTCGGGAAAATAGCACTTACGCTCTTATTGATTACTTCACCTCTGCTCCTGGCTGAAATTGATTCTACAAACACTGACATAACAAAACATGGATTTGTCGGTAAGGACGTTTGCGGAATGTGTCATAGAAGCGAAAAAGCAGGTAAGCAGCTTGACATTTGGAAAGCCAGCCTGCATGCTCAAGCTTATAAAACTCTCGAATCCGATGAAGCTAATAAAATTGCCAAAGATAAAGGCTTTTCTACCCCCGCTTCTAAAACGGACGCATGTTTAAAGTGTCATACTAGCGGTTCTAATGCTGACTCAACATTAATAGGCGCTAAGTTTAAAGTTGAGGACGGGGTTCAATGCGAAACATGCCATGGTGCAGGTGCTGATTATAAAGCGATGAATGTAATGAAAGATAAATCTCTTGCTATAAAAAGTGGGCTTCAATTGCATGATGATTTAAATACTTTATGTGTCAAGTGCCATAACTCTGATAGTCCTACATATAAGGCAGCTCCTGATTTTAATGTAATGTGGGATAAAATTAAACATCCTATTCCTGCAGAAGCTAAATAATTAGCTAAAAAGTTTGGCGAAGTGGTTCTTGGTTAACCTCCCAATTTGCAAAGAAAAACAGGCATAAACCCGGCAGTGGAATTTTCACTTCGTATTAATATATAATTTATTAAAAATAAATTTGAAATTTCTATAGAATAAAAGAATTAACAAAGATGAAAAAACTTTTACTGCTCATTTGCTGCCTTATATCTACATCTGCGTTTCCCCAGGGCTTTAATATTAATGGGAGATTTTCTTCATCGGTTTATGCATTTGAAAGATTTGATACAACTTCTATTTCCGGTAATTACATTACCTCTTACCAGATGCTTAATCTGAATTTTAATAAAGATAATGTTTCAATCCGGTCTTTTATGAATCTTGAAAACGATCTGGGAGACAAAGTTGACGGTGATCCGATGATGAGGTTTTATAATTTGTACCTTGAAGTTCGCAATTTATTTGATGTAGCAACTATAAAATTGGGCAGGCAGCCTGTATTCAACAGCGCAGCAGGAGGCATATTCGACGGTTTGAATATAGACTTAAAAGAGGACAATTATAGATTTAATGCTTATGGTGGCGGAAATGTACCTGCATATCAAAAGCTAGAATTTACGGATTCATTAAAACAAAACTTTATTATTGGCGGCAAATTTTCTACTGACGCAATAACAAATTTCCTGGTTACTTTAAGTTATATTGATAAGAACTTTAAACCAGAATCCTATTGGGCGAACAGGCTGGATGCCCAATTAAACCCGATAACAGTATTAATTGAAAATAATTCCACGCAGTATCAGTTTGCCTCTGCAGAAGTTGCCTATGATGATTCGAAAGATAAGCTTTCAGTCATTTCGCATTATGATTATGATTTGAATTTTGACAAGACATCAAAAATTGAATTAGATGGAAGTTATTCCCCTTCGAACAAATTGAAACTGGATTTCTATTATAATTACAGTGACCCTCTTATTAGGTACAATTCCATCTTCTCCGTCTTCGATTACGGCAGTACCCAGGAAGTTGAGTTTGGAGCAGATTATATAATAAATAAGAATATTACACTAACGGGCAAATATGGAGATGTTGTTTATCAAGATGCCAATTCCGGAAGAGTAACTATTGGATTAAACTCTAATTACGGCACTTTAACTTATAGGAAAACATTTGGTTATGCAGGTGAACTTGATGCATTATCTTTATATTGGGCTAGTACCTTTTGCCAAGGTCTGTTAACCCCTTCGCTTGGAGTTTCTTATACAAATTACAAATTATCTCCGGATCCAAACCAGCCAACTTATGATCTTACTTCCATTCTTGCGGCAGTAAATATAAGACCACTGAACGTCCTTTCATTCGATCTTCAAGGACAGTATATGGATAATCAAATATATAGGAATGATTTCAGGTTTTTCTTTAAGCTCAATTACTGGTTTAATACTAATTTTTAGCTGATGTGATATGAAACTAAAATATACTTTATTCTTTATTCTTATACCCATATTAGGTATACTTTTATTTATTGCTTCCTGTTCAAATAGTGCAGGCAGCCAGCTTATGAAAATCCATTCCTTTGGAATGGGTAATAAAAATATTATTAAGTTTTCGCATAAAGTGCACAAGGATGTAGCGGACTGCGAATCATGCCATTCAGTTGTTAAAACAAGTAAATCATTAAGCGAAAGGTTAATGCCGAAACACGATAATTGTAAAGACTGTCATGACATTAATGACCAAAAAATTTGTAGTACCTGTCACTTTGATAATGTAAATGAGCCTTTAGTGCAGTATAAATCGGAAATTATCTTTGATCACAGCTCTCATATTTCACGGCAGAAAATAAAATGCGAAACCTGCCACAAAGGTATATATGATGTTGAGTATGCTGAAGATGCTCCACAGGTATTTCCTGCAATGGAAACGTGCTATACATGCCATAATAGCGGCATTGCAAATGACAAGAAAGCTGCAAAGAGCAAGGTTTCTGGCGATACCGCCGCAGGCCGTGTCGTTGCCTCTAATGCCTGCGAGACTTGCCATATATCAACGGCAGATTTAAAACCTCAGTCGCATAGAAGTTCTTCATTCATAGCATCTCATAAATTTGCTGCAAGAAAATTTAACCCTAATTGCGTAATGTGCCATGATAATGCTTCATGTCAGGAATGCCATACTTCTACAACAATGATTACTCAACAGAATACGTCAAAAGATTTTTACCAGCCTTATTCGCCCGGTAACTCAGGTACAGGGACACAACTGCAGCAGATAACGCGCGTTCATAGTTTAGATTATGCATATACTCATGGAATAGATGCAAAAGGTAAGACATCTGAATGCCAATCCTGCCATGAAACAGAGTCTTTCTGCATCAGCTGCCATCAAGGTAAAGAAGGTGATTATTCAATTGGGGGCATAGCTCCATATTCGCATCTTGAACCGACTTTTATGGTTTTAGGTGTTGGTTCAGGCGGCGGAGACCATGCAAAATTAGCAAGGAGAGATATTGAAAGTTGCGTTTCCTGCCATGATGTCCAAGGCGGCGATCCTATTTGCACCTCATGCCATACCGATCCAGATGGGATTCAAGGTACTAACCCGAAAACCCATCCTGCTAATTATATGAGGGGTGTGCACGGCGATTGGCATGATAGTCAGGGTTCTATTTGTTTCAATTGTCATACTGGATCTTCCCCGTCTTCTCGACCCGGTACTGGATTTTGCGGTTACTGTCATGGCACTAAATAACCTATGGAATCAACGATGAAATTCTATTTCCTAAATATAATTTTCCTGCTTTCGTTAGGAATTTTAATAGTCAGTTGCAGTGATTTGAAAACTAATCTGCCTGTTGAGGCTGCTTTATCAGTTCATGGTGCCGGATTCGCAGATCCCACTAAAGCAAATTTTCACGGCACATATATTATGGATAACAACTGGAATATTAAGCAGTGCCAAAGCTGTCATGCCGCTGATTTTAGCGGAGGAACAACTGGTGTAAGCTGCAACTCGTGCCATTCTTCACCTGGTGGACCAACTGCATGCAATACTTGCCACGGTAATTTTAATAATCTCACTTATATAGCCCCCCCGCGTGCATTAAACGGGGATACTTTGACATCATATATAGGAGTCGGCGCTCATACAAGTCATTTATATTCAAACACTCTAAGTACGGTTCCATGCCTAAGCTGCCATAATGTGCCTCAATCTGTTTTTTCAACAGGACATTTTAATTCGCCTGCACAGGTAGTTTTGCAGGGACTTGCTGCTTCTAATATAGCATCCAATGCTGCGTTTAATTCATCAAACGGATCTTGTGCTAATACATACTGTCATGGTAATTTTGCTTTCACAAAAGATTCTGCAGCTCCCGAAAATTATTTTGCTTTTACCGATTCTGTTATGGTTGGTAACAATGTAACAGTACAATGGACACAAGTTGGCGATTCGGAAGCAGCTTGCGGCTCTTGCCACGGTTTACCACCTAAAGGACATATAGGATATCAACAGTTTCCGATTAGTTCATGCCAAAGCTGTCACGCTGAAGTGGTTGATTATCTGGGGAATATTATTGATAAAACTAAACATATAAATGGTAAAGTTGACGTTAGAGGAGATTAAACCGCTCACCTTTTCAGTCCTTTTATAATATGTTTGCCGCCCTGAGTCTTAAAGGACGGTTTTTTTCTTAAAGTATTTCAAAATAAGTTAGATGAAATCCCTGCCTTGAAAACTACTTTTGATGCATTGACGCCGGGGCGGCAAAGAGCATACATCCTTTATTTTTCTGCACCCAAACAATCCAAGACTCGGAAGTCAAGGGTTGAAAAATGTATGCAGCAAATTCTCAATGGAAAGGAATTAAAGTATCAGTAAATTCGATAAAAAAATAAATTAATCAAACTTTAAGATATTACCTCACTTTGCGTTAATTCGAACTCCTTTTGGGATCGCATGTAACACTCAATAAAATAATCTAAGAACGGAAAAAACAAAAAATATATCAGAAAAGATTGTAAGTTGATCAATAGATTCCAAATAAATAATAAAATCTTAATTGTCAATAAATGGAGTAAAGACTGCCTGTCCCGATTGCTTACCTGCCTGCCGCTATGTGGGAGGGCATAGTTTATCCCAATAGGACCCCGACGCTATAACATTATAATATAATGCAAATGATTGAGTATATTTTTATTATGATATATCACCGCTTGAACAAATATTATTTCTTTATTTTATATGAATGCCTTATTTTTCCAATTATTTTAATCTATTCTTTTTCAAATATCAGGTAGGCTCATTTATGCATGTATTGGAAGTGAAAAACCTTGTAAAAACTTTTAACGGTTTGCGGGCTGTTGATGACGTCTCGTTTATCATACCTGAAGGCTCAGTATTCGGGCTGATAGGCAGGAACGGCGCTGGTAAAACTACTACTATCAGGATGATGATGAATATTTATCTGCCCGACAGTGGAGAAGTTTTGCTTCAAGGAGCTAAAGCCGGACAGGATTTTAAGGATAAAGTCGGGTATCTGCCGGAGGAACGAGGTCTTTATAAGAAAATGAAGGTGCTTGAAACGCTCCTTTTTTTTGCCGAATTGAAAGGCAAAACAGGAAAATCTGTGGAAAAGAAAGCCCTTGAATATTTGGAGAGATTTCAGCTCGCCGATAGGAAGAATTCAAAATTGGAAGATTTATCTAAAGGAAATCAGCAAAAAGTTCAGTTTATTATTACCATTCTTCACGATCCTGAATTTATAATTCTTGATGAGCCGTTTACCGGGCTCGATCCTATAAATACAAACTTGCTTAAAGAAATTATTCTTGAACTGAAGAAACAGGGAAAAGTAATTATCTTCTCTACTCATCTTATGGATTTTGCGGAAAGAATGTGTGACCATATTACTATGATTGATAAGGGCAAATTAATTCTTAACGGCTCTCTATCGGATATTAAATCACGGTATGAACAGAGAAATGTAAGCATTAATTACCTGGGAGATGTATCATTCCTGAAATCTAATCCTATGATAGAAAAAATTGTGGAATACGGTAATTCATCCTCTATTAAAGTAAGAGAACCGCAGCAGGTCCAACAGTTATTAAAGATTCTTGTTGATAATAATATTATTGTAACAAAATTTGCCGCAAATGAAATATCACTACAGGAAATATTTGTAGAGCTGGCTGGTAACAATAATATTAATGTGAATTCGGCGGAGGTAAAAAATGTTTAACAAAAGAACACTTTCGATAATTAAAAGAGAATTAAGAGAAAAGGTGCTTAGCAGAAGCTTTATTTTTATGACGCTGCTGATTCCCGTAATAATGTTTGGGTCTCTGGGTTTGCAAATGGTGTTAATTAATTACGATAGCAATTCAAACGCTTCTTTACAGGTTACTTGCGAATCGAGCCAATTAGCTGTCGCTGTGGGAAGCGAATTTGCTAAACTGCCGCAGGTAATAGATGGTAATTTCAAAATTACATATAATTTTATGCTTGAGAATGATTTTGAAAAAATGCTGCCGCTTCTAAAAAAAGATTTACTAAACGGTAAATTGACAGGTGTTCTTTTTATTCCTAACTCGGCGCTTATCGATAAAAAGATAAATTATTATTCAAAGAATCCAAATAATGCTTTACTTTTTAATAAATTCAGAAGTCTGATAAACTCAGCATTAATTAATCTCCATTTCTCAGAAAAACAGTTGTCTGAAAAAGAAATTTCTTATGCGGGCAAAGGGGTTGATTTTAATGGTTTCAGAATTTCCAATGATAAAAATATAAAAGCGGAAGGAATCGGAAATCAGGTTGTTTCTTTCCTTTTCACTTTCCTGCTTTATATCAGCTTATTACTTTCCGGTACAATGATGATGAGGTCGGTTGTTCTCGAAAAAAATAACAAAATAGTTGAAGTCCTTCTTTCTTCAGTCAATAGCAAAGAGCTAATGACCGGGAAAATTGTTGGAACAAGTATAACCGGGGTCGCGCAAATGGCTGTTTGGCTGCTCCCTCTTATAATGGTCATTTCCTCTTCATTATTTGTTCTTCCGAAAGATTTTACGATTGATATTAGCCTGTCGCAGGTAGCTTTTGTACTGTTTAATTTTCTTATTGGCTTAATTACGTTCCTCGGCTTGTTTGCAACTGTGGGTGCAATCTTTGATAACGATCAGGATGCACAATCAGGTATATGGCCTATTATGCTTTTAGTAATGATCCCTTTTTTTATAGGTATAACATTGGTTAATAATCCTGAAAATACGATTGGCATAATTGCATCAATGATGCCCTTTGCTTCTATAATTGTCATGCCTGCAAGAATGACTTTGGTTGATATTCCTTTCTGGCAATTTGCGCTTGCTGTATTTGTAAATTTAGCAACTTTAATAATAATATTTCCACTGGCAGGGAAAATATATCGCGTCGGGATTTTAATGTCCGGTAAAAAACCGAAATGGAGCGAAGTTATTAGATGGCTCAAATATAAATATTAATAATAAGTATGATTGAAAAATACTTTTCTCTCCGTGCAAACAATACAAATATAAAAACAGAAGTTCTGGCGGGAATAACCACCTTTCTTGCCGCTATGTATATAATTGTTGTTAATCCTGCCATACTCAGTAAAACAGGAATGCCGTTTGATGGCGTGCTTACGGCAACTATATTGGTTTGTGCATTCTGTACTATTATGATGGGAATTTATGCTAATAACCCAATCCTTGTAGCGCCGGGTATGGGGCTTAACGCTTATTTTACTTTCTCTGTGGTTATGGGGATGGGAGTAAAATGGGAAACTGCTCTCGGTTCTGTATTTTGGGCAGGAATTATTTTTTTACTATTATCAATTTTTAATGTCAGAACATACATTGTCAAAGCAATTCCCAAACAGCTAAGATATGCAGTTTCCGCAGGTATAGGATTATTTATAGCGCTGATAGGCTTGGTAAATTCTCATTTCATTGTCGGTGATCCCTCAACTCTCGTAAAGTTTGGGAAAATAGATTCTGTTACAATTACATTTGTTGTTGGGTTAATAATTACTGCATTGCTCATTATTAAACGGGTTAAAGGCGCGATGATTATCGGCATAGCATTAACAACTATCCTTGCTATTCCCATTGGCAGATTATACGGGGATGCTTCCGCTATAAATTATGGCGTGCCTACTTTGGTTACATGGAAAGGGATTATTTCTGCCCCAGATTTTAGTTTGATCCTAAAATTGGATTGTTTGGGTTCTCTGCAATATGCAATCTTGCCGGTTACTTTTACAATTTTATTTACCGACATGTTTGACAGCCTTTCAACTTTTGTGGGTGTTGCTGAAGCCGCAGATTTGGTCAACCCGGACGGCGAACCCAGAAATATTAAGCAATCATTGATAGTGGATGCTTTTGCGACAACATTCGCTGGTATAGTTGGTTCAAGCGCAGGTACGGCTTATATCGAATCTGCTGCCGGGATTGAAGAAGGAGGTCGGACCGGTCTTACTGCGGTTATTTCAGGGTTGTTATTCCTCCCATTTTTGTTTTTTTCCCCGCTTCTTTCCGATATACCTGGAATTGCTGCTTCACCAGCTTTAGTCATTGTGGGTGTATTTATGATAAAACCGGTTCTAAAAGTAAATTGGTCCCAATTTGAAGATGCAGTACCTGCTTTTCTTGCATTAATTATTATCCCTCTTACATATTCAATAACTCAAGGAATTATTTGGGGATTCCTAAGCTGGACAGTTATAAAATTAGTCATTGGAAAAAGAGAAGAAGTTCCTGTTATGCTGCTGGTCATAGATGCTTTTGCGGTTTTGGCACTGTTGATTTAAAGTTAAATTAAATTTCTTAGCATTTTTGTGCATTTTACAGAGTGCTTCTCTGGGAGTGGTAATTTTCCCCCTCCGGTTCTGAATCTTAACAGTAATTTCACATTAGTGGATCATTTTTTTGTTGACTTTATGAAGAAAGTTTCTTAGATTTTTAGCAGATAATTTTAGTCTCAAACATTCATTAATCTGTCTAAATCGATTATCCTTTCTTCTTCTTGCGTTCTTGAATATTCGGAATATATAATTCAGCAATGAGTTAATTATTAATAATTAGTTAAACTTAAGTCCTTTAATTTCCGTCAAAGATACATATTTTAAATTTTACTTCAAGGTGTAAGTTATGGATAATCATACTCTCAAATTTCTGGTCGCAGAGAACGAATTTATACTCGCCCTGGAAATAAAACAACTAATTGAGGATATGGGTTTTAAAGTTACCTCATTAGTGAGCACTGGATTGGAAGCTATTACTAAATCTGAAATAGACAAGCCTGATATAATACTTATGGATATACAGTTAAGCGGCTCGTTAAACGGTATTGAAGCTGCGGAAATAATCAGCTACAAACATAATTTACCGGTTATTTTTTTAACTGATAGAAGTAATGAGCAAATTCTGCGGCAAAGTAAATCAGCATCAAATCATTTGGCTGTAAAAAAACCTATTGATGTGCTTCAGCTTTCAGAATTAATTAGGCAAATCCAAAATGAAGTTAGATTTTCACCTAACTCAAATATTTCACAGCCGTCTTCTTTTACACTTTAATCCTGTATACAATACCTATAATTAAATCAAAGTTGTATTTCTCCCTCTTGGGAGGAGTTTCGGGGGCGGGTATTTTTTTATTTAGATATATTTACACGCTTATCTATCCATTCAATTATTTCTTTCATTATTTTATGGATTGAATTTATAGGTATATATAAAACCTTTTTCACCCATTATGATTCCGCCAATCACCGGGTATAATATGCTCACTGAATTAAGAATTTTATCCGAAGTATTACTAACGGGATTACCCTTTGAATCTTCAAAAAAAGCCGGTCTTATAATTATATCGGTAAATAACCCCGCCGGTATTCCTATCAAAAATCCCATAAAAATGCCCATGGGATGATTTATATAACTTACTTCTTTTAATTTCAAAACGGGCAAAATTCCATTTTTGCTAAAAAAAAGGACTGCACTTATCGATGAATCCGTACCTAGATTAATTTTCTTTGCTGTTGCAGTGTCCCCATTATTTAACAAAATTGTAGCGGAAAGATCAGACATATCGGTACCGTAATATTTAATATCTTTAATATCGGTTTTACTTAATTTTACCTCTTTCCGTACAATGGTGAAAAAAGTAAGAGAATCGTTTGAAACATTTGCTCCTTGATTAGCAGTAAATGAGCTGTCATTAACAGTAGTAATTCTAAGTATTTTGCCGCCGGCTGATTTATTAAAGTCTTCGTAGAATTTGTCTTTTGAAGTGAAGTCGCTTAAAGTATAAGTTGATGAACAACTGATAAATAATATAGAAATAACAACTGATATTAAATAATTGGATTTCATACAAACCATTCTAATAGTTTATGTAAATAATTAATTTGATGAAACCTATTATGAGGATAAATTGTAAGTCCCGTCTTAAGAAATCCTTGTATTGCTTACCAATTTTTTCCCTATAATGGTTACCATATCTATATGGCAATTAAAGCGCTGCAACCTGATTAACTGAAAACTATTGAATTATTCAATAACCGTCAAGAAAATACTTAACAAGGCTTATTTCACGTTCATTGAATCTTTCAATATTTAAATTTTTCAATCTTTAAATTTCTACTATCGTTATTTATCTCTTTCATTACATTTCTAAAAACGCCGAGCGAGCGCTGGCTTAATAAATCAATTTTAATTAATCCCAGGTCCTCTATAGGATACATGTCGGGTTGCGTAATTACAAGTCCCAGTCCTTTGTTCTTGGCATATTCAAGGGCAACGTAATCCGTAATGGGCTTTTGCGTAATTACAATGCCTGAAGGATGAATGCTTAAATGACGGGGGTAAGAAGACATCCGGGATGCAATTTCAATAATTGATTTCCACGGTTCGGAATTGAAATTAAGCGATTTTGTCTCCGGGAACTTTTCGGCAATACCAACCAGGTTTTTAGCGCTTGTCCATGGAATGAATTTGCTGAACTTTGATATCTCGCCTTCCGAAACTCCAAAGACTTTTGCAACTTCCCTGAACGCAGAACGGGCACGAAAAGTTACGGTAGTTGAAATCATTGCAACTCTGTTGTATCCGTATTTTTCAAAAACATATTTAATTATTTCATCCCGCTCTTTCCATGAAAAATCAAGATCACAGTCCGGCGGCGAAAGCCTCCCGCGGTTTAAAAAACGCTCAAAGTAAAGATTATAATATATAGGATCAACTTCCGTAAAACCGAGGCAGTAAGAAACAAGGCTGTTTGCTGCAGAGCCGCGCCCGATGTGCATCATGCCGCGGTTCTTTGCTTCGCGGACAATATCCCATACAATAAGAAAATAATCCGAAAAGCCCATTTCATCTATTACTTCAAGTTCGTACTGAAGCCTCTTAACTGCCTGATCGGTAATAGGCTTATAACGCTCTTCAAGACCACGGAAAGAAAGTTTCCACAGAAATGAAAAAGCCGTTTCTTTATCCGGCAGCGGGAAAGAAGCAAATTTTAACTTACCGGGCTCAAGGTCTACATTGCAAGACTGTGCAATCTTCTCCGCATTCCAAACAGCTTCGGGAAGAGCTCTCCAATCCTTCTTTAATTCTTCCGGACTTTTAAGAAAATATTCCTCGTCAACAGGTTCTTCCGGCGGAAGATTATCAAGAGTCCTGTTTAATCTTATTGCCAATACAACTTTGTGCAGAAGATAATCTTCCTGCTTTATAAAATATGCGGGATGTGAAGCCGCAATTTGAAAACCGCCGCTCTTGGCATATTCGAAAAGTTCGCGTGTCTTCTTTTTCTGCTTTTCAGTTATGATTAATTCGATAAAAAGATTTTTATTCAGCAAAGGATTAATCCTTATCTGCTTAAGAAGCTCAATTGATGAAGTTAAAATAAATACATCATCAAGCGGCTGGCAAAATATTCCGCAAAGAGAAAAATCTTCTTTCAGCTTTCTTGAAGTAATTATTTTGCAGATGAGCGAATATCCTTTATTATTCTTTGCTATGAAAACTGCATTCAGCTTTTTATCTTTCGGATCGTCAATCCATGCGCCCAGCAGCGGCTTTATATTTTGTTCGGCTGCGGCTGCAGCAAATTGAATTAACCCGTACATCGCATTCGTATCCGTAAGTGCTGCGTAACGGCTTCCCGATTTTTTTGCAAATGTAACTAATTCATCAACAGGGATGGTTCCTTCAAGAAGTGAATAATATGAATGTGTATGAAGACTGAACATAATAAATCTTTGTCCCTAATTTACTCCGATATAAATAGCTTTGCTGCCGTATTTGCCGCGTATCTTCATTACGGCACGGAGCATACGCTTCCTTATTATTTCTTCATCCTCAAACAAAACTTCCTGCTCGCAGAAATGACTAAGCTTGCTCAGGTGAATGCCTATAAGCCTTATGCTTACCCTGCGTGTGAAAGCCTTGCGGAACAAGTCCGCGGCAGTATCAAAAACCACCTTATCATCGTCTGTCGGCTTAATTGTTTTTGCTCTTGTTATGGTAACAAAGTCGGAATAGCGCAGCTTTATGGAAACAGTTGAAGCCTGCCAGTTCTCATCCCTTAAAAGCTGGCAGGCATAGCCTGTAAGTTCAAATATAAATGCTTCAATTTTAGTTTTGCTTATAATATCTGTATCGAACGTTGTTTCCTTAGAAATGCTTTTTCTCTCAGTCCCGCTTATAAAAACATCATTACCGTGCCCGTTTGCTTTTTCCCACAAATCAACGCCGGATTTGCCTAGAAGAACCGCCAGGTAATCGGATGAGGCGCCGGCAATATCACCTGCAGTCTTAAATCCGCGCGAACGGAGAAGAGGAAATAATTTTTCACCTACACCGGGAATTTTTTCAATCGGAAGCGGGGCAAGGAATTCTTTTTCACTGCCGCCGGGGACAAAAGTTATTCCACGGGGCTTCTTATAATCCGATGCAATTTTTGCAATTGATTTGTTGGATGCTATGCCGATTGAACAAGGCAAGTTGAGCTGTTTCCAAATTTCCAATTGGATTTTTTTTGCAAATGAGATGGCATTCCCGTAAATCCTTTCACAGCCGCTGAAGTCTAAGTAAAATTCATCAATTGAAGCCTGCTGAACTGACGGAAAATATTTTTCAAGAATTTTCTTTGCCGCCCGTGAGTAGCGCCCATATTCTGTCCCGTGCCCGTGAAGATAAATACCCTGCGGGCATAAACGGTATGCGGTTCTAATCGGCATAGCAGAGTGCAGCCCGAACTTGCGCGCTTCATAACTGCATGCGGCTACTACTCCCCTTCCGTGTGGGTCGCCGCCGACAATAACCGGCTTGCCTTCCAGCGAGGGGTCTAAAATACGCTCTACTGAAACGAAAAAAGCGTCCATATCAAGATGGAAAATCGTTTTCATAATAAATTGCCTGAACTAAATCATGGTCATATTATATAATAATAGTGCGTAGCAACCTCCCCTTAATCCTCTCCATAGTAAGGAGGGGGCGGCTTTAGCCGGGGGTGGTAAACGCAATAGGCATCAACCCGATAAAACCAATGTTTAATTGATTAGTTCATAATTATTTTATTTTTAAGTTAAAGGTGATATTATTAAAATAACCTCTTTGCGTCTTTGCAAGAAAATATTCCTCGCAAAGGTGCAGAGATTATAAATTGTTAACTATACTATTTATACGATTTAATATTTTTTTAAAAACTGTCATTTTAAACGTTTTTACTATTGATAAAATGAAAAATACTTCATAATATAGTGCTCAAATGTTCACCTAAATATGGAAAATTTTATTAACACAAGCAAGAGCTTTTTATTGGATATGGCAGCTTATAAACTGCCGAATGCCCGTATAGCCCGGATATTTGACGCCGTTCCCAAAATA
>CAZUCY010000074.1:0-17683 GCA_964618785.1 uncultured Ignavibacteriaceae bacterium | reverse complement strand
ACAAATAATTTGGAATCCGAAACGGGAATTAAATCGTAATAATCTCCGCCTACCTGCATTGCCGGGATCATTTCCCCGCAGATATCAAGCCCGTTAGTATCGGGGATATATTTAGGCAGCAGCCCCTGCTGTATTCTTCTTGCAAGCGAAAGGTCTCTTTCAATCTTAAGCTTTTCGGCTTCGGATTCATAAAGACGCGCATTTTCAATTGCAATAGCCGCCTGATTTGCCGATGCGGTAAGAAGGTCCAAATCTTTCCCTGCAAATTGTGAGCCGGAATGTTTCAAACCAAATAAAAGCAAACCTACTACTTTTGATTTTATTACCATCGGGATTATTGTGTAAATTTTTTCTTCCAATAACCTGCCGGATATACCGGGGAAAGCCTTTGAAAAATCGTTCTGATCCAAAACAGCTCCCGGCGGTATTGCTAATTCCCTGTCGACTATTTGCTGTGCATTTCCTATATCTATAGTAAGACCGCCGTTAGAAAAACCGACACTCCTAACAAGATGGAACTCATTATCCTTTTTATCTTTTATAAGTATTCCGAACCGGTCTAATTTTAACATTTCTACAAACGTAACTTTCATTGAATCAAGGATATTATCAAATCCAACTACAGTTGATACATCGCTGCTGAATTTTACAAGCACTTTCTGATAAGCAAACTGTTCCGGATAGAACTTTGAAGTGATAAAATTCTGGAAGTTATCTTTAGTCGATTGGAAAACTAAAGCAAAAAGGATAAAGATAACTCCCGCTATAAGCCCCTGGAAATCCGTACCAATAGCACTGCTTATGCTTTGCCCTAAATAATAAATAAGAAAAAAGTAAACAACTGCAATGCTCACGGTAGCTGTCCCGTACATTACGGTATTTTTTACAACCACGCTCACATCCATCATCTGGTATTTGAATATTGAGTAAGCAAAAGCAATAGGCGTTAGGATAATTAATATTATAGGAGTGTAATACTGCGGGGAATTAAATACAGTATCGAATATTGCAGGGGCAATTGTTGTTGTATAAACAGTCGCAGCAGATGCTATTATATAAGCTATAAGCACGACAAATACCGGTTTTTTCTCTTCTTTGGTCTTTAAGCGCCTGTAATTTATTATTAATGATGTTAAAGCAATTATATTACAAATCCATAATATGTAAGTAAGAATATTAGTTAGAATGGTTATAATTCCTAATTTTTCAAGGTCTAATTCGAAAGTGAGTACGAGTGAAACAATAAATAAAACAGAGAAAAAAAGAGGCAGTATAAATAAAAGGCGCCTGATCCATTTTCTTTCCATTAATTTAAAAGGCCTGGGAAAGGTCCAGAAGAAAGCAACCAGAATAAAGGGACGGAAACATTGCCCGAAACAAAATAAGGCAGCAATAAACAGGTAATAGAACGGATTAGCATGCACCGTTGCAGAAGATAAATTACTTGCTATAAATACAAAACTGCAGCTTAAAACAGTCGTCATACCGAGAGCGTAAAATAATTTTTGTACCCGTCCTCCCGGCTTAGACATGAATACAATAAACCCTATAAGCATTTGAAAGAGCGCATAAATTACAAGAGACAGATTGCTTATCTGGATAAGTTTTTTAACAAAGACTTTTGTTTGAATTACTTTATCGCCATGTTTAATGGTGTAATCCGCATATTCTCCTGCTTTAACTTTATCAAGAATTTCCTGGGCGGCAAAAACATCGGTGAGTACATGATGATTTATTTCAAGAAGGTGGTCGCCGTTCCTTATTCCGGCAGCCCAGGTAACGCCGTTAACTTTTACAGATTCGAAAACAATATACGCAGAGTTTTGCTTATCCGTTTCGGGTTTCCATAAACATTCATCATTTGAAGTTACCCTGACAACTAAAACAAAATACAATTCAATAACGGCAAGTAAAATCAGGAGAACGGAAAGCCCGATTATAAATTTTTCCCTATGCTTTGAATATATGCCCTTAATTAGCGCCATTTTCACATCAGCATAATTTTATTAATAATTGAGTGATATAGTGTAAGATAACAGGAAAAATATTAAAAGTAAAAGACACCGGATTTAAGATGAGGGGAATATCCTAATTTACCTTAATAACAACAACGGTCATATCATCGGACTGGGCGGCGCCGTGGGCATGTGTTTGAACTTCGCTCTTTATCTTTTCCAATATTTCTTTTGAAGAAAGATATACGGACTCAACAGCTAATGTTTCAAGTTTTTCATCGCTGTATTCTTCATCAAGCTCATTTTTAGCCTCGGTTATTCCATCGGTAAAAAGGATTATCACATCATTTTTTTTAAGCTGGATAATTTCCGACCGGTAAGGAACAGTTGTTTTCATAACACCGAGAATAATTCCTCCTTTATCCAGCTTTTGAATTTTACCTTCACGGATAAGCAAAGGTTGATTATGCCCGGCATTTACATAATTCAATGAACGTTTCTCATTATTCAGTATTGCCCAAAAAAAAGTAATAAACCTGCCGTCTGAAGTATTTTCCGAAATTAAATCATTAATAAGGGCAGTAGCTGCTTCAAGCTGCATTCCCTGGCTGCAAGTTGTTTTTATAAAAGCCTGAAGATTCGCCATTAATAATGCAGCCGGAACTCCCTTACCTGAAACATCCGCAATAGCTGCACAAAATGTATTATCGTCAAGCCTGATTATATCATAATAATCACCGCCGACCTGCTGCGATGTAATATTCATTACAGCAATATCAAACCCTTTATAACCGGGTATTTCACCGGGAAGAAGATTACGCTGAATTCCGCGTGCAATTTCAAGCTCTTCTTCCATTTTCTGTTTGGCAAGGGCTTCTTTAAACAGCCGCCTGTTTTCAAGAGAAATTATAGCAAGGCTTCCTATTGAATAAATAAATTCTATATCAGCCCCGGAGTAACTTTGGTTATTAATTCTCTTGCCTAATAAGATTAAGCCTTTTGTCCGCCCCTGAAGCTGCATAGGAACAATTACCTCAATGCCAAGTTTATAAAGACCGTTATATTTTTTTTCAATTTCCTGATTTGAAATAGGATTTTCCAACTGCAGAAAATCCTGATCTTTAAGCAAGTCGTTTAGATAATTATCGGGAAATTTTGATTCAAGTATTTTAGTTTTACCGTCCATAAAAGTTAATACGGCATATTTTGATACGAGGAACTGACCGATAACGGAATAAACCAAAAGTTTTGCAACGCGTGAGGATTCTGCAAACAATCCGAATTCTTTACTAAGCTCAAAAAGTGAATTCAGCCTTTGCACTCTCGAGTCAAGCAGCCTGTTAATAACGCTCAGTTTATCAACAACCAACGAATTTTGAATAGCTGATGCGGATATATTTATTATAGTTTTTAGGAATTCAATATCATCTTCAGTAAAAGGCGATTTGTTCAGCTTCTCTCCCAGGCAGACTATACCAAGGCAGTCATCGGGAGAAGAAATCTTTTCTATTGTCTGCAGTTTGCTTTCCAAAAAAAAATTCTTTAACCCGGAATTATTTATCAGATTGTTATCTGCTAATAATTCAGGAAACTTTTTTTTAAATTCCTCCGGGATTCCTTTAGATGCTTTAATAGTCAGCTTGCCATTAATGCTGAGTGCAATAAGACCTCTTGTGGCAAGAAATTTCCCCATACAGGTAAGAAGCACATTATTAAGAATAAAATCCAAATCAAGGCTGCTATTTATAATCCGGCTGAATTCAACTAATGCAGTAAGGTTTCTTTTAACTTTAATATTCTCGGATTCATTCATTTTGCAAGTCTACGGCTTAATTATTGTGCAGTGTTCAAATTCTTGGATAATAGTACCTGGTTGTATTTGCCCGGAACGGAAACATATTTAACCTCATCCATTAAGGACTTCATTAAATACATACCAAGCCCGCCTACTTTATGCTGCCTGTAATAGGTTTGGAGATCAGGATCCGGAACTGTATCCGGCTTAAAAGGCGTTCCATGATCTATTATAATTATTGTAAATTTTTTATCGGCATATTTAAGACGAACCGTAATTTCTCCTTCCGGATAAGACTTATAAGCATGTTTTATTATATTTGTACATGCTTCATCAGCAGCCAGTACAATGTTGTCTATTACCCCGGAAGGGAAACCAATCTCTGCTGCAGCATTATAAATAAAATCCCTTATAGTTGAGAGATTGTTTGTTTTGCTCTTAACGGACAGCTCTTTTTCTTTTAGCTTTATATTTTCAGTTTTCAAGTTACTTAGTCTCATTGAATTTTTTTACAGCATCATCTTCGCTTTTAAATATTTCATACAATAAAGGGAATCCCAGCAAATCAAAAATATTGTAAACCTTATCGCTCATACCGGCAAGTTTAATATCACCGTTGTTTTCCCTGATTTTTTCTATGAACGCCATAAACACACCTAACCCGGCGCTGCTTATATAGGCAAGGTCTTTAAAATTTACTACAATGGAATACTTTTTTTTATCTATTAAATCAGATAAGGTATTCTCAAGTACCGATGCTGTATGCGCATCAAGGTACCCTTTTAAATAAATTACGTTTATGTCACCTGCGTCTTTAGTTGAGGTGCTGAATTCTGCCATTCTGAATCTCCATCATTTTTTAATTTTTGTTTCCATTTTAATATAACTAAAGTTATATCGTCATGCTGTGGACTACTTTGTGAGAATAAAGTTACTTCCCGCATCACTTTATTCGAAATTTCATCAGCATTTTTAAGGCTGTAATTAATTAAAATCTGCTCAAACTGAATATTTCCGAAGTCTTCCAGTTCCTTATTTTTTGCTTCGGTAATCCCATCAGTATAAAGAACAATTGTATCATTTTCCTGTAATTTCAGTTCTATTTCTTCCAGGGAGTCGACAAATTGCGCGCCGAAGTTTAAACCCAATCCTATACCTGAAGGTCGTAAATTTTCTACAATATTATTTCTAACTAAAAGAACCGGGCAATGCCCCGCTCTTGAAATTGAAACGGTTTCCTTCTTAAAATCTATCAGCCCGTAGGCAGCGCTTACGAAATTTTTACGGTCCAAAGTTCTCTGCAGAATTTCATTCGCTTTAATAAGAATATCTTTTGGTCTCTCTATTGTTTTTGATAACGACTCAAAGATTCCTTTTACCTCCGCCATTATAAAAGCGGCAGATATTCCTTTGCCGGAGACATCGGCAATAACAAAACCTAATTTAGTTTCATCGACTTCGAAAAAATCATAATAATCACCGCCGACTTCAAAAGCAGGAATAAATACCGTTGATATCTTCAGGTCTTCAAAATCAGGATTTTTAGACGGTAAGATTTTTCTTTGAATTTCGCGTGCCACATCAAGTTCTTTTTCCAACCGCTCTTTTTCAATAGATTCTTCGAGAAGCCTGGAATTTTCAATAGCTACAGAAGCATAATCGGAAAATGTATTCATCGCATCCCTGTCTTCATCGTCAAACATCAAATCATCTTTCTTGGCGGCTATAATGAATCCTTTTATTTCATTATGCGCCCTAATCGGAGCTGCGGCAAAATGGAAGTAATCTTCACTTAATTGCTGATGGTTTTTAAATTTTTTAAGATTGAATATAAAAGACCGGCTAAAATCCCTATCCTGCCTGCTGTCAAAAATAAATTTTGTTATATTGTTTGAGTCATAAAAGCCGATATTTTTATTTGCAAGGGATTTAAAACCTTCCCCGTCTTTCCAGGCAATCCATGCTGCCTCTGCATTACAAACCTTTGTTGTAATATCTGTAACTGTTTCGGCTAATTCACTAAAATCATGAGACTCGATAATTAATTTGCTGAAATACTGCAAAAATAATACTTCCCGGGCTTTCCTGTCATAAACTTCCGCCGTAGGGATATGAAATAATGTAGTAAAAAATAATATACTGAAATATATTCCCCCGTAAATCATTATTATTTTTAAAAACTGATTTAGCACCGGAGAAAATTGTAGTATTACCTGGTCATGAGTATTATCCGAAACACCGGCAAAATTGGTAAAAAATAAAATGGAAATTATAATAGAAAGAACCAGCAGTATGATTTTTTCTTTCTTTACACTAAATGCAATCCAGGAAATCTTAATCGAATTAATTATAATAAGCATTACTGAAATAATGAGGAAAGTTCCTTTAACAAAATTTGGCTCAATCACTTTATTTAACAGATTTGATACACACGTAAGCGCAAAAAAGACAGTCATTGTATTAAAATAAGTGCTTACATTTCTTTTTTGCCTGTAGAAATAAAGCTCCCTGAATGCCAAAAACATTATCGCAAGAGAACTCAATATTAAATAAGAATAAATAAACGAAAGGAAATTTGCCGGAATGCTTTGATTTATATGTATCTCTTCGGTTTTAGTTATTAAACTGCTCAAAATCCAGTCGGCAAAAGTTAAAAGAAAAAATATTACTGCGTTCAGGATGCCGATGCTCATTACGAATGAAACCGGGTTCACCCGCTTTGCCCTGACTAATTCAAGCAAATAAGAGTAGAGCGATGTGAATATTAATAATACAAGTAATTCATTTATAGAAGTTAAAACAATAGACCCCGGCATGTAAACAGTTAACCGGAAAATGAAAAGGAGTATGGTTAATCCCAGAAAGAGCTGAAATTTAACACCGGTTTTTATTTCCATACCGTATATTTTCAATGAATTTAAGTTCAATAAAATTTTCCAGTTTTTTTTAATCTTCTAAAAGATTTCTTTCAAAATATTACAAAATTACAATTATGTAGTATCCTTCAAAAGCAAATTACGGTAAAAATTGATTTTTGTAAAGAAAACTCTGGATAAGCGGGGGTATTTTAGGATGGATGCAGTACCGGCGGGTTATAAATTTCATCCCCCAAAGGGCTTAGCAATCATATATATGCAAAATTTAAATAAATTGCGCAGCAGAATACTAATAAAATAGATTGAACAATGAATATATTAAACGCCATTTTAGTAATTTTTTCCCTGCCTGCCGTTCGCCAGGGCAAACACTTTGCTTCAGAAACAGTTTTATCATTTTTGAATTATTCAGGACAGCAATCGTAGGAATTTGATAAATCAAATTCATAGGCTTATTCAAATTTCGACAGGCTTCCCTTGCTGCTCTTCAGGTATACTCTTTTTCAATTGTTTTTGCATCTGTTCCATTTGCTTTTGAAATTGTTCCATCTGCTTTTCAAAATTTTTCAACTGTTTCTGTACCTCTCTGCCGTTGGATGAATCTCCCATAAACATTTTAAAAATGGAAGCTATGGAATCAGGGTTAAAATTGAAATTTTTAAACCTTTTCTTAAGCATTTGATCTGTTTTTGGGCTGCCGGAAGAAAATAAAGAGTCAAAGCCAAAAGTCTTATAATTGAATTTATAATCTTTGGAAGAGTCACGGTATAAATACTTGTAATTAAAATTTTTGCCTTTGCCGGGATTAGGAACAGGAAACGAATACGAATTGAAATACTTTGTCAGGTTATCTATTTCTTCGCTCAGCTTACCCATATCCGGCAAAACAATTTGAGGAATTACAATTTCAGGAATATCTACACGGCAGACATTACTATCGATATAAACATTAAAGCCTTTATTCCGGGATGACCCTTTCTGAAACTTAGCAAAATTATCGCCGAAATGAATATTAATATTGAAATTTTTAAATTGCTTATTAATCTTTTTAAAATTATTATTCATTTCTGCCGACCAATTTTCCATTTCCTTATTAAATTCACCCTCATTGAACTGGTACTGATCGGAAAAAATTGAATCGGTAGTAAAGAAAATATACTTATTATTTTTAGCCGATTTAATTTCTTCAGCCATTTGCGTAATAGCCTTTGCCGAAGGGAGCTGATTATAACCGGGTGGAATTGCTTTCGGAGATTCTTTTCCGTTCACTTTTTGAGCAAAAGAAATCAAATCTATTGCGATAGCTTTATTAAAATTCCAGATATTAGGATTTATGGCTACAGTATTTTTCTCATTCACTAAAACCTGCGCCTGCAAATCACCGGCAAACGAAGCCAAAATAGAATCCATCTGTCGCTGCTGGGTTTCAGTAAGATTAAGATTTTTTGAAAATCTCGCCAGATTATTCACATTCTGATTTAATCCGGCATCTTTTATTTCAAAATACTGTTTACCGTTTTTATCGGAGCCTAATAACAAAAATTGTTTCTTCTGAGAATCGAGAGGCAGTTGATGATAAAATGCAAAATTAAAAATATCCTCATTAGTCAAATTTGCCGTATAGAGTAACGGTTTTAAATTTTCCTTATAAAACGCCGTGATATTCGATTTCTGCTTATCAACAAGACTATCAATTATCTGAGGATTATACCTTAATACAATCATAAGCGCAATGCTTAAAGCAATTACACCGTAAATAGGTAAGAATCTTTTAACCTTATAATATGGGTGATTTTTAGTTTTTAATGATGCTGCCAGCCGGGTTTCAAAAAAAGGATTTTCCCGAACCGGTTTTATTGAGGAAACAGTAAGTTGTTTTATTTTTTTTAATTCAGCCAGCTTATCCTGAAGTTCTTTTGAAAACTGTAATTCTGCTTCTAAAGTTTTTACATCTTCATCGGAAAGTTCATTATCGAGATATGCAGAAAGAAGCTCATATTTACCGCCTGCACGGTAATTAGATTTAAAAAAATATTTCATCATAATAGCTCCTGCTCATAGGGCTTCAATAAAATCTTTAAACTTTCTCTTGCTCTAAAAATTCTTGACTTTACCGTGCCTATTTCACATTGTACCGATTCGGCAATCTCCTGATAACTAAGTCCTTCAATATCCTTCAGTAAAAGAGGAATTCGCAGCTTACCGGGAAGTTTGGCTATTGCTTTATGAACAATTTCTTTCACATCGGAAGTTTCAGGAGACTGCTCATAACCAATTTCTTCTTCAGAATCTCTAATAGGTAAAAAAATATGCCGGATATTTATTTTTCTTAAATGATCTTTACATTTATTAATAGTTATTCTATATAACCATGTAGTAAATTGAGATTCAAAACGAAATCTGTTTAAGTTTTTGTAGATAGTTAAAAGAACTTCCTGGGCAATATCATCAACAAGATCGTGATTACCCAGAGTCAGGTAAATAATATTTCTTATCTTTTCCTTATGCCTTTGAACAAGAATGCTGAAAGCAGATTCATCGCCTTCAATGAATCTCTTAATCAGTGAAAAATCATCGTCCAAATTTAAAATTTGAGGTATCGCCAAATCTTTGTCATTCTTTTTGTTTTTCATATTTTTAGACGAAACTCCTTATTTTTTGTTCCCCGAAATAGCGGCGTTTATTTGCCATGGGACATTTTTTCTATTAGTAACAATTTATCCGGATTAGCGTAAAAAATAAAGGATAGCCGGAAGATGATAAATTGATTTATTATATTTCAAGTGCCAAAAAGCATAAATTCTATAAAACGACAGCCGGATATTTACATTTATATAAAAAATGAGAATATTTGATTATAAGTTAATCAATTTTAGTGCACTTTTTCTTGCAAAAATAGCTGTATCTAATTAAATTGTAAACAAAATTTTGGGAGTTATTTATGAAGTTAAAACATCACGAGCAGTATAATGCCGCAGTTATAGAGTTAAAAGGAAATGTTATGGGCGGTGAAGATGCCAAAGAATTTAACGAACTTCTTCATAAGCTTTTAGATGAAGGAAAGAAGAACGCAATTGTTGACCTTTCAGAAGTTAAATTTATGAACAGCTCCGGACTTGGTATGCTTATCGCCGGTCTCACAACAATGAAAAAAGGCGATGGAAATTTGAAACTTGCCAGAACAACCGATAAAATTGAAAGTTTATTAGTAATTACCAAGTTAAGCCAGATTTTTGAATCTTATGAAACTGTAGACGAAGCGGTTAAAAGTTTCGGCAATTAGTTTAGAAATAAAATGTGTTGGAATTAAAAACTCCGGATTCCTGGATTCGGAGTTTTTATTTTGTTTAAGCATAATAAAACCTGTTTTTGATATAAAAATATAAACTTTTAAGGTTAATTAATGAGTGTAACTGTTCTTGTCGGAAGTCAGTGGGGTGACGAAGGTAAAGGGAAAATTGTTGATATATTAAGTGAAAAATATGAAATAGTAACCCGGTACCAGGGCGGCGCTAATGCCGGTCATACTGTTGAAATCGGAGATAAAAAATTTGTTCTTCATCTTATTCCTTCGGGTATTCTAAGGGAAAATGTAATATGTGTTATCGGCAACGGGGTTGTAATAGATCCCACAGCGCTTTTAGAGGAAATATCATTGCTTGAAAAGAATGATATAAAAGTTGAAGGAAGACTATTTATCAGCCACAATGCCCACCTTATAATGCCTTATCATAAACTGCTGGATTCCATTAACGAAAGCGGCGGTAATAAAATAGGAACAACCGGCAGAGGAATAGGACCTTGCTATATAGATAAATATGCGCGTAAAGGGATCAAAATAGTTGACCTCCTAAATAGAAAAGTTCTGGAGGAAAAAATAAGAGAAAACCTGATAGAGAAGAATAATCTTCTCAAAAAGGTTTACGAACACGCAGAGCTTAATGTTGAAGAAATTATTAAGCAGTATGTAGAATTTGACCGGGCTATAGATAAATATGTAAAGGACGTTCCTGTATATTTAAATAATGCTATTTCAGAAGGTAAATCAATTCTTTTGGAAGGAGCGCAAGGAGCGCTGCTGGATGTTGATTATGGAACTTATCCTTATGTTACTTCATCAAGCCCAACATCCGGCGGGGCATGCACCGGCACAGGTATTCCGCCTACAAAAATTGATTCTGTAATAGGGATAGTTAAAGCTTATACAACAAGAGTAGGCAACGGACCTTTCCCAACCGAATTACTTGATAATGATGGAGAGTTATTACGAAAAATAGGCGTTGAATATGGCGCAACAACCGGCAGACCAAGAAGATGCGGCTGGCTTGATATTGCTCTTATCCGTTATTCTGCAATGATAAATGGATTTGACTCGGCAGCAATTACTAAACTTGATGTATTAAGTCAATTTGACCGGATAAAAGTATGTGTTGGTTATGAGCTTGATGGTAAAGCATTAAAAACTTTTCCAACGGATGTGGACAGGTTATCCAAAGTAAAACCTGTTTATAAAACGCTTCCCGGTTGGAAAAAAGATATATCAAATTGCCTTTCTTACGCTGAACTTCCACAAGCGACAAAAGATTACTTAAAATTTATTTCCGGTGAAGCGGAAATTAAAATAGCTATTATTTCCGTCGGACCGAAGCGTCAGCAGACTTTTTATGTTGATTAGTTAAATTTTAATATTAAGAGGATTCATCAGATGAAAATGTCGGGCGGTCCAACTTCAATAAACTTAAAATTTATGCTTCTTATAACTGCAATCATGATTGCAGTAGGCACACTTATTTATACCCAAAAACTTGTACATAAACTCCAGATAACCGAAAGGCAAATAGTTCAGCTTTATGCCAACGGAATAGAATATGTTGCAAATACCTCCCGACCGGAAGTTGATATTACTTTTTTATTTGAAAATATTTTAAAGCCAATCGACTTCCCGCTTATAAACAGCGGACCTGATAACAAAATAACTATAGAAAATAAAACCGATATAAAAGACATCAGGAATATCAGTTATGACACTTCCCTTTCCAATAAAAAGCTTGAAGCGTTTTTTAATCAAAAAATAAAAGAGATGGACGCTATTCATAAACCGATAGAAGTAGCCTATAAAGATTCCATTATTTTACAAAGAATACATTACGGCGACTCAGATATAGTTGTTCAGTTAAAATACTATCCTTATCTGCAAATATTTATTGCCGCTTTATTTATTATTCTCGGTTATATAGGCTTCAGTAATATAAAGAGAAGTGAACAAAGTAATATCTGGGTTGGAATGGCAAAAGAAACTGCGCATCAATTCGGGACACCTATATCCAGTCTGATGGGCTGGCTGGAAATGTTAAGAATAAGTTACAAAGACCCCGATAAAGTAATAGATATAGCCGAAGAAATAAATAATGATGTAGACAGGCTTAGTAAAATCACATACCGTTTTTCAAAGATCGGGGCAATACCGGAGAGAAAAGAAAAAATTGTTTTCGAAGAAATTGTTAAAGTTGTTGATTATTTTCAGAGAAGGCTTCCCCAGTCAGGCAGAAATATTGATCTTACAATTTCCGGCGATAAGCGTGCAAGCGCAGAACTAAACTCTGAACTTTTTGAATGGGTAATTGAAAACCTGATTAAGAATGCTCTTGATGCAATTGAGCAAAAAGAAGGGAAAATAAATATATTTGTTAAAGCTATAAAAAGAAATGTTGAGATAGATGTTGTTGACAACGGGAAAGGAATAGATTTGAAAAGACGAAAAGATGTATTCCGACCCGGATACAGTACAAAGCGAAGAGGCTGGGGGTTAGGGCTAAGTCTTTCAAAGAGAATAATTGAAGTGTACCACCAGGGTAAAATTTTTGTTAAGACTTCCGCTCCGGGTGAAGGAACAACATTTAAGATAATTTTAAGAAAAGCTTAATTAAGCGGGCGGGCTCATTTGCAGCATTCTTTCAATTGGTCGCAAAGCTTTCGTCATTATTTCTTTACTTAGATTTATCTGCGGTGTTTTATCACGCATACACAAATAAAGCTTCTCCAGTGTATTTAATCTCATGTATGGACATTCATTGCAGCTGCAATTAGCTTCCGGCGGAGCCGCTATAAAATTTTTCCACGGCGCTAATTTTCTCATCTGATGAAGAATTCCTGGTTCTGTAACTACTATATAGCTTTTTGCATTATCCTCGGCAATAAACCGGAGTAATTTGCTTGTAGAACCTATAAAATCCGCATGTCTTAAAATTGTTTCCTCACATTCGGGATGGGCTATGATTTTTGTTCCGGGGTGCTGAACTTTCAGCTCAATTATTTTCCTCTCGCTAAATGTTTCGTGAACTATACATGAACCGTCCCAAAGAAGCATTTTTCTACCGGTTTTTTTTATTAAATAATTGCCCAGGTTTTTATCGGGTGAAAATAAAATCGGCTGATCTTCCGGGATTCGCTTAATAATATTTTCAGCATTGCTTGATGTACAAATTATATCGCTCAAAGCCTTTACTTCAGCCGAGCAGTTTATATATGTAATAGCTATATGATCCGGATTTAATTCATGAAAGGTTTTAAAAAGCTGAGCGGGACAACTATCTGCTAACGAACAGCCAGCCGCTAAATCAGGTAAAAGTACCAACTTATCCGGATTTAATATTTTTGCAGTTTCAGCCATAAAATGAACGCCCGCAAAAACAATGACATCTGCATTAGTAGATTTAGCCTTCCTGGAAAGCTCAAGGCTATCGCCAACCACATCAGCTATATCTTGAATTTCAGATTCCTGGTAAAAATGTGCAAGAATAATCGCATTATTCTCTTTCTTTAGCCGCTTAATCTCGCTTGCATAATCAACTTCAGAATTTATCTTTAAATCAAGCACTGTTATTACTCCATTATTTTAATTAGCAAAACAAATTTAACAAATCTAAGGAAAAGATTATGTCTTAAAACAAGCATGAATGTGAAACTATCTTAAAATTATACACAAATAAAATTAAAAAACCCGAAATTTCAATAAACATTAGTGGCATGTAACTTGATTAATTAATTATGAAATAGAAAATAGTTTAAGCAAACTCCTCGCATCAAAATTCATCACAACTGGCTGGTTTTTCCTCAATTACCAGCCAGCCCTTCTTTTAAACAATTAAATTATTAAACGAATAAGTAATAATGTAAGCCAGTATGTAACTTTTACAGGTAAAAATGTATCCGGCATTGAAGGATGCGCTATTTTTTAGCCTAAATTTGAAACTTTTTTCCTGGCATTAGATTTGTTAAATACATTGTGAAAATAGAAAATAGTTTTAAGCATAAAGCCCCCCTCCACAAAAAAGTCACACAAAGCTGCCGGAATATCCCTCATTCCGGCAGTTTTCTTTTAAACAATAACCTTTTAAATTACAAAGAATAATTTTGTTTTTGGCTAATATTATGCAATTGAGTAAGATTCTGCAGAGTGTTTTTAAGATAATAATTCTTTTATAAAACATTGCTGCATTAACATTTCATTTCCCAATTTTAGGAGCTCCCCTGCCTGTAGTTCTTTCCCGGTACCACTGCTTTTCGCTCTCAACTTCGTCAACGGACTCTTCACATTGTATGTATTAATAAAAAAAGTCAAGTAAAAACAGCGCACCAATGACAGAATTATTAAATTTGTTTTATTACTTTTGGGCTCGCCATCTATAAGTTCACAGGCAGATAAAGAAAAGGACTTAACTATATATGGAAATTCAATTTTAACCTAAACAAATAATAATTTAAGAAATCTATTAAAGCAGCGGCTATAAAAAATTGAAATTCTTTCAGTATTGAGCTATTTTTATTTTTTAATTTCTTATGCTTCAGCTGGGTGCTGCATAATGAAAAATATTTTTTTTAATTGCCCCGACTTAAAAGTTTTCTATATGCAAACACCTTTAATGTCACAATACAGCAAGATTAAAGCCGAACATCCGGATACTGTTTTACTTTTCAGGATGGGCGACTTTTTTGAGACTTTTGAAGAAGATGCTAAAATAGCTTCAAAAGTTTTAGGAATAACATTAACAAAACGTGCAAACGGCGCTGCAGGTGAAGTCCCGCTCGCAGGGTTCCCCCATCATGCCCTGGATACATACCTGCCTAAGCTTGTACGAGCCGGCTATCGTGTTGCTGTTTGTGAACAAATGGAGAACCCTAAGTTTGCTAAAGGAATTGTAAAAAGGGAGGTGATTGAAGTAGTTACCCCCGGTGTTGCTTTTTCAGATAAACTGCTTGATCATAAAAAAAATAATTACCTTATGTCGGTGTGCCTTAAAGAAGACATTGCCGGTATTTCTTTTTCCGATGTTTCAACGGGAGAATTTTATGCATATGAAGTTATTGAATCCCTGATTCAGCAGCAAATTGAAATGATTTCGCCCTCGGAACTATTGGTACAAAAAAGAGATAAAGACCGGTTGACCGCACTCGTCAATAAAATAAACCAGTCTATCAGGGTTACAAAAGTAGATGACTGGATATTTAATTTTGAGTACGCCAAAGAATTGCTCGTTATGCAGTTCAAAACCGTCAATCTTAAAGGCTTCGGAATAGACAATTTCTATGCGGGTATTATTGCTTCAGGCGCTATTTTAAGTTACCTGCAGGAAACACAAAAAGAAAATCTTTCTCATTTAAGCAAAGTATCCGCTTATAATCCTTCCGAGTATATGGCGCTTGATTATTCAACTAAACGGAATCTTGAAATTACATTTTCAATGCACGACGGCGGCAGGGAAGGTTCGCTTATTTCAATTCTTGATAAAACTGAAACCGCTATGGGCGCCAGGTTATTAAAAAAATGGATTACCGCTCCTCTTAGAAAATTAGATATGATCTTAAAGCGGCAGGATAGCGTTGATGAACTTGTAAAAAATAAGTCCCTTAGAAAAAATCTAATTATTGAATTAAAAGAAGTGGGAGATCTTGAAAGATTAATTTCAAAGGTTTGTACAGGCAGGGCAAACCCAAGGGAAATTATAGCCATTAAGACTTCACTGCAGAAAATTCCGAAAATAAAATCATTCTTAAACCAGGCGCAGGTAAAGACTCTTTCTCAGATTTCTAAAGAACTTACGCCGCTTGACAGACTTGTTGATAAAATTCAGAATTCAATTGTGGACATGCCTCCGCTTAATGTTTCCGAAGGCGGAATAATTAAGAAAGGCTTCAGCCCCGAGCTGGATGAACTGCGTGATATATCTCTTAACGGAAAAGGCTGGATTGCTAATCTTCAAAAATCCGAAAGAGAAAGAACCGGCATACCGTCATTAAAAGTAAATTTTAATAAAGTGTTCGGGTATTACATTGAAATTAGTCATGCAAATAAGGATAAAATACCGGACGATTATATCCGCAAGCAGACTCTGGTAAATGCAGAAAGATATTTAACTCCCGAACTTAAAACATACGAGGAAAAAATTCTTAATGCGGAAGAAAAAATTTACGAGCTGGAATCTCAGCTATTTAATGAAGTAAGATTAACAGTTGCTTCCGAAGCCGGTATGATACAGCAAAATGCCAGGCTTATTGCTATGCTCGATTGTTTCATCTCTTTTGCGGAATGTGCAGAACAGTATAATTATGTAAAGCCTGAATTAAGCAGCGACACAAAGCTTGTAATTATTGAAGGCAGACATCCCGTTGTGGAAAGGATTCTGCCTCCGGGTGAAAAATATACTGCCAATAGCTGCCATCTGGAAAATGAAGACGATCAGATAATTATTTTAACCGGTCCTAATATGGCGGGGAAGTCGGTTTTCCTGAGGCAGGTAGGCTTGATAGTGCTTCTTGCGCAAATAGGATCTTTTGTGCCGGTGAAGGAAGCGCATATCGGTATTGTAGACAGGATTTTTACCAGAGTGGGCGCAAGCGATAATATATCTGCAGGTGAGAGTACTTTCCTTGTTGAAATGCAGGAGGCAGCTAATATTTTAAACAATGCAACTCCAAAAAGCTTAGTGCTTCTTGATGAAATAGGAAGGGGCACAAGCACTTTTGACGGAATTTCAATCGCATGGGCATTGACAGAGTACCTGCATGAAAATCCCGCGGTTGCA
The DNA here is from genome assembly GCA_964618785.1 of uncultured Ignavibacteriaceae bacterium. Lineage (GTDB taxonomy): Bacteria > Bacteroidota > Ignavibacteria > Ignavibacteriales > Ignavibacteriaceae > FEN-1297. Next base: position 975 of record CAZUCY010000074.1, on the reverse strand, counting down.
GCAAAAACACTTTTTGCAACTCATTACCACGAATTAAATGAAATGGCAGAATTGTTCCCCAGGATAAAAAATTATAAAGTTGAAGTCCGTGAGCATGATGATAAAGTATTCTTCCTGCATAAAGTAAGTGTAGGAAAAGCAGACCACAGCTATGGAATTCAGGTAGCTCAAATGGCTGGACTTCCAATGTTTGTAACTAAAAGAGCAAAAGAAATTCTTGCCAACCTGGAAAGTAAAGAATTAACTCCGTATGAAGAAAAGAAGGAAAAATTAAAAAAGATAAAACAGGAAAAAGATAATCAGATAAATATGTTTGAAATTCGTGACGATAAACTCAGGGGTGAAATCGGCGACATTGAAATTAACAATCTTACTCCGCTTGAAGCATTGAACAAACTGCAGGAACTAAAAAAGAAAGTAAAGGATAATGATTAATAGTATTTCACAGGTGAAAGTATTTATCCTTTTTGCGCTAATTCCTGGTTCGTTGTATTTTCTTTCATGCCAAAAAAATATCAGCCCCGAACAGAAAAGGTACATTCAGGATATCGAGAATCAGAGAAAAGATAAAGATGATTTTATGAAAAACAATCCAGAGTCGCCGTTCAATCAGGATAAAAATGCCGTCTTTCATCCGTTGAAATATTATGACGTAGATCCCGGCTTTATTTTTAACAGCAGGCTCTTTAGGTATGGAATTAAGGATACAATAAAAATATTCGGGACAAAAGGGGAAGAACGGAATGCTGTCCGTTTTGGATATGTAAAGTTTAATTATAAGAATACTGAATATAAAATTAATGTTTATGAAGGAACGGCAAAAAACGGTTCCATTTATTATGCTATATGGTTTACTGATAAAACCACCGGGGCTGAAACTTATGGCGTAGGGAGGTATTTAGATTTTGATTTCAATAATGATTCCAATTATGTTTATACAATAGATTTTAATCTTGCATATAGTCCGTATTGCTC
>CAZUCY010000073.1:0-17882 GCA_964618785.1 uncultured Ignavibacteriaceae bacterium | reverse complement strand
TTTTTGCATCAGGACCTGATCCGAGAGCAAAAAGCGGGTTTGAATAACCAAGATGAATATTGACTAATTCTTTATAGAAATCTTTAAGACCTTTAATAGAATTTACCGCATCCAAATCCTTTTCAATCGGTTTGAAGCCTTGTTTTTCTATATTTTCAGAATCCATTCCGGTAAAATAAAAATCTCCAACGAACTGTTCACTGCTGCCTTTTTTAAGATCGGTTTTTTTTTCAACATCCGCCAAGATGCTTTGAATTCTGCTTAAATTATCATCTCTAAGGATATAAAATGATCCCCAACCGGAAAATGCAGGCGGTATTTCAGTATTCTTCAACCATGTTCCGTTTGCATACTCAAAAAAATCAACGGCGGGACTAATGGTTGTATCCATATCTTTTTTATTAATTTCATCTCCGCTTCCTATTGTTTTACTAAAAGATACAGTTGAAACCCCTGCAAGGAAAACCATAACTAACAAAATGAATTTAAATTTTGCAGATAACATAAAGAATGCCTATAATTTTGTTAAATAAAAAAAATTGTGATAGTTATAACTTCTATCTTAACTTTAAAATTATAAAAAAATATCTTATAATCTAAGAAAATTGTTAAGAATGGCGTTCAGGACATAAAATTAAAGATGAAATTTCAAATAATTATATAATTATCCAAAGACCATCTTCAGAAAAAGTTCTTAAACAAATCCTGCTATTTATCTACAACTTCGACTTAAACGAAAAATCCAGTATTTTTGGATTGACTAATTTCTCAAAGTCGTTATAAGACATCCTTATTAATTCTGAATGGGAACAAGCATTAAAAGCAATTTCCTCATCTTCAGTTAAACTTTTTGCAACATAAACTTCAATGCCGTATAAATTACCAAAGGGCGGCATAGCTCCAATTTCACAATCGGGAAATTTATCCATAAATTCCTGTTCATAAGCCAGGCGAATATTTTCGTTTCCAATTGTTTCTTTCAATAAATCAAAATCGACCTTATCTGAAGCTGGAAGGACTGCCATTGCCATTTTGCCGTCAACTTTAATCAATACTGTTTTTGCAAGTTTCTTTCCGGGAATATGTGCCGAAGCCGCAATTTCCTGAGCTGTAAAAGCAGAAGAATGACTTATAGTAACATATTTTATTTTGTTACCGTCAAGATACTCTTTTAATTTTCTTAAAGGCATAACTCCTCCCGAAATTTAATTAATAACTTATATTACATAATTATTATAGTTTTATTAAATAGCTTCGAGTTTTGGCAAAGCCATGTTAAAAGAACGCCGGCAAATTGGTCTGTTCTTTAATAGGATTAAAGGGCGCACCAATTTGTATGACTAAAGTATAGAATTTAATATTTCAAATCTACTTTTTTTTTGCCAGAGTATTATTATTTATTCTTTTAACAAAGATTAGTTTTGAAGGTTTTTTTAATTTAGATTATTTAATTACTTTCCAAAGACTCAAGGCTGAATTAAAAAAATAAATATAGACCATCAGCAGGAAAGTAAAGAAGATAGAAATGAATACTTAGAAAGAGTTAATGCAGAAAAAATAAAAGAACAAAAGGAGGGAAAATGAAATTTCTTTATATGATTTTTGTTGTTATTTTTCTTTCGGGTTCTTTTGCGTTTCCGCAGGAAGAAAAGGACGAGGGAAATAGTTACCCTAAATTTATACCTTACGTATCTGAAGTAAATAATTTGCAAGCCAACAATACAAAAATAGATATAACTGAATACTGGCAGGAGCAGCCGGCTCATTGGCTATCCGTTGACCCGATGAGAAATAAATATCCGGGTTGGAGCCCGTATAATTATTCTTTGAATAATCCGTTAAGATATTTAGATCCTAATGGAATGTGGTCATCTTCATTTGATCCGGATAAAAAAACTATTTCCGTTTCATATAAATAGGGTGATACTTATGAAGGATTGTATACTCAACTTGGAATGACAGCAGACCAGTTTTCTAGCACTTATGGCGTTGATTTATCTAAAGATATTTCGTCTAATGCAACATTCGATATAACGAGCCAGGTACTCACCAATAATAATTTTGATCCCAATTTTGATGGCTCAAATTATCATGGCTTTGTTTGTGTTGCAAAAGGGGCAACAGAATCTGAAAATGGAACTATCCCCGGTGATCAACTATTCAGTAAACTTGGAAATCCAAATTCAACCTCATCTGCTCAGACAGGAGATGTGGCAGTTTGGTCGACAAAAGGAAGTGTAGATGGGGTAAATTTAACTAGACAACCCGCACATTCAGCAATTTATGTAATTACAAATCAAGCAGGTGAACAACAATTTTTAAATAGAATTGGCACCAATGCTTCCGTAACAATCAATACAAATGAACAAATAAGTTGACATTATCAAAAAGAAATAAGTGATTTCCAAACCAAGTATAATGTACAATTACCGATCATTTCAAGTTCCCCTCAATTTTATAGGCTAGGGCAATGATAAATAAAATCATTTTAAGCTTGTGTCTCTTTTCTGCTATCGCATTAAGCCAAACTCAATCTTTAACTAAATTAGATAGCGTTGCCGATGAAGGTTATTATGTTAGGGCAAGGTATCCAAATCCATACGACGCCATAAATTATATAGAGTTTAGCATTCCCGACTCATCGAATGTTGTTATATTCATTTTGGGATATTCAAAGATCGAAAATGATTTAAAAATTAATTATAAGGATACTCTAAAAATTGTTTATCAAGGAATATTAGAAAAAGGGACATATAGGTGCATATGGAATTGGCAAGATCGAATTAATAACCGTGTATCTAGTGGTTATTATGCCGAATATATAAAAGCAGAGACAATCTATAATGACTTACGGAAAATGTCATTTATCGGTATGACTAAAATAGCAGTAGTATTTTAATTATAATTTTATTCTAATAAATCTCATAAATGAAACACCGAATAAAACATATTTACTAATTTTATTATTCCGATTCACTTAAGATTAAGGTTCAGATTAAGGGTAATAATGACAGCGCTATCACTATATACAAGCCGTCAGTTGCATCTAACTCTTTCCCTGTAAATTTAAACCTGCCATCTTCAGAGGAAGTAGAACTTCTTCCGGTCATCTGCATTCCGTAAGGATAGTAATTGTCATAGCCAACTACTGTTCCGCTTGTATTAACAGTCATTTTTATACTGCCCAAGTGATCCTTCAGATAATAATATATAGTCGAAGTTTCACTGATAACCTTTACCTGTCAGCTTCTTCTGGTACGAGACTTTGTCTGCAATAACCCTGCATTCCACTCTTCCCATTTCATCGTATGAATAATAATAAATTTCTATGGGAATTCCAAACCTGTATGCTTCTGAATAAGACAACTTTCCATGCAAATTCCTTTGTCCCGCTGCCATTGCCGCACTGCTCGCCGTATCGTAAAAATACTGCTTCCAAAGTTCCTGATGCAGGAATGCCGGGTTATATGTACCGGAATTTTTATGGGACATAATATAATCTTTGAAGCAAATGAAAATAAGGATATTGAATCAGGTTCTTCACATATTACTTATTTTGCTTTGATCAAATTTTTAATATATCTAAGGTAAAAACCGTTGATACAAGAATATTTCCGCTTCTACCATTCTTTTTTATTTTAGTCCTAGATTCCATAAATTTGCATTAATAATTAAGTGGTTATAATAGCAATTAACCATAAATCAAAAAAAATATTATATGGGTGCAATAATGAAAAAAGTACTGGTTTCGACGTTTTTAGCTGTTTTATTTATAACTTCATCAATTTTCGCCGGAGGAAACTATTTGAAAAAAGATGACAAAGAAGATGTTGAACAAGTAATAACAAATTTTGTAAAAAGTGTTGATACTCGTGATACAGGCGCTTTATCTAAAGCAGTATTTCCGGGTGTAAATATTTTTACTTTTAATCAAATTTCTAACAAACTTGATAACTATACTGCAGCGCAATTTGCTGATTTGGTTAGAAATGGTCAGAAAGGCGGCTGGATAAGAACTTTAAACGTAAGCTCTGTAGATGTTGAAGGGAATATTGCTTCTGCAAAAGTAGATATAACTGATGCGAGGTTAAAAGAATCAGGTTATATTACGCTGATAAAAGACGATGGTTCATGGAAAATTGCCGCTGAGGTTACAACATTAAGCCTTAATAAATAAAATTATTTCAAGAGAAACTCACTTTAATAGTGAGTTTCTCTTAGTAATTTATTTACCAATCCACTTCGCCTACAACCTGATCCAAAGTATATTTATTCACAACATTTTTATAAAGTACCTGCAAATAAAGAAGTTTTGCCTCAGCTAATGCCGTATCGGCATCAATCAAATCAAGGTTAGTAATTACACCATCCCTGTATTGAGATTCTGCTCTTGCTACTGCTTCCGTTGCATGTTTAACCTGCACTTCCGTTGTTTTCAATTTATCCATACTGGATTGCAAATCTGCGGCGGCGCTTTGTACTTCAGCTTTGATTTTGCGCTCTTGTATAAATATCTCCTGACTGCTTGATTTTAATTCGGCTTCAGCTTCTTCCTTCTTTGCATCTGTTTTATAACCGTCAAAAATAGGAATATTAGCAGATAAAGCAGCAAACCAGGTGCCTCTCAAGACATCTAAATCAGGGAAAAGTCCGTTTTCAAGACCATAACCTAACCCGATCGACAATGTAGGCTTATTGCCCAAACCTGCAACCTGCGTAGAGATTTTAGCGCTGCTTTCATTTTCTGCGGCTAATTTTATTTCAGGGCGCTGCAAAAAAGCCTTAGATATAAGAGAAGCTTCGTTTATTTCGGGAATCGTTATAAAAAAGTTACCGGAAGGATTTGCAGGCTGTTCTCCTTCATTTCCCAAGAGACTGCGCAGATATATTTTCCCTTTATCCAACGCATTTTGTAAATCTATCAATTCATTTTGGGCGGAAGCGACTCTTACTTCTGTTGTTAGTACATCAAAATCTGTTGAAGATCCGCTTTCAACTTTTTTCTTCGCAATTCCAAGATGTTCATTTAATGTATTTATCTGCTCGTTCTTTACATCAATGCTTTTCTCAAGAAAAAGTATTGTATAAAAAACCTGAATTGTTTGAAAAGCCAAATTAGATTTTATCAAATTAACTTTTTCTTCTGCAGAAAGTTTATATGATTTGATCAATTCCATAGCGGCATCTCTCCTGCCAAAATCATAAAGAACTTGTTTTGCATTAACATTCAGGTTATAATTATTCAAAGTATTAAAATCAAAGTTTCCCAAACCGGGGAATGTCAATGAAATTAAAGGTCCGACATATGTGTACGAAAGATTACTTTCAACACTCGGGTAATAGCTGCTTTTTTGTTCTTTTATCTTTGCATCAACTGCATTAATCTGTTCCATTGCCTGGGTTATAAGAGGCTGGTTACTTAATGTCTGCTTTATTGCCTCGTTAATAGTTAAAGAATCACTATTAGCTTGCTGAGAATAAATGGGTTTTAAAAGCAATATTGTAATAAAAAGAGCTGAACATAAAAATCTTTTTCTCATAAATTTTTCTCCGGTTATAAAACTATTCCATAATTTCAATTTTTTCACTTTTTCTCTTTTTCCTAATCTCAATAAAGAAAATTGGAATTATAAGTGTTGCCGTAATTATTGCACCGACCAGGAAATCATCGTTTATTCCCTGGATAAAAGCCTGATTGGTCAGGTTTTGAACTATTAAAGCATTAGCGCGTGCTGCTACTTCTTTACCGACTCCTCCGACAGAATGCTGGACAAAATACTGAAGATTATAAAATACATTTTGGTATGCGGATGAGTTTGAATTCACTACCTGGCTATACGCCTGGACGTGAAAAATAACTCTGCGTGTTAATAAACTACCGAGTAAAGCAACGCCAAAGCTGCCGCCGATCTGCCTTATTGTATTAAGCAATCCCGATGCCTGCGCCATTTTCCATTTCGGGATATTAAGAAGTGTAATTGTAGTTAAAGGAACGAACATCAATCCCATACCAAATCCTCTTATATACAGGGGTATCATTATTTGCCCATGCTCTGTAGTAAGAGAAAAGAATGAATATAAATAAAGACTGAGGGCAGTACATGTAATTCCTAAAAGCAAAGGAATCTTAGGATTTATTTTATCCGACATCCATCCGGCAATAGGAGACATTACGGCTTGAATAATGCCTATCGGGAAAAAGACAATGCCTGCCTGAAATGCCGTATAATTTAAGGAATTTTGTAAATATAACGGCAATAAAAATGTACTTCCGAAAAGCCCCATTCCAAAAATGAACAGCATTATATTGCCGATGGTAAAATTTAAATCTTTCATAAGTCTCAATTCAACAATCGGGTGCTCAACATTAAGTTCTGTAATGATAAAAATAACAAAACCGATTATTGAGATTGCAAAACAGCTAAGTATAAAATCCGAAGTCCATCCTCCTGTATTCCATGCTGCATTACCATCTGAAAGTGCAAGTAATAAACCGGTAAGAAAAATAGTCATTGATATAAAACCGATTAGATCGAATTTTCTTACATGTTCGGTTTTATATTCCCGTTGTATAATTATAGTAACAAGCAGCCCAAGAATTCCGACAGGCACATTTACATCAAATATTGCATGCCAGCTGAAATTATCAATCAGGTAACCGCCAATCATAGGGCCAAGAGAGACAGAAGCAGCCGAGGCAATTCCCCAGAAACCAAGAGCCATTCCTCTCTGCTCGGGAGGAAATTCCCTTGTTATTATTGCCATACCGACAGGCATAATGAAACCGGCTCCGGCGCCCTGAATTACTCTGAATGCAATCAAAGCATTTTCATCCCATGAAAAGCTGCATAATAACGAACCTAATGTAAAAAGGAACATTCCTAAAAAATATGTTTTTTTGTACCCGAAGTGATCAGCGACCCAGCCTGAAGAAGGGAGCACTACTGCAAATACCAGCATATATGCTGTCAGAACCCATTCTATTTTATCTACACTTGTTCCAAAAGCGGCGGTCATTTTTGAAAGCCCTACATTAACTATAGTCGCATCCAAAACAGCCATAAAAGTTCCGAACATAACATTTGCAAGTACGAACCATTTGTAAGAAGGATGCAAATGAATATTTGATAATTGAAGCGGCTGCCCTTCAGAATTACCATTTAACGACTTAGCCATTTCTTATTTTACCTTTATCTTAACCTCGACAGACATACCCGGCAATAGATTAAATGACCCGGCAGGAACAATCCGATTGTCTGAATTAAAAGGATAAATAGAAATTTTAATTGGTATTCTTTGAGTAACTTTTGTGAAATTACCGGAAGCATTCGAAGGCGGAATGAGAGAAAACTCCGCGGCAGTGTTGGTTCCGATCTGATAAACTTTGCCCTCAAATTGTTGATCAGGATAAGGATCGACTGAAATATCCACTTTATCGCCTAAATGAATAGAGCCGAGTTTAGTCTCCTCAAATTCTGCAGTAACCCATATATTTTTTTGATCATATACAGTTAAAATGGGCTGTCCTGCTTGAACAACATCACCGGTTAAAACCCATCTTTTAGCAACTACCCCATACATAGGAGAAAAGATTGAAGTGTTTTCTAATTGTGTCTGAAGAACTTTTAACTCTGCTTCCGCCGTCATAACTTTGGATTGAGAAATGTCCAATTCAGCTTTTGCGGCTTCAAGCGCTTTTTGCGCATGATCAAACTGTTCTTTTGGTATAACATTATCTTTGAATTGTATTTGAGCCCTGTAAAAATCTTCCTGCGTTTTTTCTACGTTTACTCTGGCAAGATTGATGCTTTCTTTTGAAAGGTCTATAGACGCTTTTGCCTGATTTATTTGAGCAAGAATATCGACAGTGTCCAATCTGACAAGCAGTTCTCCTTCCTTCACGGAATCGCCTTCATCCGCATTCAGCTTAACAATTCGTCCTAAAATTTTAGAACTGATGGACATCCTGTTTGCATCAATAAAGGCGTCATCTGTCGACGCATATTGCAGGGTACCAATGTACCAATAAACAACTGCTGCCATTGCTAAAACCAGTAAAACCAATGGAATTAAAACCTTCTTCTTTTTAAAAAGAGGCACTTCTTCTATTGGTTCATCCGCATCATTACTATTATTTGTTTGACTGTCTTCTGCGCTCATTTTTTATCTTCCTCTTAAGTACTTGTTTAAAAATTTTTTCTATATATTTTTCATTCCGTTTATAATAACAGCAGTAACGAGTTTCATCTCCGATTCCAATTTCATTTGATTTTCATCTTCCAGTCTTTGCTCTTTTAAAAACCGGATAAACCTTAATTTTATGCCCTGAAGAACATGAATAAAAACATTTGTCAGTTCATCGGGTAAATCTTTTCGAAACTCGCCCGAATTTTTACCTTCATCAATAATTATTTTTAGCAGGTTTGATTCCTGTTGTTCAAGATCCTCAGACAATTTTCTAAATACAGATTTATAGTCGAGCACTGAGTGAATGCTTAAAGTACCCAGATTGGTAAGCTCGCGTGAAAATTTTAAGCGTATCCCAACATAGTCTTCCAATTTTTCTCCGGCAGGCAATGACTTTTGCAACAGGACTTCAACATTTTTTATAAATTCGGTCTGCTCTTGAAAAATTACAGCTTTAAACAACTCTTCCTTTGTCGGGAAATAGTAATAAAGTGAAGCTTTCCCCAGCTCAACATCTCCGGCTATTTCATCCATCGTTACTTTTGAAAATCCATAATGAGCAAACCGCTTTCGAGCAGCCTGCAAAATTATTTTTACCTTTTCATTTGAAATTGCATCAATCATAAACTTCGTCTGTATATTCAACTATTTTACTTGAATAGTCGAAAAATAAGAAATTAATTACGTTTCCACAATACTAGTATCTGTTTTCTTTAATTATTAATAAATATTAAGTAATATGTGTGAGCTAAATTACAAGCAAATAGCCTATCAGGTTTTGATTTTTAGAAATGATTGACAAAAGAGGCGCGTAAAGTTATTGGAATAATTATGTTATTATATTTAAGCGTCACATCAGAAATAATCTATTCGCTCTATTTATTCGTTCAATTTGTTCAGCCTGCTTATTATCATCAGATTTTGATGATTGCAAATAGCCTTTCCATCCGGCGTAAATGCAAAATCAATTCTATTCTTATAGAACTCAGTAATTTTCCCTCTGACTATTTTTAATGTACTGTTTAAAAAATGATTCTGTTCCGTAAAGCCTTCACCTAAGATTGCAATAGCAGATGGAATCCATCTTTTAGGAAATAATCCTTCAAATTTTCCTCCATCGAGGAATTCATTTATATCGGAGTCAATCAACCGTAAAGCGCTTTCCTGTCCTTCAAGATCACTGCAAGAAAGCTTTTTTTCATTAAGCCACCTTAAAATTGCTTCTTTATTTAGTACTATAAGAGCAATTGTATATGGGGATTGATTATTGTACAACATTATTTGGTCTATAAATTTTGAATGTTCCGTAATCGCTTCTTCAATTCCTTCGGGGCTGTATTTTTCACCGTCACTGCTTATTAAAAGACTTTTATTTCTTCCGAGCACGTACAAGAAACCATCACTATCTAAATAGCCTAAATCCCCTGTAAACAGCCAGCCATCTTTTATAGCATCATTAGTTGCCTTCTCATTTTTCCAATAACCTGTCATCACATTTTCCCCTTTTATAACAATTTCGCCTTTTCCCCCAACAGGTAACTCGTTCCCATTCTCATCACAAATTTTCACTTGAAGATTAGATACGATTGCTCCGGAGGAGCCAAGTTTATGTTTTTGAGGAACATTTGCAGAAATCACCGGAGCCGCTTCTGTTAACCCGTAACCCTGAAGCATGGGAATTCCTATTGCATAAAAAAAACGCTGAAGTTCAATATCAAGCAGAGCGCCGCCCCCGATAAAAAACTCCAGGCGTCCTCCAAAATTCTCTCGAATCTTGCTAAAAAATATTTTATCATAAAGAATATAAAGAGGCTTCTTTAATTTTTGAATCCCTTTACCTTTGTCCCAGCCGTCTCTATTGTAAGCATAAGCCAATTTTAAAGCTTTTTGAAACATTTTTTCTACTTTAGGACCCTTTTGACGGATGCCTTTTTCAATATTTTTTCTAAAGTTCTTTGCCAATGAAGGGACACTGAGTAAAAATGACGGCTGGACTTCCTTAATATTCTGAGGTATATTTTTCAATGTTTCCAAAGCTGAATTACCTATTTGAACAGAAGCCATACTTGCTCCATTGTACATAAGAGTATAGATTCCGCCGGTATGAGCAAAAGCATGATCCCACGGTAAAATAAGAAGAGATACATAATATTCAGGAATATGTAAAAGACTTGAAGCCTGCTCTACGTTTGCAGTATAGTTCCGATGGCTTAACGTTATACCCTTAGGATCGGCGGTTGTTCCGGAAGTATAACAAATATTTGCGCAATCGGATTCCTTAATTGAACGCCATCGATCTTCGAATTCTTTTGCATGACTTTTTAAATATTCCTCCCCTGATTTTAAAACATTATCAACCATGATTTCATCCTCATCCAAGTCTATCACGGAATCCAATACGACAACTTTCTCAAGGTCAGGGAGATCATTCTTAATCTTCCTTATTTTTTGCAACTGCGTTTCCGATACGACGGCTATTTTACATCCTGAATGTGCAAGCCGGAATTTCAACTCGGATAATTCATCTATCTTTACTGAAACCGGAACATTTATTGCTCCTGTATAGAGAATTCCCATTTCACTCATTACCCAAAATTTTCTACCTTCGGAAATTAATGCAGCACGTTCACCGTATTTTAATCCTAATTGTATTAAGCCTGCAGAAAAATTATACACAAGTGTTTTCATACTATTGTAGGAGGTGCCATCATATTGTGAACCCGTCTTTTCCCACATTAATATATTTCCTGAATATTTCATAACGCTATTTTCAAAAAGCCATGGTAAAGTTTTGAAGGACATTTTAAGTTTCTCCTTATTCAAAATTAAATAAATTAATTTTAAGGTTTTATTACAATGAATCCGTAAATAATAATTTTTATTTTTATTTGTTTGATATTAAGATTCAGGATTAAATTCATTGAAATAAGTTTATTTTAATGTAAGCTAATATAATATTTTCATACAAGGATTGTTATTTTTTTATAAATGAATACTTTGAAAAATAAATTCTTATTTTTATTACGAATAAAATATATATTTTTATTAAGGTCGGTTATATTTAATAATCTTAAGGCTGAATCCGGGTGATTAAATATTATTTTCGAAATATTTATCCGTTGTATATATTTATTTTTATTAGTTTAATTTTAACTAACTGCCTGTATTCACAAGGTAAGGGGATATTAAGGGGTTCAATTATTGATTCTACAAACGGCGAAGCGCTGCCCTTTAGTAATATTGTAATTAATGAATTAAAAATAGGCGCTTCCGCAAATTCCAACGGTTACTTCTATCTTCCTTCCATACCGGCAAACAAAGGATATGACGTCATAGTTTCATTCGTCGGATATACAACGAAAATTATCCGGGTGATTATTTCTGCAAACAGCACAACGGCAATTAAGGTTGAACTTGCGCCAACCAGCATTCTGCTTAAGCCCGTTGAACGCATAGGAGAGAGAATAACAGAAAAGAACACACCGGATATAGGGCTTCAGCGTATTTCTGAAAAAGAACTGGAAATATTACCGAACGGTGTAGAATCGGATATTTTCCGATCATTACAATATATACCCGGAGTACAGTCAACCAGCGATATTTCTGCACGTTATTATGTAAGAGGCAGTGATAGTAATGAAAATCTTGTCCTCTTGGACGGCACAACAATTTACAACCCATTTCATGCGTTTGGTATTTTCAGTGTAATAGACCCGGACATGATAAATAGCGCAGAGTTTTATAAGGGCGGTTTTCCAGCTAATTATAACGGCAGATTATCTTCTGTGATGAATATAATTACTAAAGATGGTAATAAAAATAACTTCGATGCTAAAGCCAGCGCCAGTTTTCTATCCGGGAAAATATTAGTAGAAGGGCCTATTCCTTACGGTTCATTTATAGTTACGGGCAGAAAAAGTTTTTCTACTGAAATTCTGCAGCAATTTCTTAATAATGAAGATGTTCCGATAAATTTTTATGATTTATCTTATAAATTAAATTATGCAAACCCGAATTTTATTAAAGGCTCTAAAATTGTAATTGAAGGATTTTCAAGCGGTGATAAAATTGCAAGTGACAATCCACTTACACAAAACATAGATTGGAATAATAATCTTTTCGCATTTAAGTGGTCGCAAATTACGGACTCACCTTTATTTTTTAATATTGATTTACATTGGAGCGAATTTGACGGAGAAGTAGACCCAAAATTGAGCAGCGCTAAACCGGAATCAAACAAGGTGAATGATCTTACATTCAATTCCAGCTTTATTTACGTGTATGATACAAAAGATGAGATGGATGTCGGGATGGATGCTAAAGCGCTTGATACAAAATTGTACCTGGAAAATTCATTAGGGGCTGTATCGAATATCGGGTCTAATGGCGCAGATATGAGTATTTATGCACTTTATAAATTTCAGCGATTCGAAAACTTTGGAGCAAATATAGGGACCTATTTAGATTTAACCGGTCTCTCGCAGGCGGAAGGCAGTTCGATGCAATTAAGCCCCAGGGTCAATCTGACTTACAGATTGCTGCCGGAAGTTTCTTTAAAAGCCGCCTGGGGAATTTATACCCAGCAAGTAACTACTCTTTCGGATCCAAATGAAGTTATTTCTTTATTTGATCCATGGATAATAACTCCGCCTTATTTAAAGCCGTCATCCGCAATTCATTATACTATAGGGATGAAAACGGAATTCACACCAAATCTTTCGTTAGACATACAAGGTTACTATAAAATTCTTCATAATATTCCTATTTTGAATGAAGATAAATTTACTTCAAGTGATCCCGATTTACTACCCGGCTCAAATGAATCTTACGGCTGGGAATTTCAATTTATTTACGCTTTAGATATCATAAAGTTTACAGCTTCTTACACATTAGGCTGGAGCTATAATACCTTAAATAATTGGGTTTACTATCCAGGCTATGACGTTCGAAATGCGCTGAATTTAATTTTGAATGCCGATTTAGGAAAGAAATGGGAAACAACTATAATCTGGGTATATGACTCAGGACTTCCGTTTACTCAAAATATGGGTTACTATGATAAATTTTATTTTGACAATTTATTTTCGGACTGGTCAATTTATACAGGATATCTGCCTATACAAATTCTTGCCGATCAAAATCTTGCCCGGCTCCCCGATTATCATAGACTCGATTTTAGTATAACAAAGAAGTTTACAATCTGGGATTTTGCGTGCGGTTTCGATTTTAGTATAATAAATGTTTATAATCGTAAAAATATTTTCTATTTTAACAGGCAAACAGGGCAAAGAGTAAATATGCTGCCATTTTTACCAACTGCAACATTGGATATTGAAATATGAAAATTATTTTTCTGATAAATACTATACTCACTGCTTTCCTGTTATTTTCATGCGAAACTTCCCTGAACATTGATGCTCCATTCAGACAAAGATATGTCCTGAATGGAATTATGAGGAACGACAGTTCAGTTCAGTATGTAACAATCACCAGGTCTTACAGACCCGCAAATGATATAAATCCCTCATCCGATACATCAAACAAATTTATCGCCGGGGCAGATGTAAATATCTGGTACAAGGATACTATTTACACTTTACGCGATAGTTCTTTAACAATAAGTACTCCGGGTTATAAAGATTCAGTTCACTTTTATTACATCCGGAATTTAAAACCCGACCCCGGACAAAACCTCCAAATCCAGGCTTTATTACCAAATGGTTTACTGCTCCAGTCAAATACTACCTTACCGGATGTTTCCTCCGGTAATTTTTTTAATGCTGACAATGATATTATAGTGCCGCCTGTTGACGGAAAAAATTACATCAGCATTATCTGGCAATTATTAGGCACTGTTTATCAGCCTAAAATTATGATAGAATATTATAGAGTAGGTTCAAGTGAACTTCAAGAGCACCAGGTACCATTAATTTATTCCAATCAAAATGGCAATTCCGTGCCTATCTATCCGGGTCCAACTACGATCAATTATTTTAATATTGATGTAGCGACAATCAGTTCAGCGCTGAATGAGATCGCAGCTAACGATCAGGACAAGCTGAATTACAACATTGTCGGAATTGATATTCAACTAATTGTATACGATCAAAATCTTTCCACCTATTATTCATCCCTTCAGAACAGCGTAAATGATTTTACCGTAATAATAGACCCACCGGATTATTCCAATATTCAAGGCGGTTATGGAATTTTCGGCTCATTTTCAAGGACCGATTATTATCTAAGGTTTGATGATAAATATTTAGACACTTTAGGGTATAACAATCATTATTAATGATAAAATATTTATGTAATATTATTATTAAAATTTTTATTACGCTAACAGCCATAATAGTTTTCTATTCGTGCAGTAAAGAAGTATCAGTTACTCCGCCGGATACACCGCCGCCAAACGGATATATCTTTTTAAACTCGAATCCAGAAGGTTTCCAAATTTATTTAAATAATGTGGAAAGAGGAAGAATTACACCGGATAGTTTAACGTGGCTCGGAACCGGGACGTATAGTATTACTTTGAAAAAAAACTTATATAGGGATAGTTCCTTTGCTGCAAATGTTGTTGATGGGAAAAGGCTCTCCATTTTCGTTGATTATTCCAAGAACTCCTTAATGCTTGGCAATATAAGCTGTTCAAGTACACCAAGTAAAGCTGAAATTTTTCTTAATGACTCCAGTACCGGACACTTTACGCCTTATACCTTACAAAATATTTTACCCGGTAATTACTATGTCAGGTTTCATATACTGAATTACCAGGATGACAGCGAGCTTGTATCGGTAAGCAGTTCAAATTATTCATCAGTATATAAATTACTTATTGATACTACTCTTTGGGAGGATTATACTCAATTAAATTCCGCTATACCGCATGAGAATCTGACTTGCGTTTCAGTTGACAAAAATAATGTTGTATATGCCGGTTCCGCAGGCAATGGATTCTTAAGTTTTGACGGCAAAAACTGGAAAACCTATTATACTTCTTTAAGCTTTCAAATTAATTGCAGTACTATTGACAATAATAATGACCTGCTTTTCGGCACTCCCGGCGGGTTTATCGTTTATAATGGGTCCATATTAAAGCAATTCGGTTCTATGAATTCAAGTTTATTAAATTATAATGTGCAGACTATTGCTGTAGATAAAGAAAGTAATTGGTATATAGGAACTCAGGGTGGTTTGATGGAAGTTTTTCAACCGAACGGAGTAAAGAACTGGAAAAACGAAACAATGAACTTGATAAGTTTGGGTGATAATAGCAATATCATTTTTACTAATTACATCGTGGCTGCCGCCGTAGATAATAATGACAATATCTGGGCTGGATTATTAAACTCCGGCATAGAAGTAATAAACGCATCTTCTAATACCTGGCATTATTATTCTGCTGATAATTCAATAATACAAAGTAATAATATAGCGGCAATAGCCGCCGGACCAACAGGAGAAGTTTGGATTGGCTACGGCATGGATAATAAACTTGGTCACGGTTTAACTTGTTTTGATGGTACAAGCTGGCATAACTATTATCCGACTCCTACATATAGTAAGACCACAGCTATTTTTATTGACAGCAAAAATGTTAAGTGGGTCGGAACTGATCAGGGTTTAGTAATGTTTACTTCGCCTGCATCACCGACTCTTTTTGACAACGCTAACACCGGGCTGAATATAAGCGGTCTAACCGGAATAGCTGAAGATTCATACGGCAACATCTGGTTATCCACTGATTCGGGATTATATGAATATAAAGGTAATCGTTCAAAATAAGATTTTTCTGCTTTACATAAGATGAAATTTGCAACTTTAAAAGACGGATCCGCAATAGTAATTTCTAAAAACGGAATAATTCCATTTTCAAAATTAGGCTTTCCCGGCAAGTTGCATGAATTTATTGAAGCCGGCGAAGCTGAATGGAAAAAACTTGAAGATTCTGTAAAAGTAATAAATAAAGATTTTAAATTATCACATAAAACCCTCGATGCACCGCTTAGAAATCCTTCAAAGATTGTAGCTATAGGCTTGAATTATTTCGATCATGCAAAGGAATCCAAGATGGAGGTTCCCAAATCTCCATTAGTGTTCACAAAATTTAACAATTCAATAACCGGTCCTACTGATCCAATAATAATTCCCTTAGAAATTACTCAACAGGTCGATTATGAAGCTGAGCTTGGAGTTGTCATCGGGAAAAGAGCTAAGAATATTGAAAAAGAAGAAGCATTTAATTATATATTTGGCTATACAATTATAAATGATATATCCGCCCGTGATATTCAATTTTCGGACAAGCAATGGGTCCGGGGTAAATCTTTAGATACTTTCTGTCCTATGGGACCGGTTATAGCAACAAAGGATGATATCTCCGATCCCCAGAATTTAGAGCTTGGGTGTAGTGTAAACGGCGTAATACTTCAGCAAGATAGCACAAAGAATATGATTTTTAGTGTTGCAGAATTAATTTCACAACTATCCCGCTCATTTACCTTCGAACCTGGGGACATAATTGCAACAGGAACACCAAGCGGTGTAGGATTCAGCAGAACGCCTCCGGTATTTCTTAAATCAGGAGATGTTGTATGTACTTGGATTAAGGGCATTGGTGAGATAATTAATCCTGTAATTACTTCCTAAACCGCAATAGGAAAAATTTATTGAATCTCTCCGTTAAGTTGCAATACAGATCAATTTGATTTGGCGGAATTTATTGCAGCCAGAACTTCATTAGTTGAACGAATTAATCCAAGCCGGGGAAAGACATATTTGACTGAAGCTTCATGAGCTTCTTTAGTCATTGCAGACATTGCATCCTCAACAAGAATTTGATTGTATCCAAACTCATAAGCAAACCTTGCCGTGCTTTCCACTCCGAAATTAGTTGAAATACCACATAGAATTATAGTATCCATTCCCCTTCTTCTCAACTGAAGATCGAGGTCGGTACCATAAAAAGCGCCCCATTGATGTTTGGTAATTAAAAAATCCGTCGGCTGGATATTCAGCTCAGGCATGTAGTCGCTCCAGCCTGGGTTAAAAGAAGTCCTTGAAAAACTTGTTTCAGTAATGGGATGCAAAGCATCTTTCAAGTCAGGAGAGGGCGTAACATGCACTAAAAAAACAGGCATATTATTTTCACGCAATGCGGTTAAAAGCTTTGCCGTATTTTCGACGACCTCCTTTGCCGGATGAGGTTCAGCCGATAAAGAAGCAATGCCTTTCTGTAAATCAATAACAACAATAGCAGTTTTATCCAAATTAATTTTTAGTTCCTGCGGCATAAGCATACCTTTTATATTTATTTAAAGAAGAAATATTTCAACCAAAAATGCTCAACGATTAATAATTTCACTTCAACAATTATTATCATTCATTTATCTTGCGACAGAAGGATAAAGGACAGTTGCAATAACTGTTAAAATTATCATTGATAAGAGCAGCGCTCCAAAATCAAACGACAATCCATAAAGACTTGTGCCGCCATTAATCATAAATGCACGCAGTGCGTCGACCTCATAAGTAAGCGGATTAAAATGAGCAATTGCTTTAAGCCAATCCGGCATTATAGCTATCGGATATATGGCATTACTTGCAAAGAAAAGAGGCATAGTAAGCACCTGCCCAATTCCCATAAATCTTTCACGTGTTTTCACAATACATGCAATTATTAATGAGAAGGT
>CAZUCY010000072.1:0-17910 GCA_964618785.1 uncultured Ignavibacteriaceae bacterium | reverse complement strand
CCGGCTTGATTTGGGTTGGCACCGCTGAAGACGGAATAATTAAATATGATCGTGAACGAATAAAATTTAAACATTATACGCATAACCCGGATAATAAAAATAGTTTAACTTATAATACTGTACGTTCAATATATCAGGATAATTCGGGCTTATTGTGGATAGGTACCTTGGGCGGTGGATTAAATAAATTCGATGCAAAAAATAATAAATTTACTCATTTCCTTCATCAGGCAAATAATTCTTACAGCTTATCAAATAATTCAGTTAGTTCAATTTTTAGAGATAAGTCCGGTACGCTCTGGGTTGGAACTTGGGGCGGTGGTCTTAACAAGTTAATTAATTCCTTGGATAATTCTTCTGGAAATAAGTTTATTTGTTACTCTCATAATGCTGACGATCTGTTTAGCTTAAGCAGCAATATCGTTCAAGCCATTTATGAAGATTCAAAAGGCAGATTTTGGATTGGCACAGGGATAGGGTTAAATTTACTTGATAGAAAAAGCGGGAAGTTTTATCATTATAGTAATAATTTAATGGATATTAATAGTATAAGTGATAACCAGATTCAATCTTGTATTAAGGAGGATAGGAATGGTAATTTGTGGGTCGGCACCTGGAATGGTTTAAATAAACTGGACCTTTCAAAAGTGCCCAATAGACCTCCCTTTAACAAAATAGTTTTTAATCGTTATATTCATTTAGCCGATAACTTGTTTAGCCTAAGCGATAATAGGGTAATTTCCATTTATGAGGATAAAGACGGAACCTTATGGTTTGGTACTTACGGCG
Source organism: uncultured Ignavibacteriaceae bacterium (assembly GCA_964618785.1). Taxonomy (GTDB): domain Bacteria; phylum Bacteroidota; class Ignavibacteria; order Ignavibacteriales; family Ignavibacteriaceae; genus FEN-1297. The sequence continues at coordinate 17,121 of CAZUCY010000072.1, read as the reverse complement.
GCGGATTAAATAAACTTCCGGTAAATCAACAATACTTAGATAGTAAAACTGCACATTTTACTAATTATTCGATAAAAGATGGGCTAACAAGCAATATTATTTACTGCATAGTTGGAGATGACGAAGGTAATTTGTGGTTAAGCACTGATAATGGATTGTCTAAATTTAATCCTAAAACTAAAATTTTTAGAAATTATTTTGAAAGCGACGGGCTGCAAGGTAACCAATTTTATTGGGGCGCAAGCTATAAAGGTAATAATGGAGAACTCTTTTTTGGAGGAACAAACGGAGTTACTGCATTCAATCCGTCAAGCCTAAAGGATAATTTATATGTTCCTCCAATTGTATTAACACAATTTCAAATTTTTAATAAACCCGTATCAATTTATAGCGGAGGTTCGCCTTTAACAAAATCTATTACCGAAACTAAAGAAATAAAATTATCTTATAGCCAGAATGTCTTTTCGTTTGAATTTGCCGCTCTTGATTTTACTGCCCCCGGCAAGAACCAATATGTTTATATGATGGAAGGGTTTGATAAATATTGGATACAATCCGGTAGCAGGCGGTTTGTAACTTATACAAATCTGGATCCCGGTGAGTATTTATTTAAAGTCAATGGCTCTAATAATGACGGTATATGGAACCATAACGGTGCTTCAATAAAAATTATTATCCTTCCTCCTTTCTGGAGAACATGGTGGTTTATTATTATTACGGTCATTACTTTGGTAAGCCTTATTGCTTTTATAATTATTTACAGAGTTAGGCATTTACTTGATATTGAAAGATTTCGGATTAAGCTTGCTGCCGATTTGCATGATAATATCGGCTCAAGCCTTACGGAAATTTCTATTCTAAGCGAAGTAATTTCAAAGAAATTAGATTCGGTTAGTGAGGATATAACAAAAAGTTTAAGAATGATAAGCGATAGTTCAAGAAATTTAATCGACAATATGAGCGATATAGTTTGGCTTGTTAATCCTAAAAGAGATTCCCTTTATGATTTAATTCTAAGACTTCGGGATACATATACGGAACTGTCTTCTTACGCTAGTATCTCTTTTAGATCGGAAAATTTAAAGACGTTGGAAAAAGTTTCTTTATCAATGGAACATCGCCAGCATTTGTATCTCATATTTAAGGAAGGGATAAACAATTGTATAACCCATAGCGGCTGTACGGAAATTTCTTTAGATGCTTTTGTAAAAGGTAAGCACTTAGAAATGATACTTAAAGATAACGGTAAGGGGTTTAATGCAAATTGTGAGTATGACGGAAATGGTCTAAGTAATATTCAGCGGAGGGCTAAAGCAATAGGCGGGATTATGAATATATATTCAAAAGAGGGGGAAGGAACTACAATCCAGTTTGTCGGCAATATTTTATAGGAAAGGGGTTTTTTGTTAGTTGCATAAACTTGTATGAGAAAGTAATGATAAAATTTTTTATATTGCTTCTATGGATGGAGATTTTATATGATAAATGTTATGGTTGTTGAAGACAATGACGCAATCCGTGAAGGATTAAAAATATTAATTGACGGTACAGAAGGATACATGTGCATTGCTGCTTACTCGCGGTGTGATGTAATGCTTAAAACCCTTGAAAAAATAAATCCTGATGTTCTTTTAATGGATCTTGGTTTACCCGGGATGAACGGTATAGAAGGAATTAAAAAAGCCAAATTAATCTTACCTGAACTTACTATACTTGTCCTTACTGTTTACGAAGAAAATGATCTTGTCTTCGATGCTTTGTGTGCAGGCGCATGCGGCTATCTTGTAAAAAAGACTCCTCCGTCTAAGTTACTTGAAGCTATTCAGGAAGCTCATCAAGGAGGCTCACCTATGAGCGCTAATATAGCCAGAAAAGTGATTGATTTTTTCCAACAGAAAAAACAATTCTCTCCGCAAAAACAACAAAGCATTCTCACTCCCAGAGAACGTGAAATTCTTAGCGGTTTAGTTGAAGGAAAAAGTTTTAAAACAATTGCTGACTCATTATTTATCAGTATAGAAACTGTAAGATTTCATTTTAGAAATATATATAAGAAACTGCATGTACATTCTCAATCGGAAGCTGTTGCTAAAGCCCTCAAAGAAGGTATTATATAGCTAAGATCCATTCCCTTCTAATTTCCCAATTCAACTCTTCAAGACAATTAGTATCAATTAAGTCATCGGATAAAACTCTACCCATTTAGGTGGTATCGCTGTCCGAATTCAACTTTATATCTAAAAAATACCTCTGATTATGTAGTGGTTTGATGGGCTTTTAAGCAATAGATTTAACAGCGCCGTAAAAATGATTTGTGAGAGAAATTACTTTTGATAGAATATACGTTAAAAGTTTTTACCGACAGTTCTAAATTGATATAGAGATTTTAAATGATTAAAGTAATTGTTGTTGAGGATAATGATACGATCCGCGAAGGGTTAAAAATTTTGATTGACGGAACAGAAGGTTTTGGATGTATTGCTTTGTACCCGAAATGCGAATCTATGCTCAAAAATTTAGCAAAACTCAAACCTGATGTCTTATTAATGGATATTAGCCTTCCTGGTATGAATGGTATTGAAGGTATTAAACAAGCTAAAACAATTCTTCCCGAATTAAATATCTTAGTGCTTACTGTGTATGAAGAAAATGACTTAATCTTTGATGCTCTATGTGCGGGTGCATGCGGATATCTTGTAAAAAAGACACCTCCCTCAAAATTACTTGAAGCAATATATGAAGCTTACCACGGGGGTGCCCCTATGAGCTCACATATTGTAAGAAAAGTTATTGATTTTTTTCAGCAAAAAAAACAATCCGCTTCTGTTGATTCTCCTAATATATTGACGCCTCGGGAAAAAGAGATATTGAGCGGTTTGGCAGAAGGAAATAGTTTCAAAGCTATTGCCGATTCACTTTCCATAAGTATTGATACAGTCAGGTTCCATTTTAGAAATATATACAGGAAGCTTCATGTACATTCACAATCTGAAGCTGTTGTCAAAGCTTTCAAGGAAAATCTTATTTAATTAGAAAGATTATAATATTAAATAGTTTAAAATTATTTCCTATCTATTTAGATAGGATTATAATGAAAATACGAAGGAAAGGTTTTAAAATACCTACGTTTAGGTAGTGGTTTAGACGATATTAAATACATAGTTTATTATACATGGTTTTCCTCTACATTTTATAAAGTACTAAACAACCTTAGTCTTTAAGTCCGGAATTAGCTAAATAAGTGATCTTCAACATCTGTATTAAAATAAGATATTAAATCCTGCATCAAATAGGATAAAAAAAATTACTTTTGGTTCGGTTAAATAACAAAATAGGTTTGAATGAAATTCAAAATTCTACCGGACAAATGGACCTGTTCAAATTAAAAAGATAACTCGCATGAAAAAAATTTTACATCCCGGAGGGATACATGAGAATTTGGCTACATTTTTTTCCTATATTAATTCTTTCAGTAATACTATCTGCCAAAGCCTTTTCGCAAACCGGTAAAATAGCCGGAAAAGTAGTTGATGCCGGAAGTAAAGAACCGGTAATTGGCGCCAATATTATATTGGTTAATACTACAATAGGGGCAGCTACTGATCTTGATGGTAATTATACGATATTAGATGTAGCTCCCGGAGTTTATACTGTAAGAGTTTCATCAGTCGGCTACCAAACAATTGATTTGCAGAATGTTCGTGTGTCAATTGACTTTACAACGAGAGAAGAATTTTCCTTAAAAGAATCTGCCGTTCAGGTTGAAGCTGTTGTAATAACCGCCGAGAAGCCTCTAATCCAAAAAGATTTGACTTCATCTACTGCTGTTATTAACAATCAGGACATTCAATCTCTGCCGGTTACCAATATGCAGGATATTCTTCAGCTTCAGGCTGGTATTGTGAAAGATCAAAACGGCGACCTGCATTTTAGAGGCGGCAGGAAAGGCGAAGTATCTTATTGGATTGACGGTGTACCTGTTACCGATTCTTATGACGGCTCTACGGTGGTCGATATTAATAAAAATTCAGTTCAGGAAATGCAGCTTGTTACAGGTGCCTTCAATGCGGAGTACGGGCAGGCTATGAGTGGTATTGTTAATATTGCAACTAAGTCAGGCGGGAACGAAATACATGGTATGCTCACTGCCTATGCTGGCAGCTACGTTACTAATGATTATGGTGTCTTTTCTGGACTCCAGACAATAAGACCTTTGTCAACCCAATGGCTTGAAGGATCTTTGGGTGGTCCCATTGTAAGCGATAAACTTACTTATTACGCCGATGCACGTTATTATTATAATGCGGGCGATCTTTACGGTCAGAGAAAATTTAATACATGGGATATTTCCAATACTACTGCTGCTAATGAAAATGACTGGATAATACAGAAAACAGGTAATAATGAAATAGTACCAATGGCTCCGTTTATGGAAGCCTATATGCAAGGTAAACTTACATATAAGTTATCTTCCGATTTCAAAATTTCTTATGATTATATTCTGGATAACAGCCGCGGAAAAGATTATGACTTTTCTTATAAATATAATCCGGACGGAGAACTGAGTAATTTTAAAAAAGGTTATCTGAATACTGTTACGGTAACAAATACTCTAAGCAGCAAAACTTATATTACTTTAGGGCTTTCATACTTTTTTAGAGATTATCGTGAATATCTTGATACCAGTAATTATTCTTTATCTGATCTGTTTACAAGACATGATCCTTTTAATCAGAATTATGTAAATTCAAAATTGTTGGAAGCGCCGGAAAGCACTTTCTTAACAGGCGGAACTAACATGGCTAATAATGTTCATAATACCGATACCTATGTTATAAAATTTGACTTTACCAGCCAGATAACTCAAAATCATGAATTCAAAACCGGATTTTTGTTTAATGAATATAAATTATTCTTACACGATATTAATCTACACATGTCCGATGTAGACAATAACAGGGATCCTGTAACTGATGGATACCCTTTTTTGGAAGGCCCGGTTGTAATCCCTTCTATTGAAAGTCAGGATAACTTATTTTATGAGCATAAGCCAATGCAGTTTTCTTATTATGCCCAGGATAAAATGGAATACAATTCATTAATCGTTAACCTAGGATTGCGTTTTGACTGGTTTCATCCTGATGGACAGGTCCTTTCCGATCCGGCTGACCCGAATGTCTATCTTCCCTTAGAGCCTCAGAATCAGGATAGTATTGTTGCTCCCGGCGGAACGCATGATGAAGCAGTTGCTAAAAGAATGACTTATTGGTATAAAAACGCATCAAATAAATGGCAGTTAAGCCCGAGATTAGGAATCGCATTTCCTATCACTGAGCGTGGAGTAGTGCATTTCTCTTACGGTCTGTTTTTCCAGATACCTGATTTCGAAAGATTATATGAAAATCCCGGGTATAAACTTCCTGTGTCTGGCGGCAGTAACTACCTTGGAATAATCGGTAATCCGAACTTGGAACCGGAACAAACTACAAGCGGCGAGCTTGGTCTACAGCAGCAATTAACAGATGATATTGCAGTTGATGTTACTGCATACTTTAGAGATATCCGGAATCTTGCCGGTACATTAAATGAATATATGTATGTTTTCGGCGGTTCCGATATATATAGTGAATATGTTAATTCCGATTATGGGTTTGTTCGCGGTGTTGTTGTTTCAATCACTAAAAGATTCGGCAGCGGAATTTCTGCTGCTTTGGATTATACTTACCAGATTGCTAAAGGAGATGAATCTGATCCCACACAGGCATATAATTTGTTGAACAGTGGTAAGCAGGCTCAAACCGAACTTATTCCCTTAAATTGGGATCAAACACATACTGTTAATTTTTCATTCAATTATACAAATCCGGCAAATTGGGGTGGAAGTTTCATATTTCAGTATGGAAGCGGACAACCATATACGCCGCAATTAACTGTCAGCGTAGGCAATTTGATTTATAATTCAGAGGTTATGCCGGCAACTTATGATCTTGATTTTCGTATATATAAAGATTTCAAATTCGGCGCCTCTACTACTTTATCCGTTTTCCTGCGTGTTAACAATCTCCTGGATACAAAGAATGCAACTCAGGTATATTCTGATACAGGACAGCCTGATTGGTCTGTTGCAGAGCAGCAGCAGATACGGGTAAATCCGCCGCAGAAGGTAGCTACAATTCAAGATTGGTATACCAACCCTACTTTTTATTCCGATCCAAGAAAAATTGAATTCGGATCATCAATATCATTTTAAAGATGCGAGTTAATAATATGAGAAAAATTTTACTTCTAACTTTAATTTTCATAATCTCGGAATTTACCTTTGGACAGCAGGACCTTTTAATTCCATGGGCAAAAACGAATCGTGGTAAAAGTTTATATACAAGATTCGGAATTCATAACGGCAACAGGATAGCTATTTCTTTTAGAAGTGATGGCTCAATTGCTGGAACTAATCCGAATGATGTTAGAGGAGACTGGCCATACCCGGCAACTCAGGATGGATATATTGGAGATGTTACGCCTTTGGTTGGAATCGAGATTCCCATAAAAGACTATAATGGTGATGGTATCCCGGATACATTGCATTCTGTAACAATCTCACCCGGGCCCAGATCGGGACAAGCGGCAAAGGTCGACCCCATAGATGGGCACTTTCAAGGGTGGGAGCCTGAACCTGGTTATGTAAATCTAAGCCAGGATACTGTTGCAATGAGTCAACTCTCATCTACCTGGCCCTCTTCATGGGCTGATCATCCTAATTGGATTGATACTACCGGTAAAGCGGTTTGGGATGGATATTTTGGCGAAGGCGTTATTAGGGCTGATGAGGAAAGTTATTTTGTTATGGATGATGCTCAGGATACTAACCCTCAGGAAAGAACAAATTATTTGTTTCATCCTGATTCTACAGATACTACACGCAACGGAATGGGGCTTGTCACTAGAGTAAGAGGAATGCAGTGGGCGCAAATTCAGGCGCAGGATGTACTCTTCTTCCTGTATGATATTACCAACATAGGAACTACTAACTATAATAAAGTAGATTTCGGCGAGATTGTAGGAGGGTGCGTCGGTGATGTTGGTTTGAATTATGTCGATTGCAATGATGATTTAGGCTATTTCGATTTAAATAATAATTTAACTTATACTTGGGACAGTGACGATAAGACCGCCGATCCTTTATGGATTTCTCTTACCACAGTAATATCCGGAGCTCGTACAAATATTGGTTATGCAGGATATGCTTACCTGGAAAGCCCCGGCAACGGTTTTGATGCTATTGATAATGATAATGATGCAGAGGATCCAAGCAGCCCCACTTTTCAATCCGGTGATTTTGCATATAATTCACAGCTGAATTCATATACTGCAACCCGCACACTTCATAGAAATGATGCAGGTACTAACGCAAATTGGCCTGCAAATAAAATAATTTTAATTGACCCTACTACTTATAACAGAACTGTTGTTTCTCTAGATACATTGTTGAAATCTATTTATGATACTGTTACAGTATATTCTCTCGGTCAGCCTTATAAAATTTATGACGGGGTTACATTATCGGAAATTGTTAACAATGGTCTTGATGATAATCTTAATGGTTTGATTGACGAAAACCGTAATATACATTTTGAAAGAGTATTCCAATCAAGTACCGGCATTATATTAAAAGAAGAACTCAGACCTTTGGCTTATAGAAATTATTTTACCGGCGGCGGAATGAGCAATACACTTATTGATGAGCGCAGAGACAGCGGTCCCGGGCAGATTACCGCAGGGTGGGTCCCGGATTATACTCAACAGCCGGATGCAACAACGGGTAAATATCCCGGTACTATTAAAACCCACTGGTCAGGTGATGAAAATGGCGACTGGAATCCGGCAAAAGATGATGTCGGCGCCGATGGAATTGCCGGAACGCATGATGCAGGAGAAGGCGACGGCATCCCAACTGCGGGTGAGCCGCATTTTGATGCAACCGATGTTGTAGAGTCAGATCAGATTGGTTTGACAAGCTTTAACTTTTTTAATCAAACTCAATCTCCGCCTATGAATAATAATGAAACTCTCTGGAATAGAATGGAGCCGGGTTACTTTGATGTTATTCCCAATCAACCTCAGGATGGCGACTTTATTTATGCTTCGGGTTACTTCCCTCTGCTGCCCAATCGTACTGAGAGGTTTTCATTAGCTCTTGTTTTTGGTCAGGATAGCTCTCATGCATTTAAAAATAAGCAGATTGCACAAAAAATATATAATGCTAATTATGATTTTCTTAAACCCCCTCCAAAACCGGCGCTTACTGCCGTTCCGGGCGACAAACAAGTAACTTTAATTTGGGATAATAAAGCCGAAGCTTATACTTCTTTTGAGGGTTATAACATATACCGTTCGACCGATGCCGGTTTTACTGAAGGCGGCGGAGCTCCTATTGCTACTTTTGATCTTAAAGACAGTATTTCGGGATACTTTATCCCTGTAACGGAGGACCTGGCAGAATTACCAAGATTTTATTTGGGCAGCAACTCCGGTTTGACTCATACCTATGTTGATAATAACCTACAGAATGGGCAGGGTTATTTCTATGCAGTAACTGCTTTTACTTCAGGAGATGCAAACAGCAATATTTATCCGGCGGAAGATCCAAAATTTATTACTGTTAGCGCAAGCGGAGCGGTTCAAAGGGATGTAAATACTGCCTTTGTTACTCCGCGCTCCGTTGTTGCTGGTTATGTAGGACCAAATGCGCCTAGCCTGTTAGGCCCGGCGCCGGGTACATTGCTTTTTGGTACCGGGGATGTTTATCTGCACGTAGTAAATCCTCCTTTGGTTGGAAATAAAACTTATCAGGTAAAATTTGCCTCCGCCATTCAGAATTTTGTCCCTGTTACAACAGCATTTTCGGTAATTAATTATACAAACCCAAATTTAATTGATACTTTGATTACAGTGCCGTTATCGTCAAATCCTCAACCGGGCAGTGATGATCAATATGTCTTTGATGGTATGTATTTAACGGTTGATAATGCCTGGACCGTAATATTTGATACGGCTAATTCCGGTTGGAACACCGTACATCCTAAAAAAGATTATTTAATTTCATTTAATGCATTTAGCTTATCAGGTGTAAAGCAGCAAGGCGTTGCTTATCCACGGGATTATAATATTGTCTTTGACGCAACCAGCGCCGCTGCCGATACTTCAACTGCGTTAACCGTAACTTATAATGGTAGCCCTTATCAAATTGCCAAGACAAAATCTAACTTTAGAGTGTATGATGCTTTGACAGGTGCTAAAGTAAGTTATGCTTATCTTGACGCCGGGATTATGGGAAAATTCTCTTCATTGGACAGGATAATTTTCCTTCAGAATACCAAAACATCTACAGGAAAAGATACTACAATAATGACCTGGCTTCTGCAGGTTTTTGGTGCGGATTCTGCAAGTTATAATCCGACAGCAGGTGATACATTAAAGATGAGAGTGACAAAACCATTTACTAATTCCGATGTCCTCCAGATTACAACTACAAGTGCGACAGTTCAGAATAACCTTGCTAAGAATCAATTGGATAAAATTCGTGCAGTACCAAATCCTTATTTAGCTGCGACAAGTCAGGAGCCTAAACTGCCTATTGGAATTACAACAGGAAGAGGCACACGAAAAATTTCATTTATTCATTTACCCAGGTCCTGTAGTATTTATATTTATACGGTACGTGGAGAACTGGTACGCAAACTGGTAATGCCCCCCGGTCAGGCAATTGATGACGGCTCTTTAGACTGGGATTTAACTACATCTGCTAATCTTGATGTAGCATATGGTGTCTATTTCTATATGGTCGATGCTCCGGGTGTAGGTCAAAAATTTGGCAAACTTGCTATTATCAAGTAAGAGGTTTTTATGAAGAAATTTTTATTGTTTATTACATTTGTACTTTTAATTGGGAATATTTACGGGCAAAATATGGTCGGTACTACTGCTGCACCGTTTCTTGGTATTGGCGCAGGTCCCGAGGCAATTGGGATGGGTGGTGCTTTTACTGCCGTCGCCAGCGATCCTTCTGCATTATACTGGAATCCCGCTGGAATATCCAGGACAGGGAAAACGCAAGTACTTATTGAGCATACTGATTATTTAGTCGGAACAAGCTATAATTATTTTGCCGGAGTCGTTGCTCTTGATCAGGATAATGCAATTGGTGTAAGTATAACCGACCTTGACTATGGGACCGAAGATGTTACTACTGTAAATGCTCCTGATGGAACGGGCGAGAAATGGAGCGCATTAGACCTGGCGATTGGTTTAACGTATGCGCGTAATTTGACCGACAGATTTTCTATTGGCGGTACTGTTAAAATGATTAACCAGAGTATCTGGCGTGAATCCGCAACCGGCTGGGCGCTGGATGCAGGGCTTCTTTATATTACTCCTTTTAACAACTTAAAAATCGGCATGGAAATGGCTAATTTTGGTACCGATATGAAGATGTCGGGGGAGGACCTTTATATTACTCACGATCCTGACGCAACAGTAGCAGGCAGTAATCCGGACATTCCCGCTCAATATTATACTGACAGCTTTCCGCTTCCATTACTTTTCAGAATTGGTTTGGCTATGGATGTATTAAATCTTGAAGATAACATAATTACCCTTGCTATTGATGCTCTTCATCCAAGTGATAATGGACAAAGTGTAAATATAGGCGCTCAATATGTCTGGAATAAAACTATTTTTTTACGTGCAGGTTATAAATCACTTGGAACACCCGATAGCGAAGAAGGTTTAACTTTTGGGTTCGGCTTTTCTTACGATATTAACTATAACCTTTCATTAAAGGTTGATTATGCATATGAAAACTACGGCAGATTGGAAAATATTCAAAAATTTGCTCTGTCTATAAGTCTTTAATTATTTAAAAGATTATGATTTATTACAAATTTAAAAATTATTTTCCTAAAATTGCATTAAGTGATGCTATATCTTTCTTTAAGGAGGTGATATCTGAAAAAGAGTTCGGGAATTATTCAGGGCTATATAATTCATAAATTAATTACAAAAAAAGGAGCTAGGTTATGTTAAAACGAATTACTGCATTAGCATTTATTGTCTTAATGGCTTTGCCGTTTAGCAAGATTTTTGCTAATTCTTCTGTCGATAGTGTAATGTTCCAGGTGGATATGGGTATACAAATGCAGCTTGGGAATTTTATTCCTGCACAAGATAGCGTAGTTGTCAGAGGGGATTTTGAAAGCTATCTGGGACAAGGCAATTGGAGCGGTGCTTATTTTTTACTGTCACCGAGTAAGGCAAATGATTCTATATATACTCTTACAATTCCATTTCCGGCAGATTCATTAAAGACAGCCGATTTTTTAGCACAGGGAGGAAAAATTAATTATAAATTTGTTGTTCTCGTTCCAGGACAAGGTGATCAATGGGAAAATACTGCCAGCGGTAACAATCGTTCCGACAGTATAACTACGGCTGCAAATCAGATAATACCGCTTGTTTATTTTAGCGATAAAAGTTCTACAGGAACTATAGCCACAGTCAATATAACATTTGAAGCTGATATGACCTCTTTATTGAACAATGGTTATAATCCTGCTGTAGATTCGATCGAAGTTAGAGGAGATACACCTCCTTTGAATTGGGGTCCCGGCGCTAATTTAACGCAGGATCTGTCAAACCCGGCTTTGTTTAAAGTTACTCTTTCATTTACCGGAACTGTCGGTTCTACAATAAATTGGAAATATCATTGTGACCCCCAAAGTAATTTTGCTAATACCGGATGGGAAAATATTGCCAACAATCGTGTTTTGATTTTCCCTTCGGCAGATACCACGGTTGGTCCTATAGCGCCGGTTATTATACTTGGAGGAACATCTACTGGAGCAGATACAATTACATTCCAGGTTAATATGAATGGCGCTCGTGAGAAGTATCATAATTCTTTAATTACAGGATTAAAGAGTGTATGGATTGGCGGAAGCGTTTCTCCATTAACATGGCCCTCTAATTGGCTGTTTTCGGATACTGTTTCCGGCGGCGCATTAATTAAATTATATGATGATGGCTCTGCTGCCCATGGTGATGTAACAGCTAATGATGGAATTTATTCTGTTATTTTAGTATTTCCAGCAGGTTCAATATCACCGGTGTTCTATAAATACGGAGCTGATTTTAGTGGTGTAGATACCTTAAATGGCGGCGCTTCTTATATGGATAATGAAGCAGCGTATGCATTAAATCATACTCTCAATTTAAATCTTAGCGGTGGTCATGCTGTTGTTGTCAATAAGTTTGGAGATCAGGCAACTGGCGTCGTTCAACAGAAAACTAATTTATTGCCCAAAAAGTATATGTTGAGCCAGAATTATCCGAATCCATTCAACCCGAGTACTAACATTAGCTACGATCTTCCTAACAGTGGTAATGTGACTCTGAAAATATACAATATACTTGGTCAGGAAGTTGCGACAGTTTTCCAGGGATTCCAGAAAGCAGGCTCTTACATAGCTAATTTTAATGCTTCAAGACTTGCAAGCGGCGTTTATTTTTATCGTTTACAAGCAGGTCAGTTCTCTGAAGCTAAAAAGATGCTCCTGATGAAATAACAACATTTGTCCTTATAGTAAATTATTAAATCAATACGCCGGGTTATTAAGTGTTTTCTTAGTAACCCGGCTAATTATTTTATTATAAGCGAAAGTACTATTGATGAAATCAAAACCGCTCATTTTCATAATTTTAGTTATAACTTTATCTATTGTAATTCCTTTCTCAGATTCACTTGGTTTTGAAGAGAATGATACTTTGGCGGTTGTAAACGGAATGCCCATTACCGGTGACGATTTTGAAAATAGATTCGAGCTGACCGTATACCCGGGAAAAGATCTTAACGATAACCTTTACGATGCTAAACGGGGTTTTCTTCAATCGATGGTTGCTGAAAAGCTTTTATCAAATTCGGCAGCAGCGCAGCAGACATTCCAGGGTGAAGAACAAATTAAAAAACAAATGGAAAGCATATTTCTTAGAGATGCTTTATATAGAATAGAAGTATTGCCAAAGGTAAAAATAAGTAAGTTTGAAATATCGGGTGGTATAAAATTATCAAGTTATTATTATGTGGTGGATGCATTTTATATGCCTGATAGTTCTGATGCAAAAATATTTTTTAAAACAGTTAACGGAAAGTACAATAGTAATATTTACCGGGTCGTTGACAGCTTGCATGTTAACCATGATACTCTTCAAATCGGATATGGTGAATCAAGCGAAAAAATTGAAAAATCATTCTTCGGCTATGATTCAGGTTTTGTTTCAAAACCTACATTCACAGATGATGGATGGGTGATATTTAAAATTTTATACAAGGGTCTTAATAAAAAATTTACCGGTGCGTCGTTTGTTGACAGGGCGGAGTTGGTTCGTAAAATAATAGAAGGACGCAAAGAAATAGAACTTGGTTATAAATATTTATTGTCTGTAATGAAGGGTATTGATGTAAAAATAAATTATGATATATTCAGACCGCTTGTATATTCAATAAAAGAACTAATTTCAACTCATCATCCGCCAAGCTATGAACCTTATTATTATTTAAATTCGCTCGAAATTATGATGTTAAAAAATAAATTCAATTCTCAGCTTTCATCTAATATAATGCTGTTTGAAGGCGGGGAATTGAACTTGGAATACATATTCGATCAACTTCCGCTGTCCGGATTTGCACCAAAGGATACTACTTTAGCCGTAATTACGGAATCTTTACATTCTTCATTAAGATTTATTGCACAAAACTATTTCCTTGAACAACGAGCCTTAAAGCTGGGACTTGAAAACTCCGGCGAAGTTAAATATAATGTTCAATTGTTTCTTGATGCTTTCCGATCTACTAAATTGGCAGAGCAGATTACCGATACTGTAAAAGTTACCCCCCAGCAGGTAACTGATTTTTTTGAAAACCATAAAGATGAAGTCTTAAAAGAAGTCAAGCTGCAACTTCAAATATTTCGCATAAAGAATATTGATGAAGCCGCTGAAGAATTGAATAAACTAAATAAAATTAAAGAGAATACAGCAGATACTACCGGTTCAGCCTGGGTGTTTGCTTCTCAGCTTGGCGAACTTGGCGCAGTCCTAGCTGAATTAAAAAACGGAAGTATTTACGGACCTGTCTATATTGATAGTGTTTTTACAATTTTCAGAGTGATAGATAAAAAGATTCCAATATCTCAAACAACAGTTGCAAATAGTATCCAGGCCGCCCGGGATATGCTGCTTGCAAAATCTAAAAGGGACGCTCTTAATAAATATATTGCCAGGGTGGCGGAAGAACAAAACGTAAAGTTATACCTGGATAGGCTGAATGATCTGAAAGTTACCCCAATAGAAATGCTTACTTTTAGATATATAGGATTCGGAGGAAAGATTCTTGCCGTGCCGGCATTATATCCGCATGAAGATTGGATAAAAGACTTTAAAAAACCCGAAAATTTAGTTCCATAACGTTATTATTTAAAAACAATAATTTCGTTTTATCCTTTTAGCTATTTCCCCTTTCAGAAAAGATAAAAGTTAACTATTTTTACAATGGATACATAAAAATTAGATTTGTTCATGTACTTCCTGATTTGTATTGTTTTTTGCCGTTCAGTATGTTTGTCAACCTATTCAGGCTGTTGAATAACAAAACATATTTTTAATTGCCCCGACTTAAAAGTTGGGGCAATTTGCGACAGTCTGCTATGGTAGAGACAGAGCATTCCGAAAGCATTCAGGACTAAACATTTGATTGGAGTAAATAAATAAACTATTATGCCCCCGTAGCTCAGTATGGACAGAGCAGAAGTTTCCTAAACTTTTGGTCGGAGGTTCGAATCCTCTCGGGGGTACACGTCTAGCCGAAGGTTCGAACTCTCGAACTCAGAGAGTTCGTATTTCTTCAATATCAAATTTTTAATCCAAAGTTAAAAAAATATTGCTGCATACTATAAAAGCTTTGGATGAATTTGTGGGAATACTTTTAGACTCTGACAAATAATTAAAAATTATAACCAATCATAAATTGTAATAAAGACACATGCAAGTTCACTTTATAATTTACTGTGTTAACAACAATTGAGTGTAATAATTATGTTTCATTCCGATCATCAGGATGAAGGAAATGCTATGCTTTGGGAAAAACTTTACCCATCGGTTTCCAATCAAGCTTATTGGTCTGTCCTTCGATATGATCATAGAAGGCTGGTCAAGGTTAAAGAGCTTATCTGCCCATCCTATAATAATATCGAATAGAAATATCTTCCGGTAAAAAAATCAAAAACAAAATTACAAATGCTTTGTTAACCGGAGAGCTAAAGAAGTAGCTCTCAGATCATTCTATAAAAAAAGTTTTGGTGGAACGTCAATTTATTTTAACAAAATATTAATAAACAACAGCAACAGAGTCTACTAAAGGTGGAACTTTAACATTCATAGTCTCTGTAACATAATTAGAACCCGAAACTATTTGAGTTCCTACACTTGTAAATTGAATTCCTGTGGCTGATCCAGCTGTCGAAATACTATATGAACCATTTGCATTTGATGATAAACCAGTAGGCATGGTAAAACTGGCGAATGATTGTCCGCCGCCGCCCATTGCTGTAGGTTTACTATAATATTCATGGGCTATAGCAGCTAAATTATTAAGATCGCTAACTATAGCATCTCTGTCACTCGAAATAGAATTTGCGTTAAATAAGTTTATCCCGACTACTATAGCAATACCAACTATTATAACGCCAAGAACGATTAAAAGAATTTGTTGTTGACCCATTTTTAAAACTCCTCATTTCTTTGTAAAATATTATCATGGTTTAAGCAATTTATTTTTTTACATGGTGTTGTTATTTTTACGACATCCATTTTTACTATATATTTAGAGTAAAAAACATGCCAAAAATTTTTATTTTGATTTTATTGTAAATAAAGCATTTTATTGAATTAAAAAACTTAAATATAAATATTACCGGTAATTATTACCGTGTTAAGTAATTGATTATATTATCTATCCACGTTGGAAATAATGTATATTTTATATGGCTAATAAATGAAACATGGTCTTTAAAATGAACAGACTTGTCAAATCGAATAGGGCTTGATACATTGCAAAAAAGCAATAGGATTTTTTAATTGCAGTAGATAAAAAATAATTATTAATGAATTTATTACATATTAAAATCCTTGTTTAACATTTTCTTTAAAATTGTCTGCTTTAACTGTTCAGCATTAATAAATACTCGTAAATTATTATAATAAGTAGTCAGCCATCAATATAGGTCGGTTATGTTTGTTGTTTATCTGATTCCTTTATAGTCTGAAAAACCTGCTTAATACAAAATAACTATAACTTGAATTTAATTGCGAATGTAGGACCGCGTACCATTTTACGGGGTTAGTGTATGAAACAAAAATTCTTTATATTGAAGTTAAGAGGATGTTTTTTATTACGCCGTACTATAGAAAACGGTTATTTTTACATTGGAATTCAATGCAACTTGAAAGGCTTATAATATATTTGATAGTCAGTTATTAAAAATTTTAATATTTATTAAAAACTTTTCCCCATAGGAAATCTATAATAGGTTTTCGTCATAAGTTAGTTGATAGATTTAATTGTTGATTGATATCTGTGCTGCAAGAGTCTGTCATGCTAAATATAACATACACGGTAGTGATGCATATTTCTGTTTAAGTCTATCAAATAAAGTATTCAATTTCTTATTTATAAGTCATTATAGAGAATTTATTATTTTATTTAGATTTTTAGTGGGCAATTTTCAAGCAGGGGGCCAGTGCCTGTACGCAATAAACCGCAAATAATACCCACGTACTCTTATTATTTCTATAAGTATTAATCCAACACAACCTACTTTTTGCAAAAGCCTTAAATACTAATCACCATAGCTATAAAAAATAATGCTTTTTAGCTAAATTCTTTTATTTATAGGCAGTGCTTGGCGCCTTCTCACTTTACAAAATAAGGAATCACATATTTGTGATCCCTTATCAAAAAAATATTAAACTGCCGACTACTGGACTTTAAATTCAATTCTTCTATTAAGCATT